>JBFMFQ010000046.1:0-18068 GCA_040752075.1 Candidatus Zixiibacteriota bacterium | reverse complement strand
TAAGAGTTTCGACTTCGTCCTCGCCGACACCAGGCTGCGCTCGTGTTCTCAGGCCCCGGGGGCAGGACCCTCAAAGAAAGAAGAGAAACAACGAGTCCCAGGGTCAACCCGGCTTCAACCACTCTGGATCGGCGCCGTGAAGGGGGGAACCTCAACGGCGCAATGTCTTAGTTAATTGCGGAGTTCCCGCATCCTGCCGGGACATCCGCACGGAATGCTGCGGAGATTTATGGTGCGATGAATCAGGATGTCAAGTGATTCAATCTGCCCCGCACGGAAAAACACACCGGCGGGTGAATCAACGACGCGCGACTTGTATCAACCCGCTGAAATCCGGGGGAGGAGGGGCCTCAAACTCCCGAAGCTGGGCCGTGACCGGGTGGAGGAAGCGGATTCGATGGGCATGAAGGGCGGGACGGCCGATGGCGGCCAGCATCCGGCGGGCCAAAAGCCGCAACGACGGGTCCACTCCGAGTAAGTGGGAGCTGCCCCCACCGTAGTCGGTGTCTCCAACAACCGGATGTCCGGCGTGGGAAAGGTGGACGCGGATTTGATGCGTGCGACCGGTTTCAATCGTGACCTCAAGGAGGTCAGCCAATTCCAGCCGCTCCAAGACCCGGACTTGGGTGTGAGCCGCGCGGCCATCCCTCAACACCGCCATCTTCTTGCGGTCTTTGGTCGATCGGCCAATCGCGCCCTCGAACACTGCTTGCTCACCCCGGATATGTCCCCAAGCCACCGCAAGATACACCCGCGCCAGCGTGTGGTCCTTTAGTTGGTCCGACAATCGACGATGCGCCAGCTCGGTCCGGGCGCAAATCAGAAGCCCGCTGGTTCCCTTGTCGAGCCGGTGCACGATCCCCGGCCTTTGACCGGATCCGCTCGCCGCCTCGGTGATCGCCTGCCGCCCGAGAAGCGCGTTGACCAGGGTTCCCGACCAGTTCCCGACCGCGGGATGTACCACCATCCCCGCCGGTTTGTTGATCACCAAAACGGCATCGTCCTCATAGACTACGTCCAGAGGGATGTTCTCTGGCCTCGGGGGAAGAGTCTCATCATGGGGTCGAACCAGCGTCACCTCGATTCGCTCCCCCGGGCTTACCCGGTGGCTCACCTTGACTTGACTGCCGTCAACCAACAGGGCACCTGCCTTGGCGGCGCGCTGGATCTGGGCACGCGAGATGTCTTGAAGCCGCGCGGCGAGGTAAGTGTCTATCCGTGCACCGGCATCGGTCGGCTCGACCGTCAATTCGTGCCGCTCGGGCGCAGTTTCTTTCATTGTGGCTGGCGGAACTGACCCCCCCGGTCCCCGGGGGATCGTAAGGCGATTGAGACTAATCCCGGGAGACATCCGGTTCATTAGGCCGGATGGTCGGGGGCGGTTGGGTGCGATGGCCAATCAGGGGGTCTCGCCAAAGGGTGACAAGCAAGATGATTATGCCCACCGTCACCGCCGAGTCGGCCACATTGAAAGTTGGCCAACGGTCCATCTCCACTCCGGCATGATGCAAAAAACCGATGTCGAAGGCGGGTATACGCATGTCCGGGAATTCAACATCAATGAAGTCAATCACTTCACCCAAGATCACCCGGTCGATCATGTTGCCGACCGCCCCGCCGAGAACCATGGCGAGGGCAATGATCGAGAGTCGACGCTCGGAACCGTGCCGCCAGAGGTGCCAGGCAATCCAGGCGATGACCAGCGAAGCCGCGACAAAGTAAATTCCGTTGTGTCCCCACCGGACCCCGAAGGCGCCGCCCGGATTGTGGATGTACGTCAACCGAACCCAGTCACCGGCGATGCTTACCGACTGGTAAAGCGACATGGTTGCATGGATCGACCACTTGGTGATCTGATCCAGAATGACAATGACCACTGGAATGATCCAGACGGCATTGTCGGGTCTTGTCGATGCGGTGTAAATCGGGTCCGTCCCGCCGGCCTCGGCGGTGTTCTGGTCGTGCAATGAGCCCTCAGCGATCCTGACGTGCTTTTTGCTGCTCGTCTTTCTCTTTGCACTTGATGCAGAAACGGGCGTGGGGAACCGCCTCGAGACGCGCCGGGGAGATGTCCTCGCCGCAGGAAACGCACTTGCCGTACGTGCCGTCGGCAATGCGCCGCAACGCCTCATCAATGTGATAGAGGAACCGGCCGGACTTCGAGGCAAAATAGAACGACTTCTCGCGTTCCTCGGTGTCCGTTCCCTGGTCGGCCATATGGTAGGCGTGGGTGGAGAGATCCCCCGCCGCCTCGGTCGCGGTCCCGCTGCGGACACTCTTGCGAATCGCCCCGATCTCGTTGATGATCTCGGCCCGTCTCGCCAGCAGCAACTCTTCGAACTTCTTTAACTCGCGTTTGTTCACGACCCTCTCCTTCGTCGTGGTTCTCAATGTCCTTCCGGGGCGACCGGGTCGATCATCATAGTGGCTGGTTCCCCGTTCAGTTCCATCTCCTGGCCGTTTCCGTCCGGGAAATCCCGGCCTTCAATTGCCGCGAATTCCACCGCCAGGGTCTCGCTTCTGATACGGTCGGCATGTCGGGCCAAAGCCTGAACTACGACCGGCACGGACCGGATTTCAAGGCGTATTCTGTCGGTGACGGCCAACCCCATCTTCTTTCTCTGGTTCTGGACCCGGTTGACCAATTCCCGTGCCAAGCCTTCGTCCCGCAGATCGTCGGTCATCCGGGTGTCGATGGCGACAACCAGGCGCCCATCGGACTCGGCAAAATATCCCTCGGGTCCCATGGTGTCCACCTGCAAATCGCCAGGACCAAGGTCGATCCGGCTCCCTTCAACCTCGACCGTCGCCCGTTGTTCCCGGCGATAGCGATCGACCGTGGCCGGGTCCCAAGCCGCGACCGCCGCCTGAAGCGCCTTCATCCGGGCGCCCACCCGGGAGCCCAGGACGGCGAAGTTGGGCTTGGCGCTCATCCGCACAAAGTCCTGAGCGGACGTCTTCCAGGTTATGCTCTTCACATTCAGTTCGCTTTTGATGACGCCGGCCAGGTCGTCCAGCATCCCGGCTTTCCAGTCGCCCGGTGGGATGACAACGACCTCCGCCAGTGGTTGACGAACCTTCAGGCGGGCCTTTGACCGGGCGGCGCGCCCAAGCGAGACCACCCGTTGCGCGGCGGCCATCCGGGTTTCCAGGTCCTCATCAATGACCCCGGCCTCGGCGGTGGGAAACCGGGTCAGGTGCACACTGGCCGGCCAGCCCGCGCCTTGGTGCGAATCCCCGATCATTCGCTGGTAAACATGCTCCGCGAAAAACGGCGCGGCCGGAGCGGCCAGGCGCGCGACGGTCAAGAGCGATTGCGCCAGCGTGGAAAAGGCATCCAGCTTATCCTCGGTCTGGCCGGAACCCCAAAAGCGGCGGCGGTTCAGCCGGACATACCAGTTCGAAAGGTCATCCACCGTGAAGTCCGCCACCTGACGGACCGCAGAGGTGAGATCGTAGTTATCGTACGCCTTGTCGACCGAGGCCGTCAGGGTCGCCAGCCGGGAATGGATCCACCGGTCAAACTCGTTGGTCGAGGCCGGCCGTTTCAGAACGGCTTCAATGTCAATGCGGTCGATCCCGGCATACAGCTCATAGAACGCCAGGGTGTTCCGCCAGGTGTCGAAGAACCGGTTGCGGACCTCCGTAACCGCCGCGGTGTCAAACTTGGTGGGAATCCACGGCTGTGAAACCGACAGCAGGTACCAGCGCAATGCATCGGCGCCGTCGCTGGCGATCACGCTCCATGGATCGACCACATTGCCGCGCGACTTCGACATCTTGCGGCCCTTCTTGTCGACCACAAACTCCATGACGAGGCAATTGCGGTAGCACAACTCTCCTTCGAGCATGGTGGCGATGGCATGCAGGGAGTAAAACCACCCACGGGTCTGATCCACGGCCTCGCTGATGAAGTCCGCCGGGAAACGCGACTTGAACCGCTCCTTCTCCTCGAAGGGGTAATGCCACTGCGCAAAGGGCATCGCCCCCGAGTCGAACCAGACATCGATGACCTCGGGCACACGGCGCATCGTCTCACCGCACTTGGCACAAGCGAGCGTGATCTCATCAACATGTGGCTTGTGCAGATCGAGCGGCTCCGGGAGGTGTGATCCACGTGCCCGCAGATCCTCGACCGACTCGACCGCCGTGTGGTCACCGCACTTCTCGCAAACCCAGATCGGCAGGGGTGTTCCCCAGAACCGTTCACGCGACAGCGCCCAATCGACGTTGTTTTCCAGCCACTCTCCGAATCGTTTCTCGCCGATTTCGGGCGGGTACCAATTGATCTGCCGGTTCAGGGCGAGGAGCTGTTCACGGAACTGGGAGGTCCGGATGTACCAGGACCGCCGCGCGTAGTAAAGAAGCGGCGTATCGCACCGCCAGCAGAACGGGTAGGAGTGCTCGATCTGGCCGGAATCGAAAAGCCGCCCGGCGGCTTTCAGGTCCTTGATGATTTGCTTGTCGGCGTCCTTAACGAACTGCCCGGCATACGGGGTGATGGCGGCATCGAAGGTTCCATCGGGCAGGACCGGTTGGAGCGTGGGCAATCCATGCTGACGCCCGACCTCGTAGTCATCCGCGCCAAAGGCCGGGGCCATGTGAACGATTCCGGTGCCGTCCTCGGTGGACACAAACGGCGCCGGCAGGACGGAGAATGCCTTTTCTTCCGGGGTGTTCTCGAAAAACGGGAAGATCGGCCGGTATCGCTTGCCGACCAGATCGCGTCCCTTCATGCGCTCGATGACTTCGAAGTCGTCACCCAGCACCGCTTGTGCTCTCGCCTCGGCCAGGATGTACCTGTCGCCCGCCTTGTTCACGAGAACGTAGTCGATCTCTTCGCCCACCGCGAGGGCGGCGTTCGATACCAGTGTCCACGGTGTCGTCGTCCAGACCAGAAACGCGATCGACGGGTCGTCGCGCAGCGGCATCGTGACCGTGACCGAGGGATCCTTCACGAGATCATAGCCGAGCGACACCTCATGGCTCGAAAGCCCCGTGCCGCAACGTGGGCAATAAGGCACAATCTTGTGGCCCTCATAAAGGAGGCCGCGCTTGTGGAATTGCGCCAAAATCCACCAGACCGATTCGATGTACTCGTTATGCAACGTTACATAAGGATGCTCGAGGTCGAGCCAGTACCCGATGCGCCGGGTCAGGCGATCCCATTCATCCTTGTACTTGAAGACCGACTCCCGGCACTTCGCGTTGAACTTGCCGACCCCGTACTCGATGATCTTGGCTTTGGATTCCAGGCCGAGTTGTTTTTCGACTTCGATTTCGACCGGGAGACCGTGCGTGTCCCACCCGGCTTTCCGCTCAACACGAAACCCCTTCATCGTCCGGTAGCGGCAGACAAGATCCTTGATCGTCCGTGCAATGACATGGTGAATCCCGGGTTTGCCGTTGGCGGTTGGGGGACCCTCGAAGAAAACGAACGCGTCCCCGTCACGGTGCTGCTCCACCGATTTCTCAAAGATCCCGTGCTCGTCCCAGAACCGGAGCACGTCCTCCTCGATGGCGGTGTAGGAGACACCGCGGGCCGGGCCTCCGGTCTGCAGGTCGCTGTCCAATGCCACTGATGCGTCAGCCATGTTCAACTCTCTTTGTGCCGGGCATCGCGCCGGGCCGAACCGTGATATGTACGTCGCAGACAACCAAACGTCACGCCCTAACTGCTTTGCCACAAACGAAAACGACGCCGGCTGATCGCCGACGTCCCGTTGACAAACGTATTGCGATCAACCGTCCTTAAGCGTCACTAATTCGTATGGTCCCAAGCGAGTTCATGATGCCCCAAGGCCCGGCTGGCCGCCGTAAGTATATGTCGGCAATTCACCTTTAGACAAGAGGAATCGCGGTTGCGGCTTCCGGCTCGGGCGGCTTTCCTTCCTTTGGTCAGCGGGCAGGGGAGGTGTACTGGTGGCGCGTGTGGCGATTCTCAATTCCCGCCAGAGCAAGACACCCACGGTTCAGGATGAGTGGGTGTCTCAAACCATCGCCGCCGTTGGGCGGGCTCAAACCGATGGCGATGACATCGTCTCCAGCATCGGCCAGTTCACCTGGGACCTGGTTAGTTGGGAGGCGTTCAACCGTGGCGTCAATTTGCACCTCGTGGTTCCACGGTTGGAGCCGCGGCGGCTGTCGCATCTTTCCCGGGACATTTTCGGTCCTCTCGATCCAGGCGACCAGCGCATCAATTGGGTATTTCTCGACACGGAGTCACCGGTCGAAAGCAAGAAATGGTGGCGGGAACGCGACCGCATGGTTTTGGAACTCGCCGACACGGTCCGACCCGTCAGCTTGCGCCCCAAAAGCGGCTGGGAGGAACTCCTCGGTCCGATCCGCGATCAGCGCCGGATCGATCACCGCTTTGTCACATCGTACAAACCGAAAGCCCACCACTTGCGAGTCGCGGTTGACACCGAACGACTCCATCCGGAACTCGCGGACTGGCCGAAAAGATTCCTGATTCACTGGACACGCGCCTCCCATGGTCCCTGGCCCGGCGAGACCAAGGCCGACTTCTTCCGGGATTTTGTGCGGGACCAAAACGAGCCATCCGCCTACTGCCGCTCGGCTTTCCATACCCTTCAACGGATCATCAGCGAGGGCCGGATTCGGGCGTCGTCATGGCGAGTCGGATCGGGCGTTCCGATGGTGGCGCTTACGGAATGCTCACCATTAGAATCACTTCCCCTGATCCGCTGGCGCGCCCGCTGGTCGCGATGGTCGTTTGAACCCTATGGGATTGCACTCGACCGTGACTGGCTGGCGGCGCGGGGGGCAAGGCCCATTCGCTACCTGGATGAGATCGATTGGAAGGTGCTTTCTGCTGAGCAGAAACCCTGGTGTCACCAGATCGGGGAGAATGCCGATGTCTGGCCCGCCGAACGGGAGTGGAGGGTCCAGGGGGATCTAATCCTGGCTGGTGTTCCGCGGGATGCCATCCGGTTGATTGTCCGTTTGCCAATCGAAAGAGAGCACCTCCAACGGCGCCTGGACTTGGACGTGATCCCCATGATGACGGGCGAATGAGTGTGTGATCTGCCTCATGCGATTCGAAGCCCGACTATACCCCAATCGGAGTCTGCTCAATGCGCCGGCAGATTCCCGCCAAGAATACCATCCTTGGATCCAGCACGGAAACTCACATCCCGCACGCCGAAAACCGGTGGCAGGCCGCTTGGAACCCGCTCCGGCACCGTGAGCAGGAACGGGTCGAGCCCTGTCCCCGGATCCGTCAGCGACCGCATGAACTCGACTAAGTCGCTGATCTCCACTTCGGTCAGACCCAATTCCGCCACCAAGAGGGGATCGATCATCTCATCGGTTACCGATGGATGTCGGGGCTGGCAGCCGTCATCGTAAAACTCAATGACCTGCTCCAGCGTTTCAAACACGCCGTCGTGCATGTAGGGAGGGGTCAGTTCGATGTTTCGCAGGGAGGGAGTCCGGAATGCAAACCGGTCGCTCTGGTCAAGAGTGAACTCCTCCCGCCCGGTATCGTCGCCGGGAATAACCGACTTCCCGGTTCCCTCCTGCGGAACACCCTGAACCACGAAGCCGAAGTTGCTGAACATCGGGCCACCGTGGCATGTCGCGCACTTCGCCTTGCCGAAAAACAACTCCAAACCGCGCTTCTGCTGATCATTCAGGGCATCGTCATCCCCGCGCACATATTGGTCGTAGGCGGAGTTGCGCGTCACCAATTCCCGTTCATAAGCCGCAATGGCGCGCGCATAGGTGGAGGAATCGATGACGGACATGCGCGTCCCCGCGTCGACCTCGGCGGCCTCCAGCGGGAACGCATCCCGAAACCGGGTGACGTACTCGCTGATCCCTCGCAAACGCGCGAGCACGCTGTCCAGCGCTGCGGCCGTGGCGGCATCGTCGGCCCCGGGATACGCATCCCCGCGCATCTCGACCCGCGACGCAATGGGTTTGGTTGCCTGGACTTCCAGGCTCGACACACGGCCATCCCAGAATTGAACGCCCTCGTGCGCCGCCATTCCCGGAGGAGCGGCGTTGAATGCCGTGTTCAGGATGGTCGGGGTGTTTCGCGGCTCGAGTTCAACCGGCTGTTCCGTGTACACGGAATGCGAAAGGATTCGCTCGGGACCCAGGCCGGCGCCACTGACGCCCGCGCCGAACTGCCGTCTGTCCGCAAAGGCAAACTGCGGGTGATGGCAGGTGCCGCAGGCGACGTCTTTCTCGCCGCTGAGAATGGGATCGAAGAAGAGAAGCCGGCCCAAAGCGATGCGTTCCTGCCGTGGCGGATTGTCCGGGGGATAGGAAATCGCGGGGAGCGTCTGAAGCGCGAAACGGGTACGCAGGTCCTCTTGAGCGGACGGTGCGGGGGCGTTGCTCCCATTGCAACCCGGCAAGAACGATCCCATTCCGAGGATCGCGATCAAGCGAAGCGCCCCCCACAGGGTCGCTTTCGCATTCGAGTGAAATCGACGTGTCGTCACCAATTCCCTCTATTCACGGTCCCACCGCCAATCGATGCGCCGATGGGACAGGTTTCATGCACTAACGCGACACCACCGCCTTCTTGAATGGCAATGCATTGACCTGCTCTCCAATACAGACACCCTGATCCACGCCCAATTCAATCGCCGAGCGGTAGTGAATCCCGCCGTACAGCCGCGAGATCGCCGCCTCATCCGCGAACTCATAGAACGAATCAAACGTTCGGGGGTCAAACCCACGGGCGTCGTGTGTGTGATCCGTGAAGGTCATTTCCCCGAAGAGCCCGGTCAGCACTTCCGCGGCCGCACCCGACTGGGTCGAGTGCCCCGAACTGTACTCCGGGAACGGCGGGGTGACAACCGGGGGAAGCCAATCGGCCTCCAACAAGTCCTGAATGCAGGTCACCGGACGGACCAGGTCGTACTCGAACTTGGTCCACCAGCAGGCGATAAACGCGTCGGCCACGGCCATGCCGACTTTCGCATAGGCCTCGGCTGCAACCTCCAGATTCAGATCCTCGTTCTCGAGGATTTGAGTCAGGATCATAATGGAGTGTCCCGGGGGTGTCCCCGTTTGGCCGGGATTGTCGGCCCAGAACTGGGCAATCGTCAGTTGCTCTGGTGTGAGGTCGGAGGCCGTTTCGTACACCTCAACTGCCTCAATCATGAACGGGGAGCCCTCTTCCTCAGAATAGAGAGGCGGTGGGCCGGGGTCGCACGACGCCCCGGATGAGATTACGAAAGTCCTCATATCGCCCCAGCATGGCTCCAGAGCCGGGGCAAAGGCCGGGGGAGTCGGCTCCCATCGGCCCAATTCGCCGGATGGCGTGTAGCCCGAACAGTTATGCAGGGTGGTATACCCGTCGCGGCGCGACCATTCCAGGATGGCCAATCCGATGGCCTGACCATAGGCAAGTGACCGGGCGGTGACCTCCTCCTCCAACCCAAGAGCGTCGAACTCGGTGTTGAAATCGGCTTCCAGATCGTCGATTGCATCGATTGTTGCCTGCGAGGAGCCCTCAAACATTCCTCGCATGACGGTGGCTAGCGCCGTGTTCGCCACCGTCGGCCAGTGATATGGGAAGTCGGTCGCCTTCGGCAACGTCGACAGCCCATTCAGGTGCCCGGCCAGCGATTGATACGACGGCATCCCGGCCACAACGGATTCGTAAAGCGACACCCCGGCGTAACCAAACGCGCGTGACGCCCGCGGCGGGCTGTACGATTCCGCACGGACCCGATCGTACGACAGCCGGAACCACTCCGTCGCGACCTTCGCAGTAAACGTCGCGGCGTCCCCGGTCAGGTTCGGACCGGTTGAACTGTCGCCGCTGCAACCGGAAATCATGAATGCCATTGTCATAATGGCCAGCGTTGCAAGCCGGTATCGGCTCTTCATTGTGCCTCCAGATTTGAGAAACAAATGGGATGAAAACAATCTCAATTGCCGACAACACCAATCAGAATCAGGTGCTTCGATGCATGAAATCTGATGAACGGAGGGCGGCAGGGCAAGTTGAATTCCTGCCGCCCAATGGTTGGATTGTGGTCAGTTCACTGCGCGGCCGGGCCCGGCAGCCAGTAATCGCGAGGGTATATCCGATGCAGGGTGGCATCGGCGCCCTCGACGCTCTTTAAGTACTGCTCGTAGGACTCCATCTGCTTTTCGGGCCCGATGACAAAGTAGATCGCCTCCGGAGATGCCGACGCCGGCGGGCCGTACCCCGGGAGCACCTCCCCGTAGGTGTACTCCATCCGGGAATGGAGTTCGGCGTAGAGGTCGTGAGTGTCCCGCAACTCCAGGATACCCGACCGGAAGCGTCGCACCACATCCGGGGTCACGCCGTCGGCCAGATCGGCGGCGATGGCCTCGCCGCGGGCTTCGTATCCGCTGCCGCCGCGGTAACCCGCAAACGCCTGCGCGATGGCGTACTGGGCCAGTGAACTGTCATAGGGCGCATTCTTCAATTCGTTGACCACAAACTGCATGGTCTGGGCCAGGTCCGGGCAGCGTTCGGCGTAATAGATCAGCCGTCCGCTGGACTCGTTGCTGCGCAGCCCGTTCGAGTACGCCAGCCCCGCCCCCCATGTCTTCATGAACATGCTGTGGGCGCCGCCGCCGCCATAGAGCCGCGCGGAGAGGAACTTCAGCAGTGTCTCACGGTCGAAGTCGGTATAGCTCGCGCACTTGGTTGTATTGATGTGAACCCCTGCCCGGGTGTTTTCGTTGATCAGGCCGACAAACAATGGGCGTCCGCTGCCGGGTTCCCGTTCGCGCAAACGGGCCATGATGTGCGGGCTGCCGCGATAGCTGAATCGCTGCGAAGGCGAGGAGTCCAGTCTGGCAATGATCGATTCGATGCGTGATGTCAGCGCGCCCTGGTTTTGCTCATTCCCGATCATGAACGACCGGGCGTTGTCCGCATGACGAACAAACTCCATAACCCGTGTCAGGTTTGCGAGCGCCTCCGCCGGTGGAACATGCAGGTCGGCTATCATCTGGTGGCACAGGTACTGCCAGTCGCGGGCAAAGCTGCCGTCGGGGATCTCTGCCTGGCTTTGCTGCAAGTCAGAAACCGCGTCCTTCACGAGCGCCGCGGCGTCAGGGGGAAGCGCCTGGAAATCGGCCAGTATTGACCGCGCCTGCGATCCCGCGCTGTCGAGGGCCGACTCGTCCCCAAGAAGTGCGGCCAAAAGGGCACGCGCCTGCGCCCGGGGTCCCCGCGCGCCCGAAACAGCCAGGCCGCCGAGGAAATCGCCAAATGCCCGCTCGGCGACTGGAGTGCCGGCCTCCTTCAACTGCCAGCGGAGACGGTGAAGGGCGTGGACCTGGGTGAGGAAACAATCCGCCGTCAAGTAGAGCGCGTTGGTCTGCCGCCAGTAGGCATTTGCCGGGTCGTCAACCCAAGCTTCCTCCGCACCGCGCATCGTATTTCGCCGCCCCTTCAATGCCAGATCGATGGCGTCCCGCAGACGCGGCAGGTTTTCCGGCCGCCAGTCGGGGTAAAAGAGGATGGCCTGCAGCCAATCCGTGGCGGCCAGCGCTTCGGTCGCATCGCTGCCGGCCGCACGCAGCACCAGTTCCACCCGTTCAGTCCGCGGATTGGTGCTGTAATAGGCGCGCAGCTCGAGGATCTCGCGACGAATGCGTTCCGCCATCTCATCATAGGGGATTGGCCGGCCATCCCAGATGACACCGACATCGGTCAACAGAGTGGGAAGGGCCGCCACATAGAGCAGCAACGATTCCGGCACGACATCCATGCGAAACGCCAGTCCTGCCGTCGCGCTGCTCATATTGTCGAAGGTGGAAACAACCTGCGCGCCGCCCCCCGGAAGTGTCTCGCTCCGAAAGCGAAGTTGATCATCGAGTGTCAAAGGCGGATTGTCCACGAACTTGGGCATCGCGATGGTGCGCGCCTCGGCATCGATTTCCTCCGTCCGGAGATCGTAGTCTTCCTTGAATTCGAGCACCGCGGCCTGCGGGTCATCGACACCGTATTCCCGCTCCAGTCCCTTGATGAACTGATTGATCCGTCCATCCCTGTCACTTTCGGAAGTGGCAAGCAGTTTCGGATCGGGACGCGTGCCAACCGCAAAGGGGACCCGGTCAATCAGCCCCCACTTGGTGATGTATCGGCGCCAGAAGTTCGATGCCCCCGCCAGCTGCTCCTCGGCGAATTTCAACTCACTGTCCAGCGTCAGCCGCTTGCGGAATCCCGGCGTGTCCTGCATGTGCTTTAAGTGTTCCATCCAACCTGCTCCGGTTCCCCGGAACCCGAACCCGGGCGGGGAATTCAGAAACTCCCGGAGTTCCCGGCGCCGTTCGATGACACGGCTCTTCGCCCGTTCATTGAACTTCACCAGCTCCTCGGAGCCATCGGGCAGCGATGCGATCTGGGCGATCTCCGCCAGGATCAGACCCCGGATCGAGTCGATCATCGGCTCCGAGAGCGCATCGGTGCGAATGTTGTTGATGCCGATGTAAATCGGGTGCCCGAGATCGGAACTGGCCCAACCGAACACCGAGTTCGCGCCGAGGTCGATCACCCGTGTTTGCGAATCGATGAATTTGCGGAACAAATTCGACGTCTGGCCGCTGGCCAGATTGCTGATGAACAACTCGAGCAGATACCCCTCGTTGTTGTCGTACTCCAGCGTGGCCGGCCAGGCATAGAGCAGCAGCCCCGGCTCCTGCTCGTTCTGGTGCGGGAAGCTCACCAGACGAATCGTCCCCTCTTTCTCCATGACCGGAGGCGGGAGCCGCTTGTTCAAGGTCGCGGGGTCTTCGCCGTGACGAGCGTCAGGCTCGACCTTGGCGAGAATGGCGCTCGTCCTCTGGAAAAAGTCCTCGAGTGTGATGTCATCCGGGATGGAGACGACCATGCCCATGTTGGACAGGTGGTGGGTGGAGGCATGGAAGCGCCGAATGTCCTCCGGCGTCATGGTGCGGATGGCCGCCGGCAGTCCGCCGGATTCATTCGACAGCGGATGCCCCGGCCCATAAAGCATGCGGCCCAGCTCGAAGCCGAGATTCCCCCATGGCCGCTCGTACGAACTGACCATTTCATTATAAACAGTGCCCTTCTCCTCCAAGCGCAGCGTGCTGTCGGTCGGATCCAGCGAATAGCCGATGTTGCAAACCTCCCGGCGAATCTCCTCGTCCGAAAAGTTCGGATGCAGCATGGCATCAAGCTTGGCATCCAGCAAATCGAAGAAGACATCGGTTCCCGCCGCGGTGTGGTAGTGATAGCAGGTCTGAAGCTGCATGGTGAATGCCGAGCTGTTGCCGAGCGACATGTCCTCCAGTGATGCGACATAACGCCCCTTGGTTCCCTTTCCCAGGAGCAAGTGTTCCAGCGTGTGGGGTTCTCCCTGGTCGGACGGCGGCGGCGAATTCACCCAGATGAAGGCTTGCGGGATGGATTGGATGCGCAGCAAGTCGAGCACAAACCCGCTGGGGACATGGCGAAACCGCCCGCCCATGGCCGTGCCGGCATCGTTTTCGTACAGGTTTTCAAGCCGGAAATCGGCGATGACTTGACTTTCCTTCAGCGCCTCGAAGGACGTGTCGGCCGCGGCATGCGGTGTGGCCAGAAGAATCATAGGCATAAGGGACAGCAGGCGGAGAGAGGTTCGAAGCATGGTGGGACCTCGGCAATCATTGAATGTGAGAGACACACGGCGGATGAAAAAGGCATGTTCAAACTACGAAGCAGACTCTGAATTGTTCCCTTGCGGTCACGACGTGTCGATCTGTTCCCGCGTCAGCCCGTCCAGCGCCGGGCCATTCAGTTGGCAATCTTAAGGCCGGTCCCGCCGTTTTACAATCGGAAAGCCGTCTCCGGCGGGCCGGAACGCCCCGCGGTATTTGCGGCCGGCTCCGGAAAGCGCTTGATCGGAGGGGATGCCGTGTGAAATCTATGCCACCGGCCGGGGCGGGCGCCGTTCACCCAGGAAACTCAAATCGGAGAGCCGACCATGAATCCAACAGTGACCACATCGGCGATGGACGAGTTCATCGAGACACTGGCGCCGCTTCATCTCTACCCGCTCTGGCGCCAGCAGGGGCTCCTCGTTCGTAAACCAACCACCAAGGCGATCCCTTACCTCTGGCCGTACGCGCCGATCCGTGAACGGTTAATGAAAGCGGGAGAATTGATTTCAGCGGAGGAGGCCGAACGCCGTGTCTTAATCCTCCGCAACCCCGGTCTCGAGGGCAAACCCGCGGCCACCGCGCGTCTCTATGCCGGGATGCAACTGGTCCTGCCGCACGAAATCGCCCCGGCTCATTACCACTCCGCCAGCGCCATCCGATTCGTCGTCGAGGGGAAGGGCGCCCACACCGCGGTCGATGGCGAACGGGCGCTGATGGAACCCGGCGATCTGGTCTTGACCGCGGCGTGGTCCGTGCACGATCACGGGAACGATTCCGACATCCCGATGATCTGGCTTGATGGGCTCGATCTGCCCCTGGTCAATGGCCTGGAGTGCTCCTTCTTCAGCGAAATCGAAACGAAATCGCAAAGGCTCACCCAGCCCGATGATGTCTCGGAACGGATGTTTGCCCACGGCCAATTGCGGCCATCGTGGGTCGGGTGGACGAAGAACTACTCTCCGTTAATGAAGTACCCATGGCGCGAGACTGAGCGCGTGCTCACGGACGCACTCAAGGACGGGGCCAAGGGCTCGCCGGCCGACGGCATTCTGTTCGAGTACTCGAACCCCATCACCGGGGGACCGGTTCTCCCGACCATGGCATGCTACACGCAACTGCTGCCGCCCGAATTCCACTCCGAGGCGCACCGGCATACAACCAGCGCGGTCTACCACGTTGTCCGTGGGTCCGGAACCACGATCATGGATGGACAGCCCATCCACTGGAAGGAACGCGATACCTTCGCGTTGCCCGGCTGGGCGGTCCACGAGCACATCAATTCCAACACGGAACCCGCGATCCTCTTTTCCTTCACCGACGATCCCACGTTGCGGGCATTGGGATTCTACCAGGAGCGATCCGAGAAGAGGCAGGGCTGACATCGATGCGGTTGCTCACATTACGAAGCCCGAATGGACCAATTGCCGCCGTCGAGCGTGACGGCAGTCGACTGATCGTAAACGACGCGCAGGGCCGCGCGATTTCGGACGTCGGGAACTTGCTCCGTCACTCCGATTGGCGGAATCTGGCCACACGGGCATCGGTCGCCGCGGCTCCGGAGTGGCGGGTGTTGCGACCTATCCTCGAGCCCGGCGCGACAGTCTGCGTTGGCCTGAACTACAAAAGGCACGTGCTCGAAATGGGCCGCCAGCTTCCCACGGTTCCGACGCTTTTCTCGAAATTGCCCCGTGCTCTGACCGACCCAGACACTTCAATCCCGCTGCCCGCCGACTCGAACATGATGGATTATGAGGGCGAGTTGACGATTGTCATCGGTCAGGGTGGCCGGAACATCCCACACGCTCGGGCGTGGGATGCCGTCGCCGGGTTTACTCTCCTGAATGACGTCACGGCCCGCGATTTTCAGAAGCGATCCCTGCAATGGTTCGCGGGCAAAAGCTGGGAGCGGGCGACGCCGGTCGGACCTGTGTTCGTCACCGCCGATGAATTCCCCGACTTTCCCGATCGTGAGATCGTCACACGGGTCAATGGCGAGGAACGGCAGCGCTCACCGATGTCGGATCTGATCTTCGATGTCCCGACGCTGGTCTCCGACCTTTCGCGCATCATCACGCTGGAGCCCGGCGACATGATCGCAACAGGCACTCCGGGCGGTGTCGGGGATGCCATGAAGCCGCCGTCTTATCTGAAGCCCGGGGATGTTGTCGAGATATCGTTTGATGGAATCGGCCTGCTCCGCAACACCTTTGTGCGCGCATCATGATTCTCGATCCGGCCACGCTCGACCGCGCCACGCTCAACGGGCTCATCAATGGCCTTGTGTATCCCCGTCCCATTGCCTGGGTCTCGACCGTTAGCCAATCGGGACAGCCGAATCTGGCTCCATTCTCGTTCTTCAATGCCTTCTCTTTTTTCCCTCCGACCGTCGGAATCGGTCCGGGCAGCCGTCACGGGATCAACAAGGACACCCTGCGGAACATCCGTGAGACCGCCGAGTTCGTCGTCTCGCTGGTCAGCGAGGACCTCGCGAAACTCGCGAACGCCACCAGTGCCGAATTCGGTCCGGAAGTCAATGAGTGGGATGTGGTCGGCATTGCCGGCGCCAATTCGCAGACAGTGCGACCGCAACGCGTGGCCGTGTCCCCCGCTTCGTTCGAGTGCCGCATGACACACATCATCGAACTCGGCGCATCCGATCAGCCGACCAACTCGCTTGTGGTGGGACACGTCTTGCGCATCCATGTCGATGATTCCGTCATGGATGGAATGAAGCCGCGATCAGAAGTATTGCGTCTTGTCGGTCGAATGGGCGGCAGCGAATGGTGCCGCACCACCGATAAGTTTATCCTGCCCCGGCCGGACAGCGCCGATCCGGAAGCAATCCGGCGCTCGCTGGAGTAAGCCCTTCATGAGAGATGTGATTGTCGTCGGCGCCGGACCGGTCGGCCTCACCGCCGCTCTGGCGCTTCGTGGTCTGGGCAGGGAGGTGACAGTTGTCGAAGCCGGCGCGCCGGATCGTGTGCGTCCCGGGAGTCGTGCGATTTTCATCCACCGTGCCTCGTTGCTCGTGTTGGAACGAATCCGGCAGGGGCTCGGCTGTGAGCTGAACGCCCACGGCCTGATCTGGCGAACCAAGCGCACACTCTACCGCGGCCGCGAAGTCTTCTCGCGCACCTACCCCCAAACGACAGGCAACGGCCTCCCGGCGGCGACCAGTCTCCCGCAGGTTGTCACCGAGCAGATACTGTACCGGGCGTGTGTGGACTCGAGCGTTGAATTCATCTGGAATACGGAAATCACCAAGGCGGTCAGCGGCCCCGACGGCGTGACCCTCGAATCGGCGACCGGAGTCGCGCTCGCGGCGAAGTATGTCATCGCGTGCGATGGCGCCCGCTCGGCAGTGCGCGAATCGGCCGGAATCCGGCTTGAGGGACCGCAGACGACCAATGCCTTTACCATTGTTGATGTCGCCGAAGACCCCGCACACCCGCTGCCGGTCGAGCGCATCTTCCACTATGAGCATCCCGCGGTCGGCGGACGCAATGTGCTGTATGTTCCCTTTGCCGGGCACTGGCGCATCGACCTGCAATGCCACCCGGGCGACGATCCCGATGAGTTCGGCGGGGTGGAGGGAGTGAGGCGCTGGCTGCCTCGGGTGATTCGGCCTGATTACGCCGAGCGGGTCACATGGGTCTCGACCTATATTTTTCGCCAAGCGGTGGCCAGTTCATTTGCCGATGCGCATCGCCGGGTTCTGCTCACCGGCGAGGCCGCGCATGTCTTCGCCCCGTTTGGGGCGCGCGGCCTGAATTCCGGGATTCCCGATGCCTTCCTCGCGGCCAGCGCCATCGATCAGGCGCTCAGGGCCAGGACTCGCGCCGAAGCGCAATCAGCCATCGACCATTTCGCCGGATCACGCCGCGCCGCGGCCCTGCGCAACCGCGCCTCCTCCAACATTGCGCTGCGTCACATGACCGCCCCCGGCGCCTGGCTGCGGCTCAAACGCCGCGCCGCCGCCACCCTCGCGCCCATGATCCCATCCATGGGCCACTGGCTGGACCGCAATCCCTACGGCCCGCCGCTCGGCCCGCCCGATGCCGACGGGATGCAGTACTGACCATCGGCTGGAATCCGCCTTGCGAACGAGGAATGAAACCACGGCCTGAATCAGGAACTGATAGCGGACAGAATTCGTCGTATTACTTTGTCAGCAGTTCGTGTCCGATGATGATGGTTGAATCGGTCAACAGGAGTGTAAACGATGAGCGGCGATTCACCGAAGGCATCACGAAAGACTCAAAAGAGGGTTGCCGGTAAACGCGGCACGGCGAAGGCGACCAAACCAGGCAGATCAACCGCCAAATCATCAGTAAAGAAGAGTCCGCGCGCCACGGCGCAGTCGGGGTCGGCGCGGCATGCCGTGTCCAAACCAGCGGGCGATTCCACGCTCATCGACCGGCGGATTCGCGACATGA
>JBFMFQ010000045.1:0-18138 GCA_040752075.1 Candidatus Zixiibacteriota bacterium | reverse complement strand
GGGGGCCCGGCTCGCATTGGAGAAACAATGTCTTCCCCTTAGGGGATTCTCACTTGGAAGGCGCTATGGCGAGTTCCGGCGTCCCAATGTACGACCGGTCACATAGGTTACATTTTGGACCGGGCACATGGGTAACACTTTCGTGTTGTGATGGTTGATTCATCGGCTGTTTTTCGCCTTTCGTTTCGTTGGCCACCGGAGTTTTGCTCGTCGATGATCCCAAGCGGCCAACGATATCGGTCCGAAGTAGATGTTTGAGAACTCCTCGTCGACCTGCCCGATTCCGACCAATTCACCCCGCAGTCGTTCCGACAGGAAGATCCGCTCGCCACGCCAGCGAATGCACCCGTTTTGACCAACCCAACGCACGTCATAGCCATCAGGGTACCTCATTTCGGGCACGCGGCTGGGGTACGGACGCAACGATGGTCGGTAGACAGAGGCTGGCGTCCGTTGATCAAGCGCCTCGTGTGGGCGATCTCCGTTGTATTCGTGTCGGAACCGATCGAAGGCCGCTTGTTGACAGCGCGCATTGCGTTGGGGCGGGTTGGCGGTGTGCTCCTTGAGTGTTCGGTGTAGACGCTCGAGTCGACCGTTTTGTTCTGGGTGCGAAGGCGCGATACGCTCCGGCGTGATGCCGAGCTTGATCCAGTGGATGGATAGCAACGACAACCCCCCGGCTGACGGCGAGGCAAATGGCGGCCCGTTGTCCGTCCGGATGGCACGCGGCAACCCGTACTCGCGGAAGGCCGATTCACACACGGCTTGGACATACCGACGATTGGGATGCGGAACCACCTGGCAACGCAACAGAAAGCGGGACTGGGCATCCGCCAGTGTGAATGGGTCACAACGCCGCCCGTCCTGAGTGTAGAACCACCCCTTGAAGTCGGCGCACCAGATGTCATTCGGAACCGTACAGCTCGCGAACGGCTGAGTATAAAGCGGTGTCCGGTGCCGCCGCACGCGCGGTCCCACCAAGCCGTGCCGCTTCAGGAGGTCGCCAATCGTGCTGGCGGCGGGCCAGAATCGACCCGGATCATGCTCGATCAACCATTGCCGAATCTTCTTCGGCCCCCAGCGGTCATGCCTGGTCCGACACGCGATCACAGCGGCCGCTGCAGCATCCGATGTAGCGTTGGCGTGAGTGTGACGCGCCCGCGACCGGTCCTGCAGGCCCTCCAGCCGGTTCGCCTCGTACCGAGACAGCCATTTGTATCCGGTCTTGCGGCTGATGCCGAATCGGGCACACAAGACGCTCATCGGGAATTCCCCCTCGAGGCAAGCGGCCACAAAACGGACACGTTCATCCAGCATACGGGTCTCCTTCCACGGCACGCCACACCTCCTATCGGTATGACGCCCAAGAAAGTGTCACCCATGTGCCCGGTCCATTCTGTTACCCATGTGCCCGGATTGTACCATTCAAGCACGGTGTCACTCAGGGCACCCGGCGATGCCAATTTTGAAAGTCGCAAGGCTCGATCCCTGACTTTGCGGGTGTTAGGGCTACACCTTCTTGGCGCCCAGCGCACCCGGCTCTCAACGGTGACGAGCATCGCCTTGAATCTTGTCGGTACAGTCGCGCTTGATTTGTTTGGCCTGTTCAAACATCTCTTCGAAGCCAGCTTCGGTTGGACCATAGCCGAGCGCGCTCCCGATATCCTTCTGACGCTCCTTGTCTTGAAGGAGGTCTGCAGTCGCCCGCTCCCACGGGTGCTTAGAATTCGAATCAGGGCGATAATCGAGAACGCGATCTGCCCACCCGATCGCCTGTCTCCAATTGTTCTCGCAGTACTCGAGCAGGCACATGCTCATCCAAGTCGGAAAGTGACCGGGATAGACGCGCAGCGCCGCCTCAAATGCCTCTCTTGCATCAGCAAACTGACCCTCTCCTGCGACGGTGTTCCCGTAACTTGACAACGCCGTCGCGATAGTTCCTGACAGGAACGACGGCCCTTGGACCTCGGGGACCTCGAATTCAGCCACGCCACCGTACGTTTCAATGACTCGTTTACGCAGACCTGTCCGTTCAGCAAGCGTGACGAATCGCACCGCATCGGTAGGGATCGGGAACTTTTCAGTGAGCGCTTGCAGGTATGCGATCGGCAGATTCTTCCATCCCCGACTACTCTGGAAGACGCTCAGGCTGCTTGCGGGTACTCTCTGTTCCCGGTTGCGTCTCAATAACGCTATGCCAATCGTCAGGACTATAGCCGCGAGGGCGATGGCGATTACAACAGGGTTATCAAAGTCCATTCGCGCTCCTCCTCAGTCCCCGCTACCGGTTCAAGAGCTTGCCTTCGTTCAAAACACCTATCGAAGCCTGAGAAATCCGGCGGCTGGTGGAAGCCATCGGTGGAGTGCTTCCCGAGTGTCTTGCGGGCCTAAGCCGCCAGTGTATCCCGAGCCTCCTCTCGCTTTGACCAAGCGATGGGAGTAACATCATAGTTCCTCAGCGCATCAACAACGGTGACCGACGTGGGTTGATCTGTGTCATTCAAGAGCGCGAAGGCCCTTGAGTTCGGGGGACGTACATCTCTCGTATCGATCCAAGAGAAGGCAAGCGCCTCGGCGGTTTCGCGACTTGGGCGTGTGATTGCTTGGACTATTCTCTCAGGTGCCCTTAGAGACTTTGGGATAACAAAGTGAAATTGATGGTCATACCCGGACTTGCCGGTGAATTTGACGTTCTGCGTGTACCTAATCTCATGAACATCAAGCCACGAAACCACATCTTCCAAGAAGAGGCTTGCAACCATGGGAACTGCCAAGTAGAAAAGGTCGTTCACCGCGAGCATCGCCTGCAAAAAGTTGTGCTTTCTATAGTTGAAGTTTTCGCTCGTTGCATTCACGGTGAGCGAATCGCCGTCGAGTCTTACGCCAAACCCATTCAAGGTCATCCGGAGGAGGTCCTGTCTTTTTTGAGAATCCAACGTACAACCAGAGCTTCTCAGGTCTTGGATCACGAATCCGTCGTCTGTCAGTAGAAAGCCGCCATTACTTCGTCTCACGTAGAACTGCATGTAATCGTTGTGCCGGTCTAAATACGGGGTGGTAACCTCGATTGAACCGTGCACTTCCCGTAACGCAGTCTTGGTCCGTAACCACGCCGTGTATTGATCCATGAGCGCCTTTACTTCGTCAATCATTCGAAGAGACCTCTCCGGATAATCGGTGGGCTCGTGATGTTACAGAATGCAAAGAAATCCTCAAGTAGGTGCCAAAGATCCGCTGGAATAGGGAACTTGTCCTTCGGAAGGGGGATCGCCCACTTTGTGCCATAGCCCTCTTTGTACACGTGAAGGTGAGGTGAGGCGATTTCCTCGTCATCCGGATTTCTATGTGGGGCACCTCCAAAATCAAGTCGGGCAAGCACAACTACGTGCCGGGCCCGTGTCTGGTAGGTTCCCTTCAAAAGGTCGATACTCCCACGTCTGACATCGAGTGTAAATCGCTCACGCTTGTCCATCGAGACAACCGGGACTGCGATTGCCCCGCCCAGTCCTGGATAGTCGTATTGATCGTCATTCTCACGCCGCTTCTCCATAGCCAGTAGCGCATCAGCATCTGCCTGTGGAATTATCACTTCCGCCATGTGTAAGTTGCTCCTCCCCTACCCATAAACCTCCCCGAACTTCTTTCCCATATACGCCATCAGCGCGTCCGATGAGAGAGGCTTGCCGGTGACACGCTGGACTAAGTCGGTGGCGAGGTAGCGGCGGCCGTGCTGGTGGATGTTCTTGCGGAGCCAGTCGCGCAGGGGGAGGAACTGGCCCTTGGCGAATTGGGCGTGCAGGCCGCCCAGGTCGGCGTCTGCTTTGGCGAAGAACTGGGCGGCGTAGAGGTTGCCCAGAGAGTAGGTCGGGAAATAGCCGATCAGGCCGGCGCTCCAGTGGACATCCTGCAGGCAGCCGCGACGGTCGTCCGGGGGACGGATGCCGAGGTATTTCTCGAAGGTGGTGTTCCAGGCCTGCGGGACATCGTCGACTTTGAGGTCGCCACGGAAGAAGGCGCGCTCGAGTTCGAAACGGATCATGATGTGCAGGTTGTAGGTGACTTCATCGGCCTCGACACGGATGAACGACGGCTCGACCGTGTTGATCGCGCCGTAGAACTGATCGAGCGAGACATCGCCCAGGGTCTTGGCGAAATGCTGCTGCGCCTTGGGATAGAAGAACGACCAGAAGGCGCGCGAACGGCCGACCATGTTCTCCCACATGCGCGACTGCGACTCGTGGATGCCCAGCGAGATGAACTCGCCCAGGGGATTGCCGAAGTGTTCGGCGGGCAGGCCCTGATCGTAGATGCCGTGGCCGGCCTCATGCAGGATCCCGAAAAACGCGCCGGGGAAATGGTGGGCGTCGTAGCGGGTCGTGATGCGCGTGTCGCCGGGGCCGATGCCGGTGCAGAAGGGATGGGTAGTGATGTCCAAACGCCCGCGGTCGAAGTCGAAACCGATGGCGGCGGCGGCTTCCTTGCCGAAGGCCTCCTGCGCGGCGATGGGATACTCGCGTTCGAGGATCTTCGGGTCGGGCTTGCGCGCCGCGCCTTTGAGTTTGTCGAGCAGCCGGACAGTCTCGTCGCGCAGTTTCGCGAATGCGCCTTCAATCTGCGCGACTGTCGCGCCGGGCTCGAATTCATCGAGCAGGGCGTTGTATGGCTCGCCCTCATAGCCGACCGCCTGGGCCTCCTGCTTTTTCAGGTTCACGACCTTCTCCAGCCAGGGCTTGAATGAGGCGAAGTCGTTGTTCTTGCGCGCCTCGGCCCACTTGGCCTGCGCGAGGGTGGTGGTGCGGCTGATCTCCTCGACCAGTTCCTGCGGCATCTTCACCGCACGGTCATAAGCGCGGCCGATCTCGCGCACGGTCACCGCGATGTCGGAATCCGGTCCGCCGCCGTTGGTGCCGGAGCGCAACTGCTTGAGCAGGTCGCCGATTTCGGGATCGACAAAGCGCGAGTGCGACAGGCCGGCGAGATAGGCCAGTTGCTCGGCACGGTGCTCCGATCCGCGAGCGGGCATGTAAGTGCGCTCGTCCCAGCCGAGCAGGGAGGCGCAGGAATTGATCATCGCGACTTCGCGGGTCTTCTTGTTGAGTTTCTCGAGAATGGGGTTGGTCGTGGACATGGCGGGTTTGCTCCGAGTATGGGTCTAAAGACAACTGTGACGACTCCCGTGGGAAATCATCTCTGGCGCCAGACGGTGGAAGGTATGAAATCGGGGGAGCGGGTTCAACCGCGGGCGGGGAGGTTGAGCTTCAGCGTCCCAGGCCGGCCAGCTGATCTCGGACGGATTTGGGTCGGGGAGTGGATTCTGGTTTAGAGCCACATGGGGTTCAGTGTTTAAATTTGGAGCCGAAATTTAAATTAGATGTTGCGCTGGGAAAGAAATTTGCATATCGTTGTCACGTCTAATGTTACGCCATTGGAACGGGTGATGCCAAGCACAGGACACTACATCAAGACCACGGTTGGTGGTGAGACAGTCGAGGCGTTTGTCCCCAACCCCCTTCCCCCCGACCCCATGCCGAATCTGGGTCCCGAAGGCGAGGAGCTGATGGGGGAGGCCAATCGTGCTCTCGGGCGACTGGATGGAATCTCCCGTTTGCTGCCGGACCCCCTGTTGTTCCTTTATTTCTATGTTCGAAAGGAGGCGGTGCTCTCATCCCAGATCGAGGGGACTCAGTCTTCTCTCTCTGACCTGTTGTTGTTCGAGCGGGAGGGCGAGGCCGAGGCGGCCGCTCAGGATGTGCGCGAGGTTTCGAACTATGTAGCGGCCATGGACCATGGTCTGCGACGTTTGCGCGAAGACGGCTTCCCGATCTCCCTTCGGTTGTTTCGCGAACTGCACGGGATTCTGATGTCGTCGGGACGCGGGCATGACAAGGCGCCGGGCGAGTTTCGCCGCACACAGAACTGGATCGGAGGCTCACGGCCGGGAAACGCGCGGTTTGTCCCACCGCCACCGGACAAGGCGGGCGAGTGCATGGGACAGTTGGAGCTCTTCTTGCACGATCAGTTTGGAAAGACGCCGGTGCTGCTCAAAGCGGCGTTCGCGCATGTGCAGTTTGAGACGATCCATCCGTTTCTCGACGGTAACGGACGGTTGGGCCGCCTTTTGATCACGTTCATTCTATGCGCGGAGCACGCGATCAGGGAGCCCCTGCTCTATTTGAGTTACTTCTTCAAGAAGAACCGGAACGAATACTATGACCTTCTGCAGAGCGTTCGCACAAACGGGAATTGGGAGGGGTGGCTGCGGTACTTCCTGACCGGCGTAGTCGAAACCGCCGATGACTCTGTCCAAGCCGCTCAGAAGATACTGGCCCTGTTTGAGCACGACCGGCTCAGGATCGGTGAACTGGGACGGAGGTCGGGCTCCGCGCTGCGGGTTCACCAACTGCTCCAGCGTCATCCCTATCTCAACGCGAGAGAGATTGTCGAACGAGCCGGACTCTCCCATCCCACGGCTTTGACCACGTTGAAGGACCTGGAAGGTCTCAACATTGTCCGTGTGCAAAAGCGAAGCCGGCGCGGGCAAATCTACGCCTACCAGTCCTACATTGACATCCTCTCCGAAGGCACCGAACCGCTTTAGGCCGCCGGAGGGGGAAGTGATTGCTCTCCGGGCGTGCAATCGGTTTCCTGCACGGGGTGTTATCCAAAGGAGATTCACATGATTCAAGCCGCTTTTGTCACCGACCCCGCCGCCCTGATCCGCCAGGCGCTCAAAAGCCAATACCATGCCTCACTCGCGATGCTGAAGTCGGCGATCGAGCAATGCCCCGACGACCTCTGGGCGGACCAAAAGTACACCAATCCGTTCTGGCGGATTGTCTATCACACCCTTTACTTCGCGCACTTTTACAGCCGCAAGTCGATGCATGACTTCACGCCATGGGAGCACCACCAGACATTCCTGCAGGATCTGGATGACATTCCCGCGCCGCCGGAGTTTCAGGTGCTGGGTGAACTGCCGCACCGTCCGCCGCAGACCGGTGTCCCGTACACCAAGGCGCAGATGTTGGAGTACTGGGCGATCTGCGATACGATGATCGATGAGTCGGTCGATGCGCTCGACATTCTCAGCCCCGACAGCGGGTTTTCCTGGTATCCGATTTCAAAATTGGAGCACCAGATTGTCGCGGTGCGTCACACTCAGCACCACACCGCGCAGCTGGCGGACCGGATTCGCAACACGGCAAACGAGGGAGTGGACTGGGTCGGGCGACGGAGGGATGGGAAGTAGCGTGCTCTTGTAGTATCGGCTTCAGCCGTTACCTTTCGTGCTGGGGCAACAGTAACGACCGAAGTCGTTACTACGAAGATAGCGCGGTCATTCTCGGATGATCTTTGGTTTGGTCAGCCCAGTCGTGTGTAGTAACGGCTTCAGCCGTTGCTTTGCGTGTTGGGGGGTAACGACTGAAGTCGTTACTGCGACCCCAGTCGACCGATTGGGCCCGAAGCTTCGGTCAGCACTCTTCACACGTATAATGACCGCCTGGTAACCGGATCGTTTTCCTCCTCTCACAAACCCTCAGAGCCCGCAAGTCATGACCGAACTCCCTGCAAAATCGATGCGCGAGGCGGTCGACGCCATCTACCGCGCCGAGTCGCGCCGAATTCTGGCGACCCTGATCCGTCTGTTGGGCGATTTCGAGCTGGCCGAGGATGCCCTGCACGAAGCATTCCGCGCCGCACTCGAAAAGTGGCCGGTTGAAGGTGTTCCGGACAACCCGCGTGCCTGGCTGGTCTCGACCGGCCGTTTTAAGGCCATCGATGCGCTCAGGAGGCGGTCGTTTCTCGATGCAGCGGAGACCGAAATCACCGAACGGCTGTATCCCGCCGATCATAACCCCGATCCGCTGGCCGGTGAGGAGATCGAGGACGACCGTCTCCGTTTGATTTTCACCTGCTGCCATCCCGCTCTGGCGGCGGAGGCGCGTGTCGCCCTGACCCTGCGCGAGGTCTGCGGGCTTACCACCGAGGAAATCGCACGGGCGTTTCTCACCGCGCCATCGACCCTGGCCCAACGGATCGTGCGGGCGAAGGCGAAGATTCGTGACGCCCGCATTCCCTACCAGGTGCCATCGCCGTCCGAATTGCCGAATCGTTTGGATACGGTGCTGCAGGTCGTGTACCTCGTCTTCAACGAGGGGTATTCCGCATCCTCTGGTGAATCGCTGACACGCGCCGATCTCTCGGGGGAGGCAATCCGTCTCGGGCGACTCCTATTGGAACTCTTGCCGGAGCCGGAAGTCATGGGGCTTTTGGCCCTCATGCTCTTGCAGGAATCGCGACGGCCGGCGCGTGTCACGGCCGACGGCGATCTGATCCTGCTTGAGGATCAGGATCGTTTGCTTTGGAATCGCGAACAGATTGCCGAGGGAACAGAATTGGTCACACGTGCGTTCGCGACACGACGGGTGGGATCATACACGATCCAGGCGGCCATCGCCGCGACGCATGCCGTCGCGGTCAACGCCGGTGCAACCGATTGGCCGCGCATCGTGGACCTGTACGATCTCCTGCTGAGATTGGAACCGTCTCCAGTGGTGGAACTCAACCGTGCGGTGGCGGTGGCGATGCGGGATGGCCCGGCGGCGGGACTCGAATTGATCGATGCGATTCTCTCACGCGGCGACCTTGAGGAATATCACCTCGCGCATGCGGCACGCGCCGACTTGTGCCGTCGCCTGGGGAGGTTCAACGAGGCGCGGGCATCGTATGAGCGGGCGCTGGACTTGGTGAAGCAGGAACCGGAGCGGCGGTTTCTGGAGCGGCGCATCGCAGAATTGAACGGGGGCAAAGGCGCCATGTCGATTTCGGGTGTGGCCAAACGACCAATGAGTGGAGGTTAGCGAATGAAATACATGCTCCTGGTCTACTCCGATGAGGGTGCGTGGTCCGACTTTGAAAGGGACCAATGCTTCCTTGACTCGGTCCAATTGGCCCGTGACCTGGCAACACGAGGACAATTCCTCGGCGCCAATCCCCTGCAATCGATCGCGACGGCGACCAGTGTGCGGGTGCGCGATGGGAAACGCATGGTGACCGACGGCCCATTCGCGGAAACACGCGAGCAGCTCGGCGGCTATTTCCTCGTGGAAGCCAACGACCTGGATGAGGCCATCGCCATCGCCGGGAGAATCCCGGGTGTGAAGAAGGGAACGATCGAAGTCCGTCCGGTCCTCGAGATACCCGGCCTGCCAACGACTTAGAGCACACCAAACACCCTGGCCATTGGAATCCCCGGCTGAGCCCGTGTTTTTTCCGCACTCGATGTCGATTTTGCCGGCCCCGAACGACTAAGAGTTGAAAGTGAGCCATTCAAAGGAGAGTGTCGCATGCGGTTTATGATCATCGTTAAAGCCACCAAGGATTCCGAGGCGGGCGTGATGCCGCCGGAGGGCCTGCTTGCCGAGATGGCGGCCTATCACGAGGAGTTGATGAAGGCGGGGGTGTTGCTCGACGGCTCCGGTCTTCAACGGTCCGCCAAAGGCTGGCGGGTCCGGATCCAGGGCGGAAAGCGCACCGTGATCGACGGGCCCTTCGCCGAAACCAAGGAGCTGATCGCGGGTTACACCGTGATCAAGGTCAACTCGCGGGAGGAAGCCATCGAGTGGTCAAAGAAGTTTCCCAACCCGACCATGGATGGAGCCGACTGTGAGATCGAGGTCCGGCAGTACTTCGAACTCGATGACTTCGAGCCCAGCGAGGCGCTTGAACGGCACCGGAAGCTCGAAGCCGAGGAGAAGAAGCTGGTTCGGTGAGAGGTCCGGGGATCAAGGGTGTGTTGAAAGACGCTGCGACATGTAGGGGCGCGGCTGGCCGCGCCCGATCCGGGATCGCGCACAGCGCACGACAAGAGAAGGCACGGCAAGTGAGGGCACGGCAAGCCGTGCCCCTACATGGGCAATCGTCTGTAGAGACCCGAATCGAGTACATCAACACATCATCAACCGCAGAAACCAACCAACTTCGAGGGAGTGTGCACCCATGCAAAGAATCACACCATGTCTGTGGTTTGACAACCAGGCCGAAGAGGCGGCGCGGTTTTATACATCGCTTTTCCCGAATTCCAAGATCGGTGCCATCACCCGCTACGGCGAATCCGGGGCAAAGGCCTCGGGCCGGGCCGTTGGGTCGGTGATGACGATTATGTATACCCTCGACGGCCACGAGTTCATGGGGCTCAATGGCGGACCGATGTTCAAGTTCTCGCCGGCGATCTCGTTTTGTGTGATGAGCAATTCCGCGGGGAGGGTGGAGGAGCTCTGGAAGGCCCTCTCGCAAGGCGGCACCGCGCTGATGCCGCTGGAGAAGTATCCATGGAGCGAACGCTACGGCTGGCTCAATGACCGCTTCGGCGTGTCGTGGCAGTTGATCTGCCTGGAAAAGGGAAGCGGGATCGCGCCGGCATTGATGTTTGTCGGCGATCAGGCCGGCAAAGCCGAAGAGGCGATCAATTTCTACCAGTCGCAGTTTCCCAATTCGCGCACCAATCACATCATGCGCTACGAAGAAGGCGAGGGCGATACGGTCGGCTTCGTCAAGCACTCGAGTTTCATGCTCGACGGGCAGGAGTTCATGGCGATGGAGTCCAGCGGCCCGCACCAGTTCAACTTCATCCAGTCGGTCTCATTCATCGTAAACTGCAAGGATCAGGCGGAAATCGACCATTACTGGGATGGGCTCTCTTCGAACGGCGGCCGGCCGAACGTCTGCGGCTGGCTGTCGGACAAGTTTGGGATTCCGTGGCAGGTCGTGCCGACCGACATGGCGAGGATGATGGAGCAGGGCGACCCGAAGAAACAGGAACGGGTCATGGCGTCGCTTCTCAAGATGACCAAGCTCGACATGGCCGAACTCAGACGCGCTGCCGAGCACGGTTAAGCCAGAGCCGAACGCGAGAGAACATTTACACACGCAAGAGGGAGGATGTCATGAAATACATATGCCTGGGATACATCGCCGAATCCGACTGGGACGGCGCCTCGGAGACGGAGCAGAATCAGATGATGGACGAGTGCTTTGCCTACGATGATGTCCTGCGGGCCGGCGGGCATTTCGCCGGCGGGGAGGCGCTCGACAGCCCGCGCAACGCGGTGACATTGCGCTGGAAGGAGGGGAAAGCGGTCGTCACCGACGGCCCTTATGCCGAAACCAAGGAGCAGTTGGGCGGCATTCTCATTCTGGAAGCGCGCGATCTCAATCACGCCATTCAACTCATGTCGAAGCACCCCGGCGTGAAGTTCGGCCCCTTCGAGATCCGCCCGGCGGTTGATCTCTTCGAGATGGTGAACCAGAGCGAAGCCCGGCGCAAGAAGGTGTCCAGCAAGGCTGGCGCCTGAGCCAATTCCCGACGTTTCCACCCCAGTCGGATGACCGGCTGTCCCCGGACGGCCGGTTCCGGCTGGAGATAGTCAACCGGGGAATCGCGAACCGTCGTCCCGCCGACCACGGCATTAAGACAAGATTACACTTGATTGAGACCGTCTTTGTGCAGATTTTCGTTTTGAATGGGACTCACGCGGACCATCACACTCAGTCGTCAGGCGGCATGCATCGCGCTTTTGCTGGCCTTCTTCGGGCTGTTCGCCGGAACCCCGCATCATCTGGCAACGGATCATTCGGATTGTCACGGTCAGTCTGACGCAATCGCTTGGTGCGATGCCCCGCATGGCCACGGTCACGAGCTGGGCGATCACGACCTGACGGGCACGAGGCGGCCGGTATACACGTTCGACCTGGTGATGGTCGATGCCGAACCGCTCCTCCTGCCTCCTGCCCCATCGCCCAAACCAACCGCTACTGACCAAGTTTTCCTCACGAGTGTCTGGCACAACCGCCCGACGGCTTTGCGCGGTCCCCCGGCTTCTGTCTAATCACCCGTAAACGAAAACCCTGATCGGGCGCGGCCGTTAAGCGCGCCCAGGCGATCTCACTCCGGATACCGTCCATTATGGACGGCATCCGTCGGAGGGACCAACATGCCTTTGTCCACCAGGGCAATTGCCCGGTTGCTCTTGCTTCTGTCATTCTGGCTTACACAACCCACCGTCGCGGCGGCCCAAAGCGACATCTCGGAGGAAGAATTCCTGATGGGTCTCACCGAGGATCATCCCTCGGTCGTCGCCCTGCGATCGGTGATTGCCGATCCCGTGGGCGAAGCCCGTGGAGCGGGTCTTTGGCCAAACCCCGACATCTGGTTTGAGCGGGAGTCCCCGGGCGAGGAAAGCGGTCAGTCAAAACTGGGCCTGTCTTGGACTCCGCCGATTGATGGCCGCCGCTCATTGTCCCGGAACGCCGCGAGGGAATCCCTCGAGTCCGCCCGGCTGACAATGGAGCACGAACGGTTGGTGTTGCGGCTCCGCATGCGGGGGGACTTCGCCGCCTGGGTGAGCGCGCAGGCGCGTGTGGATGCCCTTGCCGAACTCAGCGCACGCGCCGACTCACTGGCGGGATACGTCGCCGAACGCGCGGCGGCGGGGGAGGAATCCCGGCTGGTCGCGCAGAGGATGTCCATGGCCGTCTCCGAATTGCGCGCCGAGTTCGCCCGGGCGGAAGCGGATCTGGCATCGGCCCGTGCGACGGCCTCGATCTGGTCCGACAGGATTAATGCCGCATCCCGCCCCACCTGGCCGGAGCTGCCTGAGGCTCCCGAAACCCACGATGCAGAAAGCCATCCCGTGCTGGCCGCATCGCTTCACCGCATGCGGGCGGCGGACTATGAGCGCCGCTTGGGTCAACGGTGGCTGGAAGCGCCGTCCTTCGATGTGGGCTGGCTCACTCAGGACGGGGTCGATGGGTCAGATGGTCCGGCTTTCGGGCTGACGCTGAGTGTTCCGCTCTTTGACCGGCGGCAGGGCGAGCGTGCCGCCGCCGGGCTGCGCTTCGAGGCGCGCTCTGCACAGGCGAAACGGCAGCGAATCGAGGCAAGCAGAGAGTGGGAGGCCGCACGGGATTCATATAACCGGCTCCGCCGCGCCGCGCTCGATCAGCCCCCGGCCAATACTGCGGCGGACAGCGTCCTGATTGCCGCGGCCGCCGCCTTCCGTGCGGGCGAGACCAGCGCAACGGACTTTCTGGAGACCCTGCGCGCCGTGCAGTCGTTTCAAGTCGTGACCATCGACCTTTACACCGCCGCGCTCGAGGCGCATCGGCGTCTCGAAGCCGCCGCCGGACACTCGTTGCTCGGTTACTGAGGAGAGTTCACATGAAGGAACTGAAATGGCTCGTGCTGCTGGCGGTCTCTGTGACGTTGACCGCCTGCGGCAATGAGCACGCCCAAAACGATCACGGCCATGATCATGGTGAGGATACCCACGCCCACGGCGAATCGGCGGAGACCGAGAGCTGGGCGGTGACCTCATGGGGCAATCTGTATGAGATTTTTGCGGAGGCCGATCCGCTCGCGGTGGGCGTGACCTCCAAGTCGCACACGCACGTCACGATCTTGGAGGGTTTTCTTCCCCTTGCCGAAGGGGAGGTGTCCGCCGTGCTCCGCGCCGATGATGGCGCTGAGTCTGTCTTTCGGCGGGACGAAGCGCTCCGCCCCGGAATCTTTTCCATTGAGATCACTCCTACACAAAAAGGCGTGTTTGATCTTTACTTCCGGGTCGTTTCCGCGAGCGGCACGGAGGACATTCCTTCCGGTTATGTCCGAGTGGGCGATCCCTCGAATCCGGGGGGCCTGATCGATGTGCCATCCAATCCGATCTCCGGCGCGGGGGGAGTGCGCACGGGATCGGCGCCGGTTGGATTCCTGAAAGAACAGCAGTGGAAAACGGAATTCGCCACCGATTGGTCTGTGCGCGGGGCAATTCAGAGGACCGTCCGTGGGACCGCCCGTGTCCGTCCGGCGGCCAACGGCGAAGCGGTCGTCGCGGCCCCGGTCGGAGGCACGGTGGCCTCAAGACTCAATCTTCACACCGGCATGGCGGTCAATGCGGGGGAGGATCTCCTCGCCTTGCTGCCGAGAGCGTCCTCGGATCAGTCCATGTCGGAAATCCGAAGCGAGTTGTCGCTGGCCCGCTCACGGCTCGAGCGGCTTGAAGGTCTTCATGCCATCGGCGCGGTCAGCCTGGCGGAGGTGGAGAGGGTCCGCGCGCGAATTACCGCGCTCGCGCCGCTCGTGGAATCAACCACGACGGAAGGGCAATTCGCGGTGCGATCCCCATTGAAAGGACAGGTCGCCGAGGTCTGGGTTCGGCCTGGGCAGGCCGTCCACGCGGGAGATCCCCTTGTTCGCGTGGTGAGAACATCCCCGATCTGGTTGGACATCGCTCTCGATCCGGCCTCCGCGGGCGCCGTGGAGGCGGGGATTGCCGGGCTGAGTGTCCGTCCGCCCGGCGCCTCTCAGCCCATCGTGTTTGAGCAGGAACAACTCCGCCTCGTTGCCGTGTCGCCCGCCCTGGATGCAACGACCGGCAATGTCGCCGCTATTATCGAAGTGACCCACCCCTCGCCCGGCCTGCTTCTCGGGCTCTCCACCGAAGCAGAAATTGCAACGACGGCGCAGGACAGCGGTGTGGTGGTGCCGCGTGCGGCCATCCTGGATGACGGCGGCAATTCCATTGTCTACGTCCAAACGGAGGGGGAATCGTTCGAGCGAGTCGAGGTCCACCTGGTGGCCGTGGAAGGACACCGTGCCGTCGTGAGTGGGTTGAATCCCGGGGAACGCGTTGTCACGCGCGGCGGCGCGATGATCCGCCGCGCATCACTCCTGTCGTCGGGCGGCATCGAGGGGCACGTTCACTAGACGGTTTGCCGGAGGAATCGAAACCATGTTGAATCGTTTGATTGCCTATTCACTTCGCCACCGGACCCTCGTTCTCCTCGCGGCGGCGCTCGCCTTCGTGATTGGCGCGGCGTGGACGCTGGAGATTCCCGTTGACGTCTTCCCCGATCTGACCGCGCCATCGGTCACCGTGATCACGGAGAGCCAGGGGATGGGCCCGGAGGAAGTCGAACTGCTCGTCACCTTTCCCCTCGAATCGGCCCTCAACGGGGCTCCCGGTGTGCGGCGTGTGCGGTCGGTCTCCGCCGACGGCATCTCCGTCATCTGGGTCGAGTTTGAGTGGGGGGAGGAAGTCTATCGCGCGCGTCAGATTGTCGCGGAGCGGGTGCAGGGTGTGGCGCTTCCGGAGCAGATCGAGTCGCCGCAACTCGGGCCCATCAGCTCAATCATGGGCGAGATCACGTTCGTGGCCATCACCTCGAATTCGCCCGAGATCACCCCCATGGGCCTCCGTCACTTGTCGGAGACTGTCGTGCGGCGGAACCTGTTGGCCATACCGGGGATTTCCCAGGTGACACCGATCGGAGGAGACGTCCGCGAATTCCAGATCGAGCTTGATCCCTCGCGGTTGATTCAGCACCAAGTCAGCGTTGAGGAGGTGGTCGAGGCGCTCAGCGGGGCGACCGGGAGCGCGGCGGCGGGGTTCTATGTCGACCAGGGCCAGGAGTATCTCGTGCGGGGAGTGGGACGTGCACGTCATGTGTCGGACCTTGCCACCGCGCCGGTCCGAGTCCGCGACGGCGTTCCGCTGCGGGTCGGCGATCTCGGGGTTGTGCGGGAGGGGGCGGAGCCGAAGCGCGGCACGGCCTCTTATCGCGCGCGGCCCGCGGTTATTCTCAGTGTTCAGAAGCAACCCGGCGCCAACACGCTCGAACTGACCGGGCAGATCGACCGGGTCCTCGGCGAATTGAGCGCCACACTGCCGGCCGGTGTGCAGATTGAAAAGGAAAACTTCCGGCAGGCGGATTTCATTGATCGCGCCATTCATAATGTCACGGTGGCGATGCGTGACGGAGCCATTTTGGTCGTGGCGATTCTGTTTCTTTTCCTCGGGAATATCCGCACCACCCTGATCTCCGCCGTGGCGCTGCCGCTGTCACTCGTGGCGGGCATTCTCGCCATCTCGGTGATGGGTCTGTCCATTAACACGATGACCCTGGGCGGGCTGACGATCGCCATCGGCGCCCTGGTCGATGACGCCATCATCGATGTCGAGAACGTCTTCCGGCGCCTGCGGGAAAACCGCCTCCTGCCGGAGAGCAAGAGGCGGCCCGCGCTGGAGGTCGTCTACGGCGCCTCCTCCGAGGTCCGGGCGGCCATTTTCTTCGCCACCCTCATCATCGCGATAGTCTTCATTCCCCTGTTCTTCCTCCCGGGCATGGAGGGACGGCTCCTCCGGCCTCTGGGCCTGGCCTACATCATGGCGCTGGGCGCGTCGCTTTTGGTCTCGCTGACCGTCACACCGGTTCTCTGCTATTACCTCCTGCCCAACTCGCGCGTGCTCGAACGAGAGGAACCCCTGCTCATGCGCTGGCTCAAGCGCGCGTACGACCGTTCCCTCGAGATTGCCCTGAATCGCCGGGCGCTCGTCTTCTCCCTGACCCTGGCGCTGCTGCTTGGCGCCCTCGCCGTGCTGCCGTTTTTGGGGCGCAGTTTCCTGCCGCCCTTCAATGAGGGATCGCTCACGGTGGCGATTGTCAGCGTTCCCGGGATTACATTGGAGGAGAGCGACGCCATCGGACGTCAGATCGAGGAGGCGCTCCTCTCATTCCCGGAGGTCGTTTCGACCAGCCGCCGCACCGGCCGTGCCGAACGCGATGAGCATGTGCAGGGAGTCAACGCTTCGGAGATGGAAGTCGTGCTTCAGCCCGGCCGTCCCAAGGACGAACTTCTCGCGGCCATGCGCACCGCCGTGGCGTTGATCCCCGGCGCGAATGTCAGTTTCGGGCAGCCGATCAGCCACCGGATCGATCATATGATCTCGGGAAGCAAATCGAATCTGGCGATCAAAGTGTTCGGGAGCGACCTGTCCGTCCTGCGCGCGCTGGCGGCCCGTGCCGAGAGTGTTCTCCGGGATGTGCCCGGGATCGTGGATCTCAGCAACACCGAACAGGCGGGCATCCCGCAGCTCCTGGTCGACTTTGACCGCACCGCCATGGCGCGGCATGGCCTCAGCGCCGCTTCGCTGGCGCAATCGGTCGAAGCCATCTTTCAGGGAACAGCAGCGGGGGAGATCGTTGAAGATGGGGTGACTTCCCGGATTGCAGTGCGCTTCCCCGAGTACCTGAGAGAACAGCGCGATCGCATCGGCTCGTTACCCATCACAACACCCGGGGGGCATGTCCTCCGGATGAGCGAAGTGGCCGAGGCGCGCTTCGAGATGGGCCCCAGCCTGATCCGCAGGGAGAATGTTCAGCGGGTCGCGATGCTGACCGCGAATGTCGAGGGGGCCGATCTGGCCGGGACAGTGGAGGAAGCCCGACGGCGGCTGGAGGCGGAACTTGATCTTCCCACCGGCTACCGCTTGACCTTTGGCGGGCAGTTCGAGGAAGCCGTAAAGAGCGTGCGAAACCTGCTTGTCCTGGGAGTGCTCATTCTGATTGCGACCTACGCCATTCTTTACCGGGCATTCGGCAATCACCGTCACACCCTGATCGTGCTCATCAACCTTCCCCTGGCGCTGATCGGCGGCATCATCGCCGTGGCGCTCGGGGCGCAAACTCTGAGCGTGGCGACCCTGGTCGGATTCATTACTCTCTTTGGGATCGCGACACGAAACGGAGTGCTCCTGGTATCTCACTACCAACACCTCATCCGGGATGAGGGAATGACGCTGGCCAGTGCAGTGCGAATCGGCTCGATGCAGCGGTTGGGACCGGTGTTCATGACCGCGCTTTGCGCGGGTCTGGCCCTGATTCCGCTGGTCATCGCCGGGGCAGAGCCCGGAAACGAGATTCAAAGTCCGATGGGGCAGGTCATTTTGGGCGGACTGTTGACCTCGACGTTTTTGAACATGATCCTGGTGCCGGTTCTGTTCATGCGGTGGGGCGCCGTGGAACGGGGGAAGAAAGCGGACATGACAACGGATTGAACGAATGAAACGTGAGATCTGGATTCCTCTCCTCATGGCGCTGGCGTCGGCGGTGTTGTTCGCGGCCGCCACGCCGGTGTCCAAATTGTTGCTGGCCCAGTCGGATCCGATCCAATTGGCCGGACTGCTTTACCTCGGGGCGGCGATCGGTGTGCTTCCCGTCGCGCTGAAGAAGTCCGTGCGGGAGGCACCCCCGGCAATCAACCGCGCCAACACATGGCGGCTGACCGGCGCGATACTGTGC
>JBFMFQ010000044.1:0-18883 GCA_040752075.1 Candidatus Zixiibacteriota bacterium | reverse complement strand
CCGACGATCAGTACTTCGCTCCGGGACGTCCCGGAGAGGTGGTGACCTTGCGGGATCTCGATTTGCGAATCGGCGTGATCATCTGTTACGATCTTCGTTTTCCCGAGACCGTGCGGCCATGGTTCAAATCCGGGCTGGACCTGCTCTGTGTCCCGGCGCGCTGGCCGCGTGTTCGCGACAATCTCTGGCAGGCGCTCCTGCGCGCCCGTGCGATCGAGAATCAATGCTTTGTTATCGGGGTTGACTCGCGCGATGAGGAGGGCGGCGGAACGTATGCGTTTTCGCCCTTGGGGGAGATGGTCTTCTCGCTGGGGCCCGATCCCGAACACGGCGAGATGCCCTGGCACCGCTTTGAGCTCGATCCGGAGGAAATTGCGCGTGTGCGGTCGAGGCTGGACACACGCGCCGACGCGCGTTTGCTGTGAACACGGCCGCTTTTATGCGGCAGCGAGTGATAGCACAATCCCGTTTACCGATCCGACACTCCCATCCCAAGAAGGATTCGCCCGACCATGTCCTCCACCATCTCGGCCCCGGCCGGTCCCGCCGCGACACGTCAAGGCGGCGGTGAATTCTCCCCGAACATCTATGACACGGTCACGCTCTCGAAGATCGTTGAAATCCGCGATGTCTTAATCGGCATGCAAAATCGCGGCGAAAAGGTCTACCGTCTTGAGTCCGGCACACCGGCGTACAATCTCTTTCCCGAGGTGGCCGAGGCGATCATCAAGGCGGTCCGCGACAACAAGACCTTCTATACCGAAGGAGCGGGCATCGCGCCTTTGCGCGCGAAGATCTGCGAGAAGCTGGCGCGCAAAAATGCCATCACCCACGATGTCAGCGAGTCCAATGTCTTCGTCGGACAAGGCGGCATGGGCACGCTCTACTGTGTCATTTCCGCGCTGACCGGGCCGGAGGACACGATCATCTGCCCCTCGCCGGTGTGGGAGTCGATCTCCAACATCGCGAAACTGTCCGGCGGGAATGTGGTCGAACTGGAGATCCGCGAGTCGCTCGGCTTCAACTGGGACATCGAGGAGTTCGCCGCGGTTGTGGAACGCACCCGTCCGCGGGCGGTCATCATCGTCAACCCGGGCAACCCAACCGGCGGCATCTTCAACAAGGCCGACATGGAGCCCCTTTTCGATCTGGTTCGGCGGTACGGATTTTACGTGCTCGAGGATCTCGCCTACGAGGACATCTGGTACGATCCGGATTTCGTCATGCTCACCCGGCAAGCCCATGCCACGGGCGACCCGGAGTTGTACAAACGGTTCATTCCGGTCTTCACGCTGTCGAAGTCGCAGAACTTTTCCGGGCTGAGAATCGGCTACACGCATCTCTCCGACACCAAGCTGATCGAGCGGTTCAAAAAGGCGCTTCTGTACACCACCAACGGAGTCAACTCGATCTCCCAGTGGGGCGCGGTCGAGGCGCTCGATGCGAAGCATGATGGACGAATTGCGGAGATGTGCGAGGGGTACCGTGAGCGACGGGACGCCCTGTACGAGGGCCTGGAAAAAACCGGCGTGTTTCATCTCAAGGGGCGTCCGAAGGGGGCGTTTTACCTATACCCACGAATCAATCGCGAGGCGCTGCAAGAGCGGCTCGGAGGGGGGCTTGCCCTCCCCGCCAAGGACGATCCCACGCCGCTGGGAGACTGGATGGCCAAGTACCTGCTCCAGCACGGCATCGGCAGTATTGCCGGGCATTTTTTCGGCGCCTCCGCACGCGAGCATATCCGTTTTGCCTACACCTGTTCGGTGGAGGATTGCCGGGCGGTGGGGGAGAAGATGGCGGGGGCGTTCGCCCGTCGATGAACGCAACGGGTCGTACGTGACGGGATTGTGCGCGTAGGGGCGACCCGCCGGGTCGTTCCTACCCGTTTCCCGAATCGGACCGCAATGGGCCAGGCGGGCTATATCGCGCGCACAACGCGGGATGTCCGGTCCACCAGGCGTCTGCCGGACCGGGTCGCTTCATAGCGGCTGGATGGCGGAAAGCCGGCGACCAGCGTCCTGTCCACCAGGCCCGCCGAATGCAACTCCTTCAATGAGAGCGCCAGCGCCCGCGCAGTGATTCCGCTCAGCACCGCTTTCAACTCCGAGAATCGCCCCCCCGTGGCAACAGTCGCCAGGAGGATCGGCAGCGACCACTTGTGCAGCGCGACTTCGATTTGATCCTGGCGTTCGAGTTCGAAAACCAGGGCCGCGCATTCCGGGGCGAGGCGGGCGCCGCTTTTGGTCAGGAGGTATTCGGGGCGCAGCGGATGGCCATATCCGGGATTGCGTCGGACCCAGCCCTGTCTTATGAGCGCCCTCAAGGTGCGGCTTAAGACATCACGGCTGACCCCCAGCCGATTGAGCAGGACCACGAAGCGTGTTGCGCCGCCGGCACGGTGCATTTCGGCCAGGATCGGAACCGACCAGCGGTGGTGGAAGAGGGCGGCGGCGCGCAACAGCGGTGTCATGGACGCAATTTGTGATTGACACGGATTTATATCAAGTATAAATTCAGGACTGATGACGCCAACACAACGCAAAGGGAGTCTGCATGGCGAATGTCCTCGGTTATGACGGCGGCCTGACCTGCTCGGTGCCGGTCAGCGACATGAAAAAGTCGATCGCGTGGTACCGCGATGTCCTCGGCTTTGAGTTGCTCTACGAAATGGCGGAGATGGGCTGGTGCGAAATGGCCAGCCCGGTTGCGCATGTCACGGTGGGATTAAACCAGGTCGAGACAGTCAATCCCAAGGGCGGGCCGACCCTCGTCTGGGGCGTGGCCGACATCGACGCCGCGCGTCGAAAACTGGAGACCCAGAAGGTGCGTTTCGATGGGGAGACCATGACCATCGAAGGCATGGTGCGTCTGGCTACTTTCTACGACATCGACGGGCACAAGATCATGCTCTCTCAAACCCTGGCAAAGAAGTAGCCAGGTTTGAGAACCGCATAAACAGGGACAATGCCCTACTTCGTCTGACCGGAGTCCGGCTGTGCGGTGGCGAGGAGGCTGTCGGCGACGGACTTTCCCTCGGGCCAATCGACCGTTATTGAGAACGCGCCGCGCAGCTCGCCGGGCCGGAATCCAATTGCCTTGTCGTCGGGATAGAGCACGGCCAGGGTCGTCTCTACTGTATCCGGAAAGTTTGCGGGATCGCCATGGCAGCCGGAGCACATCGCCGCCATGGGGATGGCGGACATATAGCGAAAGCGTGACGCACCGGTTGTGTCGCTGACCCACTCGGCATGCTCGGTCAGAGAATCGGACGCAAGTTTGGCCAGGGTCGCGGCCTCAAACGCATCCGGGGCGTTGTTCTGGTTTCGCAGCCGTGTTGAGGTGCGACGAATGTCCCAGCCGGGGAGGGCGCTGTAATGGGCGGCGATGAGCGGCGCCGACTTTTGGCAAACCGAGATGGCGTTGGCGGGTCCGCCGGACGCCATCGCTGTCATCAACTCCGCTTTGAGTTCCTTCTGGAAGCCCGCGACCAGCACACGGCACGCCTGCGTCAGCCGTGCTTCCTGTGAACTGTCGGGTGACGTGGCCAGGGCCGTCGATGCGAGCGGCATCACCCCAAGCACGACAACCATCCAGGCTCTGAACATGTCAATCCCTCCTGCGCACAGTCCGGCGAATGGATCGCGACTTCTATTCCTCATCCTCGTGGGCTGAGTCCTCCAGCAATTCCGGCCGGCCGAACGGGTACTGTCCATGGGTGGCGAGCAGTTGCAGGCTTTCATCGACCCAGGCCATGATGGAATCGATCTCGACATCATCGGGCGCGGCGCCCCAGTGCATCAGTTTGTAGCTCCACAGCGGCATCTCGCCTTCGAGAAGCACTTCCTTGATCTCAAAAAGATCGTCCGCGCGCTGCTTCTTGCCCTTGAAGGGAAAGCCGCCGGTCAAGTCGAGATGCTCACGGCCCTCTTTGATGTGATCGTCGAGGAAGCCCTTCACAAGGGGAAGACTGTGATACCAGGGATAATCGGTCTGGGTCGAGTGACAGTCGTAACAGCCGCGCCGGAAGATCGGTTCCACCCGCTGGTATCCGGTGTTGATGACTGAATAAAGCGAGTCCCAATTCGTTGGCGTTGCGGCGTCGGCCGTGACGGCCGGCGGGGCTGAGTCGGGCATCTCATCGCCATACGACACAGCCCCCGCGAAAGGCACGAGCGCCAGGGTCAACCACACGATGCACCAGCGGGTGGACTTTCTCATTTCATCTCCTTGCGGCCAGAGTGGCGAAGATTAGTGGCTGTGTCCTTCATGCTCCCCGGGCGGCATCAGAAGCCCGGCGGCGGCGCTGTCGTACTTGGCCAGGAACGCCTCCGGCGCCTTTTCAAAGATTTCCACACAACGCTTGCAGCAGAACTTGATGGTCTTGCCCTGGTACTTGTAGACGACCGGGTCGCCCATGGATCCGAGTTTCTCGCCCGAGACAATGCACCAGTCGATCGGGTAGGCTTCTGCTTCCGTGGTCGCGGCCGGGGCCTGGGTCTGAGCCGGCGCCTGCTCTTGGCTTGTCTCCGTCGCGGGCTGCTGCTCGGCCCCGCCGCAGGCAACCAGCGAGAGTCCGATGGTCAAAATGCCCAGGGCGGTGAGTGTTTGTGTCTTGTTCACGGTACTGCTCCTCTCCGGTTGAGGCGGCTGATTACGCAATGTCGTCGGGCGGCGCAGGCCGGTCCGGGTCATGGGGTCACCTGTGTGACCGCCCCGGCACGTCGCTTCTCCTGCTTAATTTGCCACAGTCGCCAGTACGTGTAAACAACAGGAATGATCTCCAAGGTAAGAAAAGTGGACGTGATCAGGCCGCCGACCATGGGGGCGGCGATCCGTTTCATGACATCCGCGCCGGTTCCCTGGGCCCAGAGAAGCGGCAACAGGCCGATCATGGTGGTTCCCACCGTCATCAGCTTGGGGCGCACCCGCATCACGGTTCCCTCCATGTGCGCCCAGATGATGTCGTTCAGATCACGGATCTTCCCCGCCCGTTTTCGCCGCTCGTAGGCATGATCGAGATACAAGATCATCACGATTCCGGTCTCCGTGGCCAGGCCCACCAGCGCGATGATCCCCACCCACGTGGCGGTGGAGAGGTTGTAGCCCATGAAGTACATGAGCCAGATCGATCCGACGAGGGCGAAGGGCACCGAGGCCAGAACGATCAGGGTCTCGGTGAAATTGCGGAAATTGAGGTAGAGCAGAATGACGATGACGATCAGGGTGACCGGGACCACGACTTTCATGCGGCGGACCATTTCCTCGAGGAGTTCATACTGGCCGGTCCACTTGAGATAAAAGCCGGGCGGCAGTGAAATCTCGTTTGCGACGATCGCCTTGGCTTCATCGACATAGCCGCCGATGTCCCGCTGGCTCTGGTCCATGTCCACGTAGACATAACCGACGAGCATGCCGTCTTCGTCCTTGATCATCGGCGGCCCGGTGGTCACCCGGATATCGGCGATTTGCCCAAGGGGGACATTCGCGCCGCCTTCCGGCAGAAACGACCGGGCCGATCCCGAACTGGAAGGATTCCCCATCGGGGTGCCGTTGCCGGCCGGCGGCATGGCCGACGACGCGCTCCCGGTAGGCATCGATCCCCCCGAGCCGCTCACGCCGCCCATGTTGTCCATCTGCCAGGCCGGCGGCTGCCACGGGTTGTAAACGCCGGCGGGATCCAAAGAGGCCAGCATGGGTGAAGCCGCATCGCCGGACGACTCGCTCATTCCGGGCATCCCGGTGCCCTGATTGCCGCCTTGGGCGATTGGGACGAGGACTTCCTTCAGCCGGTCCACGTTCTGACGCAGATCACGCGGATAGCGGACATTGATGGTGAAGCGGTTTCGTCCCTCGACCGTCACTTCGATCGGCATGCCGCCGATGGCGGCCTCGATCACATCCTGCACATCGCGCATGGTCAGGCCATAGCGTGCGATGGCATCGCGGTTCGGAACGATGTCGATGAAGTAACCGCCGGTGTTGCGCTCGGAGTAGACACTGCGCGTCCCGGGGATTTTGGAGAGCGATTGCTCCAGTTCGAGTCCGATGCGCTCGATCTCGCCGAGATTGTCGCCGAACACCTTGACGCCGATGGGGGTGCGGATGCCGGTGGAGAGCATGTCGATGCGTGTCTTGATCGGCATGGTCCAGGCGTTGGTCCAGCCGGGCATGTTCATCGCGTCATCGAACTTGGCGATCAACTCCTGCCAGGTGATCGTCCGTTCTTCCGGCCAGATGGGTCGCAGCACGGTCTTCACGAAGCCGGGCGCCCAGGACGAGTACCAGCGGTCCTCCTGGACCTTGCGCCACTCTTCGCGCGGGCGCAATTGCACCACGGTCTCCAGCATGGAGAGGGGCGCCGGATCGGTCGGGGTCTCGGCGCGGCCGGCTTTGCCATAGACGGAGATCACCTCGGGGAAGGACCGGATCACCCGGTCCTGGTACTGCATGTACTGTTTGGCTTCCTCCACCGAGATGTTGGGAAAGGTGGTGGGCATGTAGAGGATGTCGCCTTCGTTCAATGGCGGCATGAACTCGGAGCCGATCATCGGCACCATCGGAATGGCCGAGATGATGGCGGCGACCCCGATGGCGATCGTGGTCTTGGGATTGCGAAGCGCGACATACACGAATGGCTTGTAAAGCGCGATGAGCAAACGCGACACCGGGTGCTTTTTCTCAGAGTGGATCTTGCCGCGCAGGAAGATGGTCATCAGGACCGGGGCGACCGTGACCGCCACGATGGCCGCAAAGAACATCGCGAAGGTCTTGGTGTAGGCCAGCGGCTTGAACAGGCGTCCGCCCTGACCGGTCAGTGCGAAGATCGGCAGGAAGGCGATGGTGATGATGAGCAGGGCATAGAAGATCGACGGCCCGACTTCCTTGGCCGCCGCGATGATGACTTCACGGCGGTCCACGCCCGGCGGCGCCTTCTCCAGCCGCTTGTGCGCGTTTTCCACCATCACGATGCTGGAGTCGACCATCGCGCCGACCGCAATCGCAATGCCGCCCAGGCTCATGATGTTCGAATTGATGCCCAGGAGGTACATCGGGATGAACGCCAGGGACACGGCGATCGGCAGCACAATGATGGGAACCAGCGAACTGCCGAAGTGCAACAGGAAGATGATGATGACCGCGGCGACCGTCAGGCCTTCCTCGATGAGCGTGCTGCGCAGGGTGTGGATGGAACGGGTGATGAGTCCGCTGCGGTCGTACACCACTTTGAATTCCACGCCGTCGGGAAAAGAGGATGCGATCTCGCCGACCTTCTGCTTGACCCGCGCGATGACATCGAGGGCGTTTTCGCCGTAGCGCATGATCACGATGCCGCCGACCGCCTCGCCGATGCCGTCGAATTCGCCGACGCCGCGACGGATATCCGGGCCGTACTTGATCGTGGCGATCTGGTCGAGCGTCACCGGGGTCCCGTTCTCGGTCACCCCCAACCCGATGGAACGAAGGTCCTTTAAGTCTTCGACGTAGCCGCTGCCGCGAACATAGTACTCGCGGCCGCTCATCTCGATCACGCGTCCGCCGACGTCGTTGTTGCTGGCGCGTATCGCCTGCGCGACCTCGCCGATTTTGAGCCGGTACGCGTGGAGTTTCTCCGGGTCGACCTCGACCTGGTACTGCTTCTGGTAGCCGCCGATGCTGGCCACCTCGGCCACGCCCGGAAGCGAGGCGAGGGCGTAACGGAGATTGAAGTCCTGAAAGGTGCGCAAATCCGCCAGGTCGTGGCGTCCCGTCGTATCCACGAGCGCGTACTGAAAGACCCAGCCGACCGACGTGGCGTCGGGCCCGATGATCGGTGTGGCGCCCTCGGGCAGCTGCCGCTCGAACTGTTTCATGTACTCGAGCACACGGCTGCGCGCCCAGTAGATGTCGGTGCCCTCCTCGAAGATGACATAGACGAACGACATGCCGAACATGGAGTATCCCCGCACCGCGGTGACATGCGGGGCGGAGAGAAGCGCGCTGACGATCGGGTAGGTGATCTGGTCTTCGACCAGGTCCGGACTGCGGCCCATCCACTCGGTCCAGACAATCACCTGGACGTCGGAGAGATCGGGGATGGCATCGAGGGGAATGTTCTCGATGGCGTACCAGGCGCCGATGCAGGCGAAGACCGTTCCGATGATCACGATCAGCGGATTGCGCGCCGAGTAGTCGATGATGCGTTGAATCATGGCATGCGCTCCCTTGGATTAGTGATCGTGGCTTTCGGCGGGCGCGCCGCCCATGCCGGAAATGGCCGCCTGCAGGCGGCTTTCGGAATCGATGAGAAAATTGGCGCTGGTCACCACGGTTTCACCGCTGCGCAGGCCGCCGGTGATTTCGATCCAGTCGTCGGTGCGACGGCCGGTGCTCACCAGGCGCGGCTCGAAGTGCGTTCCCTCATGGACAACGAACACGTAGCGGGTCTCGCCGCCGTCCATGAGCGCATCCGCCGGAACCGCCAGCATCGCGTCGCCGGCGCGCGCCACGCTGACATCGGCGTACATGCCGGGGCGCAGCCGTGTGCCGGGATTGTCGAGTTCGATGCGCACTTTCAGCGTGCGCGTGACCTCGGACACCGAGGGGTAGATGTATCCGATGGTCCCGTTGAACGGCTCGCCGGGGAACGCCTCAAAGGTTAGGCGCACGTTCTGCCCGCTGCGGATGTCGGGCAGATTGCGCTCGTACACGTCGGCGATCACCCAGACCCGGCTGAGATCGGCGACGCGGAAGAGAGTCTGATCGGGGGTGACATACTGGCCCTCATTGACGCTCTTTTCGAGCACGTAACCGGTGAAGGGACTCCGCAACGGCATGATCTCCGAGGGCAGGTCGCTCGTCTCCAGTTTGGCAATGTCCTGTTCCGGGAGTCCCAAAAGCCGGAGGCGCTCCCGCGCCGATTGAAACAACTGGCCCCGGAGCGCGGCGACGGCCGAATCCCCCGGCGCGCGCGATGCGTCGCGGGCGACGATGAAATCCTGCTGCGCCTGGTAGAGATCCGGGCTGTAGACCGTAAGCAGCAGTTCGCCTGTCTCCACCGGCTGCCCGGTCCGGCTGACATGAAGATTCGACACCCAGCCGCTGAGACGCAGTTGCAGATTCGCCACCCGGGTTTCGTCCGGGGTGACAAACCCGGTCAAGCGCACATCACCGGAAACCGGTCGCGTCCGAACGGTGTCGGTTCGGATGCCGATCAATTGCAGGCGCTTGGCCTCGATCGTGACCGGCACCAACCCCGGCACCGGTGCGCTCCCCATGCCGGCATCATGTCCCGCGTGCTCGGTCATCGACTCCGATTGGACGAGATCCATGCCGCACTTCGGGCACTCGCCGGGCTTGTCGGAGACGACTTCGGGATGCATCGGGCATGTGTAGACCATTTTCGGTTCAGGTACCTGGGTCAGGAACATGTTGCACACCGGGCACCGTCCGGCGGTGTCGGAGATGACCTCGGGGCACATGGTGCAAATCCACTGTCCCGGTTTCGGTTTCGGCAATGTGTCGGTTGCCGTGGTCGGCGCCATCTCGCCGGGCTGATCGATGGGCACCAGACTCATGCCGCAGATCGGGCAGTCGCCCGGCTGGCTCGAAATGTAGGTGGGGTGCATCGGGCAGTGGTATTGAACGCCGCCCGCACCCTCCGATGCCCAGGGAGCCAGGCCGAAATAGGTGAGCATCATGACCACCGCGAAGACCGACATCCCGACAAGGAGCGTCCAGCGCACAATGGACATCGTGCGCACAAACGGCGGTGCCTCTTCCTCTCCCTCGGGCAGGGGCTCGTGATCGAGCGGGTCGTAGTGGTGCGTATTCTCAGTCATTGGACTTTCTCCAGGTTCAGTTTTTGACGTCGGACGCCGTGAATTGCGCCGGGTCCACGGTGAATCGGTCGGCATCGGCACGTGTGCGGGCCAGGTCCCCGGCCAGTTGGTTTGCGGTCAGCCGGTCGCGTTGGATCGCCACCGCATAATCCAAGAGTGCGACGAATGTTGTGCGGCCGCTCTCATATCCGGCGAGGGCGCTTCGGAACGCGTCTTCTGATGCCGGGATGATGCGATCGCGGTACAGATGCAGACTCTGGTTCAGCCGGACCGCGCGCCGGTGCAGGGTTCGGATTGCCGCCTCCACCCCGCGCCACATCTGGCTTCGTTCCGATTCGACTCCGATGGCCATGGCCTCCATGGAACTGGCCATGCGGCCTTCCTGGCGGCCTCGGAAGACGGGGAGCGACAGAGTGATTCCGAAGCCGACCATGTCGTCGCGCTGCTCCATCTCCGAATCGCGCCGGAACCCATAGTTCGCGTTTAACTCCAGCATCGGCCAACGCATGCGTCGCGCCGCGGTGGCGGACAGCGAGTAGCTTTCCGCCTGATAATCGAGCCGCCGCAGCGGGGGATAGTATTCGCGGGCCGCCGCCAGCCACTGCTCGGGGTCCGGCGAGAGGGAATCGACCGGCGGTTTCTCGAGGACCGGAGCGCCCGGATCCCCGCTTCGTCCGCGAAGGGCGTTTAACGACAGGAGGGCCGCATCCAGTTCCTGCTCGGCGGAGAGGATCTCCGCATCGAGCCGCCAGAGCGCGGCCTGCGCCGCGGAGACATCCTCCTGCGATGCCGCGCCGGTGGTGAGCCGGCCGCGTGCAGACGCGACAACTTGCTCCAAAAGGGAGCGCTGGAGCCGCAGAATGGCCAGCGACTCCTGCCGGTAGAACGCGTCGATGTACGCTCTCGCGGCGGTATTGACCAGATCAATCTCGGTGGCCTGGCGCTCCTGTGTCGCCGCGCCGGCTTCCGCACGGGCCGCGTCCGCCTTTAAGCCGTTTTGCCCGGCGTACGGAATGGAGTGGCTCACACCGACCATCGTCATGGTCATCATGTCCTCGCGGAAGTCAAACGAGGTCGGCAGGTTGACGACACCCAGCATGAGCATGGGATCATCCCATGCCCCCGCCGGACCGACACGATCCAGGGCCGCCTTCTCCATGTAGCGCATGGCCGCCGCCTGATCGTTGTTGCGGACGACGTCCGTGATAACGGTTCTCAGATGCAGGGTATCGGTCGCGGTTTGCGCGCCGGCCTCCCGCCCCGCGAGTGGACAGGCAAGGACGAGTCCGGTTGACACCCATCGCAGAAATTCTGGTATTCGACTGCGCATCGTGCTTTTCCCATCTGACTGCAAGCCGGTTGATCCTCACCGCATGCAACGCACACGGCATTTGCTGTCGCCGGCGGTCCGCTCCAACTCACCAAGCATGGTGGCGAACGAAACCCGGCGCTCACGACCGGTCAAGCGGGATGGGAATTAGCAGAGAAAGCCGCCGCCCGTGATCCGGGCAGGGGGTGTGACAATGGCGGGGGCTACAATATCGCACGTGATCTCTGTCTGGTAAGAGTCGCCGGGATCACTCAGCCGTGCGGACGGCATAGCGGCGAACATGGCGCCGTCGTGCAGCGTGGGAGAGACGGTGATTCCGGTCGTGGCGCCCGCCGCGGCCGCCGCAAACGGATCCTGAATCAGCAGCGAACAGCACTCGGGGGCCGCCACATCGGACGAGCAGGTCTCGGGCGCATCGCCCTTGACCATCTTGTCCGCGCAGCAGTCCCTCTCCGGGGACACTGCCGGGACCGGCGCGTGGCAGATACCACAGTCATTCTCGGTGATCCGATCCAGCATCCGGCAATAATGGAGAGCCTTGGCGGGGATCAACCCGGCGGACAGGAAGAGTGCGGAAAAGGCGATGGTCAGCGTCTTTTTCATGTTCACGCCACTAATACTCGCTCCCTTATACGCAAATCGTCCGGAGTCCGCACCGACTTTATCCGGATTCCCACGCGGCATCGCCCCAAAGACCTGATCAGGCAATCGGTTGCGGATGTGAACGGGCGCCAGGGTCCCCGCCTTTTTACGCGGGGACCCGGGGTAATCTTTACCAAACAAGTTCCATTTCGTTCATCAACTCACTCGCGTCCATCACGGTCTCGAGGGTGAAGAGGATGTAGCGTGAATCGACGAAGATTGTGCGGTTGACCCTTGAGACGAATTCGTAGTCACCGGCAATGGCTTCGTAATTGCCATCGAAGCACAGACCAACCAACGCTCCCCGTCCATTGACCACCGGGCTGCCGGAACTGCCCCCCGTGGTGTCATGATTGCCCAGGAAATTCACCGGCACGTCATTAAGGTCCGGATCCAGGTACCGCCCGAAACGCTTTTGCTTCCACGCCTGCAGAAGTGCGGGAGGGCATCGGAAGGGTTCTTCGCCGGTCTCTTTTTCGACGACGCCGGTGAGGGTGGTGAATGGATCGTAGTGGACCGCATCGGCGGGCGAGTATCCCTCGACCGGGCCATAGGAGACGCGCATGGTCCCATTGGCATCCGGATACTTGGGGCCGATTCCCAGTTCGCGGTAGGCGGACACCAGTTCGGGTTGCAAGCGCTTAAGCGCACCGGAGAACACCTTGCCCCGTTCACGCGACTGTTCCTGCTCGGGATAGAGCGCGGCCGCAAATTCGATCATGGGATCGTTGAGGGCGACCAGCGCCTCCTGGCTTAAGTCGAACATTTCAAGCCGCTTGAGCGAGTCCCCCACCGCCGTTGCGGTGTGGAGCCGTGCGGCCAGCGCTTCGATTGCCGCCGACGCGCCAGCCGCCAGCGTGTCGCCGATCAGGCGGTCCACCGCCTCGATGCGTTGGCCGGGGGGGAGGGAGAGCGCATGGCGCAGGGCGTACACAAACAACTGCTGATCGACATGGGGAACCAGGTTGACTTGCGCCTCCCGCAGCCCGCGCAGCATTGAGGGAACATCGCGTTCCATGTACCCGCGCTCTCGCTCCATGTCTTTCTTCTTCTTCTCGATACTCCACCGGTACAGCCGCGACGCCAGGCCGAGATGCTCGGAGGACCGTCCCAGCCAGGACAGGACCATGTCCTTTTCGCGGTAGGCGCTGTGTTCACCGAATGTCTTTTCCAGTTCGGGAAGCACGTTGCCGTACTTCTTCTGCAGATTCGGATCGGCGGCGATGGCTTTGGTCAGTTCGCTCTCACGTTGCCGGCGCAGTTCAACCACTTTGTAGCGTTTCAGGCCAGTCAGCATACCCTCAAAGTTCTTCAGGTAGTTCGCGAGACCTTCGATCCGGCCCGCGACACGGATCGCCACCTCGGGATCCTGACGGCCCGCCTCCTCCATGATCCCGATCACCGCGCGACGGTATTGGATGCTCTTCGGGTAGTCGAACGACACCGCCTCCTCGATGGCGAATGAGTTCTCAAACCGGTCCGTTCCTCCCGGGTACCCGATCGACATGGTGAAATCGCCTTCCTTCAAGGGGCCGCCCGAGACTTTCATGAACGCCGCCGGCTTGAAGGGCACATTCTCCGGTGCGTATTCGGCGGAGGAGCCATCGGGGGCCACATAGGCGCGGAGGAACGAATAGTCGCCGGTGTGACGCGGCCACATCCAGTTGTCGATCTCGCCGCCGTAATTGCCGATGCCCAGAGGCGGGATGCAGACGATCCGCATGTCCTCAATGCGGAAGTAGGTGATGAGCATGTATTGCCGGCCGCCATCGAAGGAGGCGACGCGGCATTTCACGTCTTTGCCCTTCTCGGCCGCGGCAATGATCTCCTTGGTCTTCTTGTCGATGGCTTGATACCGCTCAAGGTCGGTTTGACCTTTGCGGGTGACCTTCTTGATCTTGTCGGTCACATCCTCGAAGGAACGGCAGACATAGCAGTTGTACCCCAGAGCCGGGATTTCTTCCGCCTGTGTCCGGGCCAGAAATCCCGCCTCGATGTAGTTTAAGTCGGCATGGCTCTGGGACTGGATGGCCTCGAAGGCGACATGGTGATTGGTGATCACCAGGCCATCGGCCGAGACGAAGGCCCCGGAGCCGCCGCCGGTCTGAACGACCGCGGCCCAGAGTCCTGTCCCATCGGGGTTGTAGATGTCGGTGGCCGAGAGCTGAAGGCCCTGACGGGCCAGATCGGAGAAGTCGAGCTGGTCGAGGGAATAAATCGGCCACATTCCTTCCCCGGCCACGGCGGTGCACACGCACAGAAGCGCCGGAAGCAGGGGAGATATGAGCTTGAAGAACCGGTTACGCACAGGCAACCTCCTTGGAAGACGAGCAGGAGACTATTGCGCCACAGGTCCTGCAAAATCCAGACAGGAGATTGGCCCGCCGGAGAATCTGACAGTCTTCAGATGGTCAGAAAGGGGCTATTCGGGGATGTGGTGGTGCCGGATGTCCTTGCCTTCGACCAGGTAAATGACATCCTCGGCGATGTTGGTGGCGTGGTCCGCGATGCGTTCCAGGTGATGGGTCACCAGAACGAGTTGGAGCACCAGCCGGAAGCTGTGCTTCTGGCTCTCGGCCTGCCGGATGAGGGATTCCTCGATCTGGTCCCGCAAATCATCGGCCATGTTCTCGTCGTCCAGGACCTTGCGGGCGAGCCCCACGTCTTTCTTGATGAACGCATCCAGGGCATCGGCCACCATCGTGGATGCCACACGAATGAGCGGGGACAGGTCGATCCGGGGCCACTCCTCCGGCTGTCCGTCGAGCGATTCGGCGCGGACCAGAAGATTAATGGCCTGATCGCCAATGCGTTCGAGGTCGCTGTTGATCTTCAGCGTGGAGGCCACGAGGCGCAAGTCGGCGGCCGCGGGTTGGCGCAGCACCAGAAGACGCATGCAGGAGTCATCGATGGCGAGATGCAGGCGGTTGACCTCGTCCTCGTCACGGCGAATCTGGGCGGCGACATCTCCGCGGTGCCGGGTCAACAACTGAACCGACTGGCGGATCATCGACTCCGCCAAGGTTCCCATGGTGGCCAGGTTGCGGCGGAGGTCCGCCAGTTCTTCGTCAAAGTGACGCTGCATGTTTCATTCGCCTGCGGTCAGAAGCGCGATCAACCAAAGCGCCCGGTCACGTAGTCCTCTGTTTTCTTTTCGGACGGTGTCGTGAATATCTTCGCGGTGGGGCCGTATTCGATCAATTCCCCCATGTAAAAAAAGCCGGTGAACTGCGCGATGCGGGCCGCCTGCTGCATGTTGTGCGTGACGATGACGATCGTGTAGCGGGTTTTCAGATCCTCGATCAGCTCCTCAATCTTCGCAGTCGAGATGGGGTCCAGCGCGCTGGCCGGTTCGTCCATGAGGAGCACCTCGGGTTTGACCGCCAGCGCGCGGGCGATGCAGAGCCGTTGCTGCTGGCCGCCCGACAACTGGAGAGCGGATTTCTCGAGATCGCCCGAGACTTCATCCCAAAGAGCCGCCTGCCGCAGGGACTGCTCGACCGCATCATCGAGAACGTGGCGATCACGCACGCCCGCGATACGCAGCCCGAAGGCGACGTTCTCGTAGATGGTTTTCGGGAAGGGATTGGACTTCTGGAAGACCATCCCGACACGTCGCCGCAGGGCGGTGACGTCGATCCCGGTGTCGTAGATGTTCGTGCCGTCAAGAAGGATTGAACCGGTGATCCGGACGCCGGGGATCTGGTCGTTCATCCGGTTCAGACTCCGAAGGAAGGTCGTCTTGCCGCACCCGGAGGGCCCGATCAGGGCGGTCACGGCGTTCGTGACGATGTCGAAGTCGACGGACTTCAGGGCATGATTGGCGCCGTAGTAGAAGTCCAGATTCCGACTCTGCATTTTGACCGTGTGTTGTTCGGTCATGGGCGGCGATTCCGTTCCGGTTCGGGATGCGAGCTGGGTGTCCAGCGTTACCTTCCCTGTCCTGACGCCTTCGTCCGCGGTGATCATGGCCTCAACGCACCTGCCGGCTGCGAATACGGATTCGGATCAGGACCGCGAGCAAGTTCAGCGCAAAGGTCAAAAGCAGAAGCACCAGGACGGTCGAGTACAAAAGCGGCAGGGTCTCCTCCACATTGGGCGATTGCGTCGACAGCACATACACATGATAACCCAATTCCATGAACTGATCATTGAGTTTCGTGGGCAGGTAGGGGAGAAAATACGCCGCCCCGGTGAACATGATCGGGGCGACTTCGCCGGCGCCGCGGGAGACCGCCAAGATGCCGCCGGTCAGGATACCGGTCATGGAATTGGGCAGCACCACGCTGCGGATGGTTTGCCAGCGTGTCGCGCCGAGCGCGTAGGATGCCTCGAGGTAGTCGCGCGGAATCGCGCGCATCGCCTCCTCGGTGGCCACGATGACAACTGGCAGTGTCAGCACCGCGAGTGTCAGGGAAGCCCAGATGATGGCCGGCTGCCCGAAGGCCAGGTCGCCGGCGAAGAACGCGGTGTCGATTCCCTTGCCGAGAAACTGGACGAAAAACCCGAGGCCGAACAGCCCGAACACGATCGATGGCACCCCGGCGAGGTTGTTGACCGCCACGCGCACCAGACGCGCCATGCGGGAGTCCGGGCGCGCGTAGTGCCGCATATAGATCGCGGTCGCGACCCCCAGGGGAATGACCGCGATGGTCATCAGGACCACAAGGAAGACGGTGCCGAAGATGGCGGGGAAGATTCCGCCCTCGGTCATGCCCTGGCTCGGCGCCTGCGTGAGGAACTCCCAGGTCAGTCCGCCGATTCCCCCCGCGACGATGTTCCAGAGAATAATGACCAGCATGGCCACCACGCAGAGGGTGAGAAACCCGGTGGCCAACGGCAATGGCGAGAGAAGCCGCCACAGACGGGACGTGCGCCGTCCATACAACGACCGCCCCGCGGGTGCGGGAGCGGACCGGGCTGGCAGCACGGCAGTATCGGTGGTCATCCCGCCACTCCGGTGAGCCGCCGTTTTAGTCTTCCTACATACAACTCGCCGATCAGATTGATGATGAAGGTCACGACAAACAGGAGGGCGCCGACGAAGAAGAGCACATGATAATGCGCCGATCCGTGGACCACCTCCGCCAGTTCGGCCGCGATTGTTGCCGACAGCGTGCGCACGGAGTCCGTGATCGACGAAGACCAGATCGCGGCGTTTCCGGATGCCATGAGCACGATCATCGTTTCGCCGACCGCGCGGCCGAATCCCAACGCGATGCCGGCCATGATTCCGGGCGCGGCCGCCGGCAGGACGACCCGCCGGGCCGTGGACCATGTGCTGGCGCCGAGCGCCTGCGAGGCCTCGCGGTAGGACCGTGGAACCGCCCGCAGGGCTTCTTCGGCGACCGTGTAGACAATTGGAATCACGGCGATGCCGAGCGCAATGCCCGCATTGGTGGCGTTTAATCGAAACGTCCAGCCGAACAGGTCCTTAAGGAAGCTGGCCAGTACAATGAGCGCGAAGAATCCCATGACCACCGATGGAATCCCGGCCAGCATTTCGATAACCGGCTTGATCAATTCTCGGGTTTTTGGCGGCGCAAACTCAGAGCTGAAGACCGCGGCGCCAATGGCAAATGGCGCGGCAAAGAGGATCGCGACGATGGTTGCCTTGAGTGAGCCCAGGACAAGGGGAGCGAGCGAGTATTTGGGGACCCCGGAAACCGGCTGCCAGACGAACTCCTTCGGCCGGCCCTCCCGAAATTCGAGAGGTTCGATCATCTTGCGGACAGTGACTTCCTCATGGACCTCCGGCGAGGTAATCACCGGAAGCGCCTCCCGCCCAATGAACACAAAGATGAGAACCGTGACGGCAATCGCGGCAAGCGCCGCCGTGGAAATCAGGCGGCCCATCCACAAATCGCGTCTTCGGTCGCCCGGCCGGACGGCGTACGGACGCCATGCCCGGTCGGCATCTTTCGGGACTTCTCGTTGCGTTGCCATGCGAAGCGTCGGTTACTCGGGCTTCTCCGCGCTCTTGGGAGTGTCCTTCTTCTTCGGGAGCGGGTAGTACCCCACCTCGGAAATCAACGCCTGTCCATCGGGGCCCAGCACCCAGTCCACCAACTGCTTGATCTCGCCTGAGGGTTCGCCGGCGGTATACCAATAGAGGTAGCGCGCCAGGGGATAGAGGCCGCTGGCGACGTTTTCTTCGGTGGGCATCTGCGCCGTGGTGGAATCGTCGGTGGCAACCGGGACCACCCGAACGCCCGACGAATACCCGATCCCGCCGTAGCCGATCGAATTCGGGTCCTTGGAGACCGCATTAATAATGGCGGCCGTGCCGGGCAGGGTTTGGCAATACGGGGAGAAATCTTCCTCTTTTAAAACGTGCTCTTTGAAGTAGACGTAGGTGCCGGAGTTGTTCTCACGGGAGTAGAGAACGATCTCGGCATCCGCCCCGCCCAGTTCCTTCCAATTGGTCACATCACGCTGGAAGATCAGCTTCAATTGCCCCAAGGTGAGCTGAGGGATGGAGTTTTTCTCATGCACGTACACGGCGAGGCCGTCAAGGGCCGTCGGGATTTCGACAACATCCACGCCGCGCTTTTCTTTCAGTTGCGCCTTCTCCTTGTCCTTCATCGGGCGCGATGCCTCGGCGATGTCGGCCGAGCCATTGATGAGCGCCGCGATGCCGGTGCCGGAGCCGCCGCCGGTCACCTGAATGACCGCGTCTTTGTTGGTCTTCATGAAATTCTCCGCCCAGCGCTGGCCGAGGATGACCATCGTGTCGGAGCCCTTGATGGTGATGGATTTCCCGGCCCACGAAGTCCCGGCGAGGATCGCGAACACGGCCAACAGTGCGAACAGTCTTTTCATTCCTTCCCTCCTGAGGGTTGCCTCTGCCTCAATGGTTCATCCGGATACCGAATCAACCATTGCACACCGGCAGGGTTAACAAGGAATGGCAGCAATGTTAATTCTGTGTTAACTCAAGAGAGCCATCAAAGCGCGAATTGCACCTGGACGGTGAAGAGGTTGTCGTCCGGATCCTTGGCCGACCCGACCTCCTCGGTCTTTCTGATATCGTATGCGCAGGTGATCCGGACGTTCTCATCGTGATAGTAATGCCCGGCGATTGAGACCTGGT
>JBFMFQ010000043.1:0-19482 GCA_040752075.1 Candidatus Zixiibacteriota bacterium | reverse complement strand
GGCGACATTCTGGGGGCCGATGGTATTGAGCACGGGCGGCTGATTGGTGTTGGTCACCGTGATCGCGACCACCTCCGAATCCGCCAGCGCGCCATCACTGGCGATCACGGTGATGTTAATCACCCCCGCCTGCGAGTAATCCGGATCAAAGATCAGCGACCCGGCGCCATTCAGGGAGTCGGTGAAGATCGCATTGGCGGGGACGCCGATCGCGGAGAGCGAGGGCGTTGTCGCATCCGGATCGCTGGAGGAAACACGGAACTCCAGGTGCCCGCCCTCCGCGACGTTCTGCGGTCCTATCGCGGCCAGGACCGGGGCGCGATTCGTGTTGGTGACCGTGATGGCGACCACTTCCGAATCGGCCAGCGTTCCGTCACTGGCAATGACCGTCACATTGATCACGCCCGCTTGCGTGTAATCCGGATCGAAGACGAGCGCGCCGGCACCGTTGAGCGAATCGGTAAACGTGGCGTTTGCAGGCACCCCCGCCGCGGAGAGCGTCGGTGTCGTGGCCTCCGGGTCGGTCGCGGAGACACGGAACTCCAGGTGACCGCCTTCGGCCACGTTTTGCGGCCCGATGGCAGCCAGAACGGGCGGCTGGTTGGCGGGGAACTCAACCGCAAAATAGGAGACATCGGCCGCCGTGCCGGTGGCGGCGCGCTGTACGTTCAGCGATGTCGAACTGCCCAGCGTGTGCGTTATCGAAGTTTCATCCAGCGTGGTGGTCGAGGTCCCGGTTCCACCGCGCACACTGATGAAGGTCGCGGTGTTGGACGTGTTCACCGACGTGAGCGTGGCCGACCCGGAGGTCGCCGCTGTCCCGAGCGCGATGTTGCCGGACTGGACAGACGATCCGTCATTCAGCGAGACAACCTCCCACGATATATTCTGTGCATTGCTGGTGGAGATTCGGTCAAACGTGAGCTGTGTGGCGCTGGTGATTCGTCCGCGGAGCTGGTAGCGCGACTCGATGCCGTTGTTCTGACTCGCGCCGCGGGAATTCATCAGCAAGAACGTCGTCCCTGGATCGACGCTTGTAATGGCGGCGGTGACCGAAGCGACACCATTGGCAAGCGTGGTCAGGCCGCGTTGAACACTCGCGCCGGTGTAGGACACCACCTGCCAGTAGACGTCAAGCGCGATGCCGGATTCGAGGCGTGTCAACGCCAGGTTCGTGCTCGTGGTCAGTTGCGCACGGATCGTCCATTCCTCGTCAATCGTCGCGCTTGTTGTGTTCGCCGCCACCGAGATCAGGACAAAGGTTTCAGACAGAGTGACCGCCGTGATCGGAACGTTCACGGTCGTGGTGGTTGTTCCGAAGGCGGAGACCCCGCGCTGGACCGTCACGCCGGAGGCGAACTCGATTGCCTGCCACTCCACGTCCGCGGCCGTGCCCGGCGAGCCGAGGCGTTGCAGATTGAGCGTGGTCGAGTTGGCCAGATCGAATCCCACACGGGTGACATTCGGCGCGTTCGAATTCGCCCGGCCGCCGCCCCAGGGGATGCCTCCCCAGACAATCGTCCGGGTGGGATCGACCGGGGTGAGACCGACCGCGAGCGTGTTCTGCGATGCCCCGATGTTGGATGAGCCGCGCTGGACGGACTGGATGATCGCCGCCTGCGTCGGGGCCGCGCCCGGGATTGCGGTCATTAATCCGACCGTGAGAAGGAGTATCCAATACAAACCGGGGCGCCCGTGGATTCGGGCGCCGTTCGGTCTGCAGCTGAGTCTCTCGGTCATCGGCATCATTTGCCTGCCTGTGATGGCGATAGGGACGGGTTCCTCTACTTCAGGAGGACCATTTTCTTAGTTTCGGCACGTCCGTCGGCTTGGAGACGGTAAAAATAGAGGCCGCTGGCCATCGTGTTTCCGCTTCGGTCACGGCCATCCCATTCGAATTCGTACTGCCCCGGCTCAAGGTGCGAATCCACCAGCGTGGTCACCCTTTGCCCGAGGACATTGAAGATGTCCAGCCGGACCCGGCTGACCGTGGCGGCAGACTGGGCGCCGCTGATGGTAAAGGCAATCCGCGTGGACGGGTTAAACGGGTTCGGGTAATTCTGCATCAGGGTGAACGACCGCGGGACCGCCGAGGCCGATTCAACCTCGATTTCCGAGGCGTCGGTGGCGGCCAGTTTGATGCTCCGCAGGGTCACCGGGGCGACCGACGCCGGAGAGCCGGTCAACGGGATTCGCAGCACCTTGCTCTGCCCGGTGCGGATGACCGAGCCGGCCTCGTTCGGGTTGTAAAGCAAAAGCGCGGTCAAGTGCCCGCTGCCGTCATCGCGGTACTGAAGCGACAGCCCGGAGGCATCGTCCTCCAGCTGCGGCGCGCCGATGGCGCCCACGCGCGGGTCATACGCCACCGCGATCTGCGCTCCCGCGATGTCCACCTCGGTTTCGGTGGACAGACGGTAGCTTCCATAGGGACCGTCATTGACATCGTACTCGAATTTCACATACGCCGGCGGGTTGTTGATCTCCGGCTGGTCGGGCGACGGCCCGATGGGCAACCCATAAATGAGGTTGATGATCCCCACCAAGTCGAAGACGTCGAGCAGGGCGTCAACGGTCACGTCGCCCGCGACAAACTGGCGCAGGTTGAACTGGTAGTTGCTCAGGATGTAGCCGACCACGGCGACGACGTCGCCGATGTCGATGCGTGTATCGAGGTTTGCGTCGCCGAGATTATCGATGGCGATGACGCCATCGGATGTCGCCAGTTGCACCGACGGCGCCTCGGGATCGGGCGAGATCGACTCCCAGGCGTTTTCAAACGTGATCGGATACAATCCCGGAGCATTGGGCGCAACGACATTCCCGACAATGTTGAATAGAAGCGACGTTGTCCCGGCCGCGATCGGGTCCCCGGACAGACTGAAGGCGAGGACGCGCAACCGGCCGGGATTGTCACCCAGATCTTCGTACACCTGGAAACCCGCGAGACGGTCGGTTGTCTGAACCTGTGTGGGCGTGAAGATTGTCGGGTCGTAGACAAAGTCGAACTGCACGCCATACGAATTCTGGACGTTCAGGAAATTGACCGGGATGACGACATCCGGAGTCCCCGCAACACCCCCTTGCGGCACCTGCCCCACCGCCGAGGTGGTGAACAACTGATCAATGTCGATTTCCTCAACGAAAACGGTCGTGTTGCAGACATCGGTGAGACCGTCGGAGTCGGTCGCCTGAAATGTCAGGGTGAATGCTCCCGATTGCGCGAACGACGGCGTCCAGTTGAGCGTGCCCTGAACCGGAGTCGGGCCGACAATCGTGGTCGACGGGCTGAAGGTCGCCCCGGTCGGGAGATTGAGCGCCGTCAGCGTGATCGAGTCTCCGTCGGCATCCGAGGCGCTGACGTTCAGTTGGACATTCTGCCCCTGATCCACCGTGATCGAACTCACCTGACAGATGACATCCGGGGCATTGCCAACCGGCCCGGTGCCGACGTTGATTGTCACGTTGCAGAAGGGGCTTTGGTTCCCGTCCGGTGAATCGGTGGCCCGGAAGCTCACATTAAAGGCCCCTGATTGGAGCGTGGAGGGAATCCACTGAAACGTTCCGGTCACCGTTGTGTTGCCGGAGATGGGGTTTGACGGTGTGAATGTCGCGCCAGACGGGAGATTGCTGGCCTGCAAGGAGAGATTGTCCCCGTTCGGGTCGGTCGCGCTGATGGAGAATTGGACCAATTGGCTCTGGGACGCATTGACAGGCGCCGAGGGGCAATTGGTAATGCTCGGTGTCCCGGGTTGGGACGTTGTGATCGTAACAGTTCCGTTGGTGAGAACAGGACGTTTAAACGTCAGGCCACTCGCGGGCCCAAGTACGTTGTAGGTTGCGGGATAAAGAGGATCGTTTTCAAACGTGACGGTCGTGGTCTGTGGTGTTGCTGAAGGGAGAACGCGCCATTTCATACGGGCATCGACCCCCGCCCCGGGGTTAAAACGATTATTCGGGAAGAGGTCAAAGTCAGTAGCGAGAAGCGTCAGAACTCCAGCGGATTGAAGTCCCGCTGCCCCGATGTCCCACAATGAGCCCCCGCGAAGAAACGTCACCTGCTCGACACTTACCGTAGCATCCACAGTGTCCGTGAGGGGTTCGATGAGCGCGCTGTTGTAGACAAACCGTGCGGCATAAGCGCCAAGGGTGTCCACGTTCCTCATGTAAATATCCACGAAGAACGTGTCACCCGGGCCCGTCGTTACGTTCACTACGCGCAGCGTGTCAAGCGTCGAGGGTATCTGCGCCCCCGCCTCCTGCTGGGTCAAAAACAGCGCGGCCCCCAGCACCAAGAGAACAACCAGTGCCAACCGACGGTGGGACCGGCTACTCTGGCCTCTTGCCTGGGTATCTCGGGTGAGATTGTAACCTGCAATCGTCTGCATACTTTCGACCTCTTCGCAATGAACCCGGTGTCGTGCCGGATTCGTTTTCCCACACTCGCCGTCTGCCGGGACATCCAACCCGCATGGCAGTCATTGCCTTGCGGTCCAAATACTTGGACATCCCGTCCGGTTATGTTGTCCGCCCCATCATGGGGCGGCTTGTCGCTGGGTTTAAACGCAACTCGGGTGCCCGTCCCCCCTCTGGGACAAGGCGTTCAAACCAATTGCAGGTAACGTGGGTGTGGGGCTATCCTCCAGTACGAATTCACTCTGCAGGCTCGCTTAGAGCAGGCCTTGTTGGCGCTCGGCCCTCATGGGCAGTTCACAGGGTACAACGCGCAGTCACATGGGTTGCAGGGGCCGGGGCCCGCAAAGTAAACGTGATCCACCATTTCCGCCAAATCGACAGAGTCAACGTATCCATCACAGTTGAAGTCCATTTGTGGGCCGGGGCAGTAGACCTCCTGCGGCATAGGGTTACACGCAAAATACACGCAATCTATCATCACGCTGAGATCAGCCGAGTCTATCCCAGAACTTGAATCGGGGTCCGCCTGAAACGCACACGAGCACTTCTCAGGAGTACAGCAAGTCGCTTCACACGAAATGTCGCTCGTATCTGTCCCACACTCGGGGTACGGAGCTGGTAGTGTCGAATCATCACCGTTGATGTATCGAATGAGAAGAACAAGGTCGGAGTTCGTGAGAGGAATCCCATCGGCGTTTACGTCAGTCGTCTTTTGGCATGGTGGAAGTACGGCGTTTGTGAAGAAACTCTCATAGGCGATGATATCAGCGGAATCGACGGCCCCGTCGCAGTCAATGTCACCACGGATGAATCTCGGTGATGGACAGCAACTCACCTCACACTCGACATCGAGCGTGTCCGTCCCACAGAACGGGAATGGAGGGGGAAGAGTGGCAACATCACCATTGATGACACGAAGCAGATACACCAAGTCCGCTGAAGTCAACGGGATTCCGTCGGCATTGACGTCGCTCGTCTTGAGACATGGTGGAACGGGTGAACCGAACTCAAAGAAATCTGAATACGCTAGAGCGTCCGTCGTATCGACGACGCCATCACAGTTTACGTCTCCTCGAACAAAGCGCTGATCCGCGCTTGCCGTTACAGAGGCAATCGAGATGACACCCAAAATCTGTAGCAGTCTCTTCATCGTTCCGCGCCTCCATCCTTGGAGGGTGGGTCTAATGACCGGCCCCCCGCCACGATTCCGCCACTGTGTGGTTCAACTGGTATCAGTCTTCCGGACATACGGTTACCAATAAAAAATCCCCGCCTCTCAATATAACACACGCCGGTCAATTTGGCGCGCTGCGCGGGGAAAAAAGTTTGACAATCTCTCATGGCGTAAGGCTCGTGGTCTGTCTGACCCAACTCACCGATCGCTGATTTTTCTGATTGACCTCCTTTCCTATGCCGGGTCCGGATTGCGAATCCCGGAGGGGGATAAAACCCCTCCGGGATCGCGAGAAGAAGAGCCCGATTACTTAATGAGCACCATCTTCTTGGTGGCGATAAAGTCCTTCGTGTTCAAGCGATAGAAGTACATACCGCTCGGCACCACGCTGTTGTCGTTCGAGCGGCCATCCCACGCGATGTTGACAACGCCCGGCTCGTCATGACCCGCGAAGGTCTTAACGACCTGACCGGCAACGTTGTAAACCGTGAGGGTCCAATCCGATTCCTTCGAGAGGGAGACCGGAATGACCGTGCCCGCGTTGAACGGGTTCGGGAAGTTCTGGTGCAGCGCAAACGAGGTCGGCACCAGGGACTTCAGGGACTCAACCGACAGAAGTGCGCCTTCGGCGTCAGAGAACTGCGATTCGACGAGTTCGATCGAGCCATTGCCTTCGACAGTGACCGTCACGAGATCGTTCGAGCCCGCGTTGACCTTGCCACCCGCCGTCGCCGGATCGGGATAAACGAGGATGCGGAGTTCGCCGCCAGAGACACGGGACTTCATCTTCAGGCCGGAGCCGGCGGTTAGAGCCGCTTCGCCAACCGTCATGCCGGAGAAACGATAGACCAACAGAGCGCCGCCCAGTTCAACCGAGGAGGACGTGCTGACGGTCAGGGTGTTGTTCCGGACATTGGAGATCACGTCGACGCTGGACGCGTACGGAGCGACCTTCGGGTTGATGTTCTCATCCGGGAACGGCTGGGCATCGCCGGTGATGATGCGGATCAAGTAAACGAGGTCCGCAACCGTCAGGACGATACCGTCGTTGTTCACGTCAGAGGCGAAGATCTGGGACGGACCATAGGTCGGGTGCCAGACCGACGAGCCATAGATGAAGAAGTTGGAGAGCAGAACCGCGTCGCCGATTTCGTTGGCAATACCGTTGAGGTTGATATCGCCACGATCGTCCGGCGGCGGGACGATGCAAATGGCACCGGGGCAGAAATCAATGAACTGCTCGGGAGCGCCCTTCGGCGAATTGTCCAAGCAGTAGTTGAGATCATAGTCCGGGCCCAGGGTCGCGCCCGAGGAAGCGAGGTACAGCGTGTTACCGTCTTTCGACGAGATCACGTTGTCGCCGCAATCATACGAGCAGAACCCGATGTGCGGGCAGGAACCTTCGAAGTTCTGGTCGCTGGTGACGAAGAAGGTCAGGTTCACGATGCAGCCAGCGAGATCGAACGCCGCGGGATCCGGGGTGATGCCATTGTTCATGTCAGCAATACCGACCAGACGGACGAACCCATTCGGGCATCCGGTGCCGCAATTGCCGCCGAACATGCCGGTCCGATACGTGAAGTATTCCCAATCCGCATGCAGATCGTCGCCGCGCGAGGCGCTGATGAACGACAGGGCCGACTGGTCGTAGCAGATCAGGAAGTCAAAACCGCCTTCGAGACCCGAGGAACCGGTCGCCGGATCCACCCACACGCACACGGTCTTGTTCTGGCCGCCGAGCGAGGTGGCATAGTTCACGAGCGCGCCCGTGGTGTCTTCACCCTTGATGCAAACGATGTAGGGCGATTCGAACAGGACGCCGATGCAGCAGATGCCGGAGGACTGGCAGCCGTCGGAAACGGTGAAGCACACGTTGTACGGTGTGTCATCGCCGCCCGGGCGGGTGCCTTCGAGCAGGTTGCCGTTGACCGACACCCAACCCGGAGCGCCGGGCTCGAGCGTGTAGGTCAGGGCATCGCCGTCGCCATCAGACGCCGGGCCGAGCGGAACCGAGAAGGCCACGCCGGTCGGGGCGGTGATGTCAGCGGGATCGGAACAGGTCGGGGCGGTGTTGGTGACGGTCAGATCGAACGTGCAGGACGCAACCTGGCCGGTCGCATCTTCGGCGCTGATTTCGACGGTCACGGTGCCGAGGTCGCCGCAGCCGGTCGCATACGACCAGTTGCCGGAACCATCAACCGCACCCGGGCCGTTCTGGACTTCCCAGATCAGCGAGGGGCAACCGCCGGAAGCCGTGATGGTCTTCGCAGCGACAGCACCCCAGTGCACGGACACATCAGCGCCGCAGTTGAGCGACAGAGCCGGAGCCGCGACGTTGACCGTGAAGTCCACGGTCGGGCAGGAGCCCTGTCCCTTGTCGGTCACTTCGATCGAGACGGCGTGCGGGCCAGGGACATCCGAGCAATCCGGCGTCCATGTCCACAGACCGGTGTTCACGTTGACAGAGCCGGGACCCGAGACTTTGAAGAACTGAATCGGATCTGATTCGGCATCCACGCCGGAGGCCTGGTTGCTCGCCTGCACGCCAGCGGTCGCGTTGACCACCGCGTTGGCAATCGAGCCGGCCGGGCACTGGTTTGCGAGAATCTCGATCGTGCCCTTTTCAAACGACGGGGCGATCGACGCATTTAACGTGTTCACGTAGCTCAGGTGGTTGGCCGGAGTCACGCAAGTGGTGTCGATTTCGAAGAAACCGATGGTGCCGTTGACCGTCAGGTTCAGACGGAACGACGGGCTCGACGGGAAGTCGGTGCCGATCGGGAAGTCAGGGCTCGCAATCTTCTGACGGGCCATGAGCACGCCATCAGGAGAGCCGTCGATCGGACCGGCGCCGGCCGCGACGAAGCCGCCCCCATCGGTGTACCAGGCGGAGTTGCAACCAGCAACCGCCGCGGTTCCACCGGTCGGGTAGGTATTCGAAGCAACGATGTCACCCAGGAATCCGACCATGCGGGAACCCGGGACGGGGTTGACCAGAGTCAGGGCTGTGATGTACGAACCGGGGGTCACCTCTTTGATGATCAGCGGTATGACGACAGCCTTCAACGCGACGTCGTTCTCAAACATGACGCCCACGCTCAGGTTACCGTTGACACCCACGCCGCCGTCCTGGACCTCAACGCGGTTGACCGCGAAGGCGGATGGAACCAGCGCGAGCGCCAGACAAGCTGCCAGGCAAATTGCCAATGCAAAACGCTTCATGAGTTTTGCTCCTTTAAACCTTTCGAAGTTGAAGATTCGAATTCCCTGAAGAGAGACACGTTCTTTCGGGGAATCCACGCGATAGTCATTCCCCCTGATTTCGCGCTGAGTGTTTGCTTTGTGCCTCACAATATCGATTTTCTTTAAACCTCACCTCCGTAGAGACTGCTGAAAAGCGTTTACGGTTTAGTTGGTTGAAGCGAGCGTTTAAAGAAGACTCTTCGTTCGCAACACCTCCTTTCACCGAATTTAAGGTTGACGTTGTGGAGCACGTGTTTGGTTTCGATTCAGAATGCCCGCCGCAAACCATCGCGGCGAGTCAAGTTAGCTCACCTGGTTGCGCGTTTCAGGAAGACGGCCGGCGCGGGGAAACCCCATGCGCCAGTCCTGACTGCCTGCTTGTCCTTGATCCCTTCACTCACTCGACACCAGCCGGGGACCTGATGGATCGCCCGGGTCAAGGATCGCGATTCTGATCTTTTGGTCCCCGCAAGGGTGCGGGGTTGGAAACGTAACCGCCTTCTGAACACCGGCGGGCTGGGTGTGGTGGCGTGCCTTTACCGCGCTAGAACAACCCTGAAAAGACCTTTCGAGTCAGGCAACCACCCGAGGTTTGTAGAGAACTACCGTTTTTTGCTGTGCACCATATCGCATGTGGTAACAATCAATCGGCGATTCGAATATAGACACCCCCCCCCGATCTGTCAATACCCTAACTGGTTTTTTTGGGCGGCGGAAAAGGGGGTTAAAGCCATTGGCAGGAAGTCAGTTGGTCAGGGCGGCGGTCGGCGCCGGGATGCGGCCACCACGGCGAACAAATAAGTCCGAGTTAAAGCGCGAGACATTCATGATCGGCGCGGTGCCCAAAAGACCGCCATAGTCCACGCTGTCGCCGAAGTTCTTGCCCGGTACCGGGATGATTCGGACCGCCGTGGTCTTGTTGTTGACCGCCCCGATCGCCATTTCATCGGCGATGATGGCCGCCAGGGTCTCCGCGGAGGTGCTGCCGGGAACCGCGATCATATCCAGCCCGACCGAGCAGACCGCGGTCATGGCCTCGAGCTTCTCGATGGTCAGCGCCCCGGCCTCGACCGCCGCGATCATGCCGGCGTCCTCCGAAACCGGGATAAAGGCCCCGCTCATCCCCCCGACATACGACGAGGCCATGAGCCCGCCCTTTTTGACCGCATCATTGAGCATTGCCAGGGCGGCGGTGGTTCCGGGCGCCCCGCACCTCGAAATCCCCATTGCCTCAATAACTTGCGCCACCGAATCCCCCTCCACCGGGGTGGGCGCCAGCGAGATATCCACGATGCCGAAGGGGATCTTAAGCCGGTCGCACATGAGACGGCCGACCATCTCCCCCATCCGGGTTACCTTGAAGGCCGTCCGTTTGATAGTCTCGGCCAGGACTCCAAGGTCGCAGTCACCTGCGGTCCGTACCGCCTCGAGGATTACTCCGGGGCCGGAGATGCCGACATTGATGGCGCAGTCGGGCTCGGAGACGCCGTGGAAGGCCCCTGCCACAAACGGGTTGTCTTCCGGGACATTGCAGAAGACCACCAGTTTGGCACAGCCAATCGCGCCCCGGTCCGCCGTCCTCTCGGCGGTTGCCTTGATCACCTCGCCCATCCGGAAGACCGCGTCCATGTTAATCCCGGCCTTGGTCGAGGCGACATTAACCGACGAACAGACCCGTGCGGTGGCCGAGAGGACTTCGGGGATGGCGTCGATCAGGGCCAAATCGCCCGGTGTCGCGCCCTTTTGAACCAAAGTCGAAAAGCCACCGATGTAATCCGCGCCGACCCGTTCGGCGGCGGTGTCGAGGGCGTGCCCGATTTCCACCATGCCCGCCGTGTCGAACCCATCGGCCATGATCGCGACCGGGGTCACGGAGATGCGGGTGTTGGCGATGGGGATGCCGTAGTCGGCCGCCACCTGCTTCGCGGATGGCGCGAGCTTGGAAGCGATGCGTTCGATTTTGGAAATGATCTTCTGCCCGGTTTCGGCTGGTGTCACCCCACGACAGTCCCGCAGTGACACACCCACGGTCACGGTGCGGATGTCGAGATGCTCCGCCGTGGTCATGCGGATGGTTTCGATGATTTCGCGCTGGTCAAACGGCATCGGACAGGGTCCCCGGATCAGACTCGGTGCATGGCGCGAAAGACATCCTCGTGCTGGGCAACGATGGTCACCCCGAGACGGGTCTCGACCTCGCGCAGGCGTTCGCGCAGGGCCGCGAAGTCCAACGGGCAGTTGCTGATGTCCACGATCATGATCATGGAGAAGAACTCTTGAAGGATCTTTTGCGTGATGTCGGCCACATCGCAGTTGTTCTCGGCCAGCACGGCCGAGAGCGCCGCCACCACGCCGGGACGGTTGCGTCCGAAAGTCGCGAGGATCACACGGCTCTGGGATGACTCGCGCGCCCCGACATCGGGGTTGACATTGCGCGCCGCCGGGCTTTCGGTGTGCGCCGCCGCCGCCAGCATCATCGGCGTGGGCGTGTTCTCATCGGGATCGGGCAGGGGACGGCGCGCCGCCTGCACCGACTGCTCGGCGGAATCGGCGGGGAGGTCGCGTTTGGACGGGACCGCCGAAGCGGGCGCGAGACGCTCCACGACCGATCGTGTGATGCGTGCTATGTCGTCCTCGGAAAGTGGCATGGGTCAGGACTCCTGGTTAAAAGCACCGGGGCGCGATAGACGAGTTGATCGCCTCTCCCCTGAATGAGGAGAGGGATAGGGTGAGGGGTTGGCGCCAAGACGAGACTGTCGAGCTCATGATCAACCCTCATTCCTGTCAATCGAATCTGAGTTCAGGATTCGCATTACTCGCCTCGCCCCCTCACCCCGACCCTCCCCCTCCCGGGGAGTGGGGGAAAGACACGTTTGGGACACGGGTTCGGGCAGGGATGCTCTTTCAAATGACTTCCTTTAAGATCTCATCCCTCGGCCTCGGGATCACCACTCTGTTGACCAACAGACCCTTGCGCGAGATCACCTCGCTGGCGGCGTCGACCGCGGCTTCGACGGCGGCCACATCGCCGGTGAAGGTGACGAAGGCCTTGCCGCCGAGTGCCATTGCCAGACGCATCTCGAGAAGTTCGATGGCTGCCGCCTTTGCTGCCGCGTCCGCCCCTTCAATTAGGGAGGACACGGAAAACGACTCAACAATCCCCATTGCGCCCTTTTTGGCCCCTATGCTGGTTGCGGTGATGGCCGGGAAGATCGCGGGGTGGACATTGGGTATGATAAGGTCATCGATGGCCGATTCCTTCGCCACTTCCAGCCCCGCCATCACCGATGATTCGACCGCCGCGACATCGCCGGCAACCAGCGCGATGTATTTGCCCGAGCAGATGGTTCTGGCCATCACCAGGATCACATCGGCGGCCTTGAGCATCGCATCGGCGGTCTCGAAGCCGCGCGCGATGCTGGACATCTCGATCATGCCGATGGCGGGCGGGAGATGGGATTCGTGGCCGTTCATGGGATTCTCAGTGTCGTCGTGCCAAGGTACTCTCGGCGCTCCTCAGCGCACAATGGTGATGGCGGAGTCGATTGTCACGACCCGACCATCGATGGAGGCATGAATTGGCGCGCCCAGTTCGCCGTCCGGGACACGTCCAATCAACTGACCCCGAGCGACGGTCTCCCCCACCCGCACGGCCGGTTCACACGGCTTGCCGAGGTGCTGCTGCAAGGGCAAAACCACGCGCTCGGGTTGAATCGAGGTTTCGGTCCAGGGTGCTGGCTGGTCGTAGCTCTCCAGCCCCAAACGGCGCACGAGTTTCTCCAGCGGAACCTTGCGGTGTTCCTCGAATGGGTGCGGTTTCTCCGGTTGCACCCAGTCCGGCTTCGGCGTCTGCGCCTCACGGAAAACCTGCTTTGACCACACGCAGGCATCTTTGGGATCGAGATCTTCCGGGCAGGCATAAAGACTGCAGAGGTTGCACTCGCAGCACAACTGGCCGAACTGGCTCCAGTACTCCTCATTCATCTGGCCCGCAAAGAGCAGGCTTCGCATCACCTTGTGCGGCTCGATCTCGTACCCGAGGAGGTAGCGCGGGCAGAACTCGGTGCAATAGGTGCATTGATCACAGGCGGAGTGTCCCTTGCGGTGCATGTCGGTCTTGGTCATCGAACGGCGGCGGATGAGGTAGTGATCGGGCGGGAGGATGATGTAGCCGCCGGTCCGCTTGTTCACCGGAAAGTCGAGATCGTCGCGCAAACTGCCCATCATCGCCCCGCCATCCAGCGCCCGGGGAGCATTCACGGGCACCGTGTCGGCCAGGCCAATCACATCCCGGATCGTGATCCCGATCGGTACTTTCACGGTCATTGGCCGGCCAACGATCCCGTTGACGGTGAGGAACTTGTCTGTGACGGGGGCTCCCTCCTGTGCGGCCCTCGCCACATTGTACAGGGTCTCGACATTGCAGACCACGCACCCGACTTGGAGCGGAATCCCGGCGGGCGGGATCAGGCGTCCGGTGCACTCGTAGACGACAACGTACTCATCGCCGGACGGGTAGTAATTGCCGAAGAGCTTGATTTCCACCCCGGTGCCGTCCACGGCGCGGCGGACCGCCTCGACCACGTCCTTGTACTTCTCCTTAACTCCGATAATGACCCGGCTCGCGCCAACTGAGTCGGCGGCCAGGAGCGCGCCGCGAACTACAGTGGGAGCATCGAATTTGAGAAGTTCCTTGTCCTTATGGAGGAGCGGCTCGCACTCGGCGCCATTGACCAGCAAGTACTCGGCACGGGCCTTGAGCTTGACATGGGTCGGGAATCCGGCCCCGCCGGCGCCGACGACACCGGCTTCAAAGACCGCTTGGGCCACGGATTCGCTCATCAAGCGGCAACCAATGGGATTACCGTGAAGCAATCAAGGAGGAAGGGGTTATTCCGGCAGGCGCAAATCGGCGTCGATGTTATCAATGATTCCGACCACCGCCGCTTCGATGGAAGCGTTTTCGTCGCCGATGGCCAGACGCGCCGCGCGGCCATAGGCAACCATCACCCTCTCCCCCACTCCGGCGCCGAGCACATCAGCGGCAACTACCACCGAAGTGTTCGGCGGCTTGTCCAGGTTTTCCGGGCGAATCACCAGAAAGCGAAGCGAATGGAGATTGGCCACCTTCTTGGTGGACCAGAGTTGTCCGACGACGGTGCCTATGAACATGAATCGCCCCCGGCGGTCACGATCTGCCTCTCGTGTCCGCCTCCGTCAATAGCCTGATCAGCGTTTCCTTGTCCGCGCGTGCAATGTCCCTGCCCGCCAATGGGAGGTCGCCGCGCCGTCGGCCCAGACGCCGCAGTGCCTGCACGGTCATTGAAGCGTAGTCGCCGCCCCCGGTGAGCGGGCGACGGTTTCGTGTCTCGGAGCTCCTCCCGGATCGGGATGGGCCGTCCTGATTGGGCGCGCTTGAGGACTTCGGCGGGGAGGGAACGATGGCGCAGAAGGGACCCTGCGGGACATAGAGGTTGGTCGGCGCATCGAGCATGACATCCAGACCCGGATCGGGACGGGGTATAATGACATGGGACCACAGGCGCCCGACACGCTGGCAGGCCGCGACACCGGCCTCCACCGCCGCCTGCACCGCTCCCAACTCTCCTTCGATGTGCACGGTAACCAATGCGGCCTGGGTGACTTCTGCCTTGGAGAGACGGACCGCCGCCGCTTTCGCGGCGGCATCGGCGGCCTCGATTGCGCCGATCAGCCCGAAGGTCTCGATCAATCCCAATGCGTCACGCGCCATCCGGTAACCCTGCCCGCGGGGCTCTTCAACGGGCGGGCAATATACCGGGGCTGAAAGCCGGGAGTCTATCGGATTGTGGGAAGGGTGCGGACCGAGACCACCCGCTCGATTCCGGACATGTCCCGGTGCAATGTCGGTGCATCCCATCCGGGGCGTGACGCGAGGAGTTCGCGCACCGCATCGCCGTGGTCGTAGCCGATCTCGCTGATAAACCAGCCGCCGGGACGAAGGATCTGAATCGCGGCATCGAGCAATTCTGTTACGATTTCGAGTCCTGTCGGCCCGGCGAAAAGGGCGCTATGAGGCTCGAAGTCGAGGACGGACTTTTCCACGAAGGGGTTTCCCAACGCAATATAGGGCGGGTTGCTCACGATGATGTCGACGGCCCGAACCGGCTTGAACATCGAAAGCGAACGTCCGCTGATGAGCCGGACCCGCCCCGCCATTCCCAGTCGTTTTCTGTTCTCATCGGCGAGGCGCAAAGCCGGCCATTCCGTGTCTGTCGCGAGGATGATTGAGTCAGGCCGCTGGTTGGCCACGGCCAGGGCGATGTTGCCCGATCCGGTTCCGATATCGATTACAATCGGACGGGTGTTGTCACCTGGCGGCGGCAGACAGCGCAGTGCGATTTCGACCAACTCCTCGGTCTCCGGACGCGGGATCAGGGCGCGTTCGTCGCAGGTGAGGTTCAACCCGGCGAAATACGCGTGTCCCAGTACATAAGCCAGCGGTCGCCCGGTCAACCGATCCAGAACGAATCGCTCGAGCTCCGCCTCCTGCACGGGAGTAAGCGTATCTCCTGCACGGAGAGTGAGTTCGGTCGGCCCGCAGCGGCAGATGTGCCCCAGGAGCCGATAGGACTCGAAGGCCGCATGTTCCCCGGCCACGGGAACCAGCCGCGCGGTGGTCTCGCGCCGCCAAGTGCTGATGGTCTTGACCGGTGTATCCACGTTCATGGCGCAATGCCTTCCGGCATCAACCCGGAAACACTCTATGCTTAAGGCGATGAATGGACTAAGAACTCATCTTTGAGGGACAGCCGACTCCGGCAGACGGGCACATCCTGCTCTTGCCGAGCCATGGAGCCGCATCGCCGGCCTCCGAATGGTCTTCCCTGGCGACGGAAACGCCTCGGTTTGCGTCACAAGTGAATGTGGCATAGCAAGATAGCCGGCCGCCAGAGTCAGGGTCGAGATAAACGAGCGTCGGTTCATCGTCCCCTCATTATTCATCGTCTCCGCTCACCACAACTTGCGCCATCTTGACCGCAGGTACCGACATGACAGCCGAGTACTGGGGGTAGAGAATCCGCTCTTTCCCGATGGCCTCGACACGCGCGAGAGCTTCCAAGATGGCGGGTGTGACCCGGACGTTTTGAACCGGCTGGGTGATGGAGCCGTTTTCGATGAGGAAGGTGCCGTCCCGTGTGGTTGCTGAGACCTGCGCCTTCATGGGATTCAGGTAGTTCACATACCAGAAGTGGGTGATCAAAAGCCCGCGTGGGGTGGCCGCAATCATCCCATCGAGTGTCGAGTCCCCCGGCAGCAGTGTCAGGTTTTTGGGATATGGACCGCGCGCGTTGTCGGGCGGGAGCGCGTGACCGGTGGATTCGGTCCCGGCCATGACGGCCGAGGCGCGGTCATGGACCACACCGCGCGCGACACCATTTTCGATCAGCACCACCGGCTTCTTCGGAACACCCTCGTAATCGAACGGCATGCCGGCAAACTCGGGAAGGAACGGGTCCTCATGAATCGTGATGTTGGCTCCGGTCACGGTTTCGCCGATGCGCCCGCTCAGCACGCCTCGCCCCTGTGCGAATGACTTGCCCGAGAAGGCCAAAAACCCGAGAAACAGGAGCAACTGACCGACTGCCGCTGGTTCCAGGATCACGGTGTATTCCCCCGGCGGAATGGCGACGGGGTTGCGTGATCGCACGGCCTTGCCGACCGCGATGCGCGCGAGGGCTTCGGCATCAAGATCGGCGAGTCGATGCGATATTCCGGTCGACCACCCCTGGCCCAAAACGGCGTCATCGGACGCGGAAATGGACAGCTCGGCCACAGTCTCGGCGTGGAACTGGCGGGTCCCGGCGGAATTGGCGACGGCGGTGGTGTTCGTGGTCAGCCGCAGAAGACCGGCGGCCTGGACCTTTTCTGCATTCGCCGCCGCGACAATCCGCTCGACCATTCCCGCCCGGAGCGCGGCATCCGCCGTGTCCGTGGACTCATCGTAAGCGACGGCCGCGGAGGCGGCCGGACTTTGCACGATTCCCAGCGCGGGCTCGACGGGCTCAAGGAAGCCGGCGATGTCCGCGGCGGTGGCCAATGCCTGCCGCAGACCGGATGTGGACAGATCGTTGGTGGCCGTGACCGCGATTCGTCCTTCGCGATGCAGCCGGATGACCAGCCGCTCATCGGAGGCCGACATGTGCTGGTGGATGCGGCTTTCGGCGAATCGCGTGGTGACATCGCGGGTGCCCAGAAACACCAGCTCGGTCGCGTCCCCCGTCGAAAGCCCGAGCGCCTCTTCCAGAATGTGATCGATCTCTGATCGGGTTCTGCCCATGGCTCAGTCGAATCTCAGGCGTTCTCCCCGACACGCACGTTGCGGAAGCGCGCGGGCGAAGCGCCCTGCCCGGTTCGCATGTTCTGGCCCGGCTGGCCCTTGCCGCAGTTGGGTGTCCCCCAGATCCGGTACTCCGCCGGACCGCCGATGCGGTCGCAGTTGTTCCAGAACGTGACCGTGTTGCCGGAGTAGACCGCCCCCTTGTAGATCTGGCCGCGTTTCCCGCCGCGAATCTCCCAGGCGACCTCGCCGCCGAGCTGGAAATTCTCGCGACGGTCGTCGATGGACCATGCCGCCGGAGTCTCGATTGTTACACCCTGGTCGGTTTCTGCGATCAGTTCCTCCAAGGTCCCCGATCCGGGCTCAAGATTGATGTTGGTCATGCGAACCAGCGGCAGATCGCCCCAGCTCTCCGCCCGCATCGCCCCGGTCGAGTCGCGTCCGATGCGCGATGCGGTCTCGCGCGAGGAGAGATAATCGACCAAGACGCCCTTTTCGATCAGGGCCGCACGGCGCGCGGGGATGCCTTCGTCATCATACCCGTAACTCCCGAGCCCGCCCGGCGCCGAGGGGTCGGAATAGACAGTGACGATCGGCGCGGCGTATTGGAGCGCACCGCGCTGTTCGGGAGTGGCGAAACTGGTGCCGGAGAAATTGCGTTCGGAACCAAAGACGCGATCGAGTTCCAGCGGATGACCGATTGACTCGTGAATCTGCAGAGAAACCAGGTCGCCGCTCAGGATGAGCGTGGTCTCCTGAGCCGGGAGCACCGGCGCATCAAGCAGGAGCACCGCCTCCTCGGATATCCGGGGTGCGGCCTCGCGCATTCCGAAATTGGCGATGACTTCGTAGCCCCCGGCCACATGCTGGCCGCCCGAGGTCGGGAAGGAGCGTTCGCCCGCCTCGCGACGGCTGCGACGGGCAGCGGCCACCATCCCCGCGCCTGAGTGGAGGATGGTTTGAATGATGGCGGCGCCTTCGGTGGAGTAGAACCACTTCTCCTCGCGCCGGAATTCCATGAATGTCTCTGTTTCGTTGATGGCTGTGTTGGCACGCAGCGCCGAGTCCAACTCGCGCAGGAAGTCGATCTTGTCCTGAAGCGGGACCTCAAAGGGATTAACCTGAAAGGGAGTCGTGTACTGGCCCTGAACGGACTTCATGGCGGCCAGGCTCACCGGAACGGCGTTCAATCGCGCCGACGCCTTCGCTATCGCGACCGCCTCTTTTAAGAGCGCGGAGGCCGTCTTCTCGTTTAAGTCGGGGGCCGAGGCGAATCCCCATGCGCCGTCCGCGAGGACACGCACCGCGAAGCCGGCCGACCTGCCCCGGTCGATTTGATCGGGCTGACCATTGGCCAGCCGCACGGTCTCGGTGGAAATGCGTACTGACCGCAAGTCGGCATAGCTCGCCCCCATGGCGCGTGCCTCGTTGAGGACGATTTCGGCGGCGCGTTCCACGATCAGAAGGTCCGGCATTGATTCAACTCCCGGAGGGAATTAGGCCGAGATACGGGATTGCCGCAATGGGATTCTCAATCGACTTCGGCTCCGTTGCCGGTGTTTCTCGAGTTTCAGGAACTGTCGCGGATTAAGCCACGGCCATGGCCCGCTCATGACGGTCGTGTTCGCGGAGCGCCGTGATGACGGGATCGAGATCGCCATTGAGCACCCGGTCCAGAGCCTGCAGCGTGAGCCCGATCCGGTGATCGGTCAGCCGGTTTTGCGGAAAATTGTAAGTTCGGATCTTGGCGGACCGGTCCCCAGTCGAGATCATCTGGCGGCGCTCGGCCGCGAGCTTGGCGTTCTTTTCGGCCTCGGCGGCGGCCAAGAGGCGCGCGCGGAGGACCTTCAGCGCCTTGTTCTTGTTTTTGAGTTGGGATTTCTCGTCCTGGCAGGTCACTACAGTCCCGGTGGGGATGTGGGTGATTCGTACCGCGGAATCGGTCGTGTTCACCGATTGCCCTCCCGGACCGGAGGATCGGAAGACATCCACTTTCAGGTCGTTGGGATCGATGTCGATTTCAACTTCCTCGGCCTCCGGCAGCACGGCAACGGTGGCCGCCGACGTGTGAATACGGCCCGAGGCTTCGGTCACGGGAACACGCTGAACACGATGGACGCCGGACTCATACTTCAGCGTTCCGTAAACCCCGTCGCCATCAACCGAGAAGGTCACTTCCTTGAAACCGCCGACGCCCGTCTCGTTGGACCCCAGCATTTCCACGCTCCAGCCCTTCTCCTCGGCGTAGCGGAGATACATCCGCAAGAGGTCGGCGGCGAACAGCGCCGCCTCTTCCCCGCCGGTGCCGGCGCGGATTTCGACAATCGCCGGC
>JBFMFQ010000042.1:0-19532 GCA_040752075.1 Candidatus Zixiibacteriota bacterium | reverse complement strand
CGCGGTCCTGCGCGGAGCAGAATCCCATCCCACCCTACAACCGCCCCTCCATCCCCTCCACCACGGTTTTCAGCGCTTTGACGCGGGCGTGGAACTTGCAGTCGCCTTCGATGATGGTCCAGGGGGCGCTGGGGGTGCTGGTTTCGCGGATCATGCGGTCGACCGCGACGGCGTAGGCGTCCCACTTCTTGCGGTTGCGCCAGTCTTCGTCGGTGATCTTCCACTTTTTGTAGGCGATTTTCTCGCGGGCCTGGAAACGGCGCAGTTGCTCTTCCGGGCTGATGTGCAGCCAGAACTTGATTAAGAGCACGCCGGAGTCGGTCCACTCCTTTTCCATCTCGCGGATTTCGGTGAAAGCGCGCTCGTAGTCGGCGGGGGTGCAGAATCCCTCGACATGCTCGACCAGGACACGGCCGTACCAGGAGCGGTCGAAGATCGCGATGTGGCCGGAGCGGGGGGCGTTGATCCAGAAGCGCCAGAGGTAGTGGTGACGCTTTTCGACATCGGTCGGTGCGGCGAAGGGAATGACATCGTAGCCGCGCGGGTCGAGGGTGCGGACCAGACGGCGGATGTTGCCGCCCTTGCCGGCGGCATCCCAGCCCTCGTAGACAATCGCGACCGGGAGACGCTTGCGGTAGGCGCGGTGTTGCAGGATGCGGATCCGGTCCTGCAGGCGTTCGAGATCGCGGTCGTACACTTTGCGTGAGAGGCTCTGCTTTAAGTCCGCCCGGGCGAGCGCGGAACCGGAGGCGGCCGGCGCAGCCTTGGGCTTGGCGGTTTTCGGGGACTTCGCGGTGCTGCGCGGGGCGCGTTCGCGACGGGCGGTCTGCATGCGTTCCGCCAGGGTTTCCATCAGAAACAGCGATGACGAGCGCAGGTCATCGGCCGGGAGCACGATCCAGGGGGACTGCGGCTTGTCGGTCGCCATCAGGACTTCATCCGAAAGAGCGAGCAGGTTGTCGTAATCTTTCAACTGCCGCCAGTCGTCCTTGGTGATGCGCCATGACGTGTCGGGATTCTTTTCCAGCGCTTTGAACCGCTTCTCCTGCTCCTTGCGCGAGACATGCAGGTAGTACTTCTGCATGACGCAGCCGGAGTCGGCGAGTTGGCGTTCGAAGATGTTGATGCGGGTGCAAAGATCGACCCGTTCGCGCGGCGACCGGTAGCCCTTGGCGCGTCCGAAGAGACTGCTGTACCAACTGCGGATAAAGATCCCGATTCGCCCGTTTTCCGGCTGCTTGGTCCAGAAACGCCAAAACGGCGGGCGCAGTTCCTCGTCCGGGGTCGGGTCCTGGATCGTGTGCACGGTGAATCCGCGCGGATCGAGCGCCTGCCCCAGGTCGCCCACGACGTAGCCCTTGCCCGCGGCGCTGAACCCGGCGAACGCGATCACGGTCGGAATGCCCAGTTCGCGGCAGAGACGCTGCTCTTCACCAAGGCGAATGCGCAGTTTTTCAATCTCGGTCTTGGACTTGGCATGGGGATGATGCCGTCTGGAGTCGGTATCGGTCAGCAATGGTACTCCCTTCTGTCCGGTGATGGTCCGGCCGGGGCGGTCGCCATAGTCTGCGCAGATCGGCGCCGGGGCACAACGGGCAAGTTGCGTCCCCCTCCCCCCAAGCCCATAAATCTCTGGTCGGCAGGGACACAAGGAGGAGCAAATCTGTCCACTATCGACCATAGTCGCCTCTATGTTCATCATGTCATTTCAATTGCCACGGCGGAGGGGGTGCGGTATTTTGATGGGGCCACGCCACCCGGGCCCGTCGTTCCCGGCTCCCGTGACCGCTTCGACCGAGTCCATCGAAAGGGGTCCGATTATGCCATACCGCTGGTTGCGAATCCTGTTCGCCGGTCTTTTTGCCTCGTTTGTCGTGTTCGCCGTCGGCTGCAGCACGGGGAAATCGACCGACGTGGACGATGATGACGACGATGACGCCATCCCCCCGGCCGCCATCACCGACCTGCGGGTGATCGATTCCACCCGTGCCACCATTACGCTGGCTTGGACAGTCCCAATGAGCGACGCTTCGCATGGGACCGCGGCCTGGTACGACCTCCGGAAGTCGACCAGCGCGATGTCGTCGGCAACATTCGACAGCGCCACTCAGGTCATGGAAGTGCCGCCGGCCAAAGCGGGCGGCGAGGTGGAAACCGTGCTGGTCGCCGGACTGTCCTCCGGAATCCGTTACTGCTTCGCGCTGAAATGCTGCACCGACAGCGGCGGGTGGTCGGAGATGTCAAACCTGGTCTGCGTGTCCACGGTGGGCGACATGGCCGTGGTCTTTCTGGATGCCAATCTCGAGTCGGCGGTGCGGCAGAAGCTGGGCATTCCAGAGGGTGAGATACTCGGCTCCGACATGGAGTCGATGATCGATTTGCGGGCCGACGGACGGGGGATTGTGGACCTGACCGGCCTTGAGTATGCTTCTCAACTGCGATTTCTCGCCCTCATGGACAATGCTATTGCGGACTTGACCCCGCTTTCGGGACTGACGCTTCTGTTCGACGTAAACCTTACCAACAACCGGATCAGCGACCTATCCCCGTTGACCGGCTTGGATGCCCTCAGGCACTTGCACTTGGGATTCAATCAGATCGCCGACCTCGGCCAATTGGCGCAGCTCCCCGATTTGGAGATCCTGTCGGTGGGGAACAACCCGGTGACCTCGGGCCTGGCGCCGCTTTCCGGATTGACGAAGATGACCAACATCGAGATCGCCCGCACCGGGACGACAAGCCTCGCCCCATTGGCGCTCATGACAGACCTGCTGACCATCGAGGCGTCCTTCAACAACCTTTCGGACATTGCCGTGCTCGAGTTCTTCCCTGAACTGACTGATGTCTGGCTCCTGCAAACCCAGCTCACCGACCTGGGCCCGTTGGTGGCAAACCCCGGGATCGGGACGGGCGATCATCTGTATCTGCTCTACAATCCGTTATCGGACGAAGCGCGGAACACACAGATTCCGGCGTTGCAGGCGCGCGGGGTCACGGTGCAGTACTAGTTGACGGGGCGGGCGCCGGTGGAGGGATCAGCGGCGCCCCCTTTTCCTATTCCATCGAGAGGCACTTGAAGAAGTCGACCGTGGTGCTGTCGTCGAGGACCACCGGCGCATCGATCAGTTGGCGGATGTCTTCCGGCGTGATGACCGCGGGGTCATAGGTGAAGACCGCGCGGTGCTCGGTGGCGAATGTCTCGATGCCGGCGATGCCGGGGACTTCGTTAAAACGCGACGAGAAAAACGCCGCGGTTCCCTTGCATTTGACGCCATCGACGATGCATGTCAGGGTGGCACCGCCATCGCCGCCCATGGTCGCGGCGGTGGTCGGCTGGGTAAAGATCAGGCGCAGGGCATAGCCGCCAAAGAGAAAGGCAACAACCAGAATCGGCAGTGTCAGTTTTGGTATCCGCATGATCGTCCCCTAAAAGTTGGCCCTCAGAGTCAGCGCCTCCGGTTCCGGACAAATCTCCACGCACTCCAGGCAGTTGGTGCAATCATGATGCCGGACCTTCGCCAGCGTTTGTACTGGGATGTCATGGGGGCAGGCGGTCTGGCAGTGTCCGCAAGCGGTGCAGGCCGCGTCGTTGCGGGTGACCTTGATTAATCCCAATCGCCCGAATGGATCGAGAACCGCGCCCAACGGACAGAGGTAACGGCAGAAGAACATCGGGATGATGAGGGCGCCGGCCACGGTGATGCCCAAGACGACCCAGGAGATCATGCCCACGCTACCATGCCCGAAACCGGAGAAGATCAGGTAGAACGGGTCGTAGCCGCGCAGGATCAGGTCGCCGACTTTGTAGGTGAAATAGAGGGACACGACCAGAACCGCGTAGCGCAGCAGCCGGAGACGTGAATCGACCTTTCGACCGGGTGTCAGTCTTCCATTGGTGAAAAACGATCCGAGACGTCCGCCGAGTTCGCCAAAAAACCCGATGGGACAGGCCCATCCGCAAAAGGTCTTCTTCGTCACCAAGGCAAGCGCGAAGATCCCGATCATGAGCGAGAGATTGAGCGGACCGAGCGCGCAACTGAACTCGCCATCTCGGAACAGTCCCCAGAGGCTTTCCATCCCGCCGAAGGGGCAGTAGGCCTCAAACGAGCGGGAGCCGTATCCCAGTGCGAGATAAGTGACCAGACCGGTGATGACCGTGAGCATGCCATAGCGGATGTAGCGAGTCTTTGGAATCATGGGGTCTCCCCGGGGCAAGGAGTCAATTGCGGCCCTTGCTGAATATGATCCCCTCACGCGCAGGTGACTGTCAAAATGCGTGGGAGGTTTGGACGGGAGATAGGTGTGGAACATCTTCGCCTTTGGACGCCGACGCCGTTCGTGAGAACGCTAACGGATTCGCCGCGAACGTGTTAGGACGGGAACGGGAAAGGGCGGGGCAGTACCCGCCGGAGGCCGTTCAAGGCCGCTCGGGCGCAATCTCGACGATTGGTGGGAAGACTTGAGGTGTCTCGGGCTGGGGAGGTCCCCAGTCACCGGCAGTTTGCGTCTCCGGTTTGAGCGATCAAATCGAAATCATGACTATATTACTCCCCGATGCCGTTTACAGACGGCTGAGGCGATTCACGGGTCCTTGATGGGCATAACGACGGAGGACTGCATGGCCCGAATGCTGGCACGATTGATTCTCGTCACAACTGCGCTGACAATGATAACGGCTTCTGCCCCCGCCGCGCCGCCGGGGCGTGTGACTGTCCAGGGGCAATTGACCGACTCGTCCGGGATTCCGCTTCCACCTGGATTGAAAACTTTCACATTCAGTATTTGGAGCAAACCGGCCCCGGGCGGAATTCAGGTGCAGTGGTGGCCGCCGACTTTTGGCACGGTCGAAACGCATGAGATTGCGACCGACGAACAAGGCCTGTGGACGGCGCACCTTGGGCGTGAGATGCCGATCGAGCCCTTGAGTCTTCCGGACTCAGCGGCATACCTCGAGATCGGTGTCGATGCGGGCTCGGGATTGATCATCCTTCCGCGGGTTCGGCTGGAGTCGTCGCCGTACGCGTTCTCCGTGGGGACCATCGACGGCTCGCTCGGGGGGACCGTTCATGATTTGGTGGTATTCGAGGACTCGGTCCATCTTGGCGTGCCCGGCTCGGCAGGACTCTTAAAACTGCGCAGTTCATTCTCAGGCCAGGTGGAGACGCGTCTGGAGGGGGAAACGGGGGACATCCGGACCCAGGGATCCTACAGCGTGAGCAACCTTGGGGCTGGGGTGGATTACTCCACATTGGACTGGCTGGCGCCGAATGGCGGGCGGCTTCGCCTGCATGACGCATCCGGCGATTTGGCGGGCACTTTCGAGGTGGGCTCGGGCGGCGGCGGATCGCTCCGAATGAACCGGGCCAACTCGACCGGCATCAGCGTGGACATCGACGGGGACGACGGCAATTCGGGGCGGATCGATCTCCGCTCGACCACGAATCAAACGCGGGTAAGCATCGACGCGGTGGGAACGGAGCAGGCGGATGCCGGCGGACGAATTGACATCTATAATTCGGAGGGGACCCGCACCATCGAATTGGACGGGGACGAGGGCAATGTCGGCGCGTTTCGCCTGCTGGATTCTGACGGGCCGACCCATGTCCGTTTGCACGCCGCCGGGGAAAACTCATCGGGAGAGATGATGCTCTTTCAGAATGGCAGCGGCACGGCGACGATGACGGTGAAAATCATGGCGTCCGATGACATCAACGCGGGCTCTCGTATGCTGCTGCTTAAGAGTGACGGGTCACCGGCCATTGACCTCAACGCGGAGTATTTCCCGGGCGGCGATTTTACTCTGCCGGGGCAGGCATGGATCGAGTCAGAGTTCCTCAGTTTGACGGGAGGCACCGACATTGCCGAGTTCTTCCCCATCACCCCCGGCAGCGACGGAGCCGCAGGGACAGTCGTGTGCATCGACCCCGATCATCCCGGCAAGTTCCGTCAATCGCGGGACGCCTACGACAAATTGGTTGCGGGGATCATCAGCGGCGCGGGTGACGTGAAGCCCGGGATGGTGCTCGGCCAACGGGACGCTAAGGCGGCGGGCGATGTCCCGATTGCTCTTTCGGGCAAAGTCTACTGTCTGGCGGATGCGAAGTATGGTGCAATCGTTCCCGGTGATCTGCTCACGACGTCAGACACGCCCGGCCACGCCATGCGTGTCGTCGATCACAACCGCGCGCAGGGCGCGATCATTGGGAAAGCCATGTCCGGCCTGGCGTCGGGCCAGGGCCATGTACTTGTTCTTGTGACACTCCAGTAGTGGTGAATTCCAATCGGCATCAGACTGACGGCCAGGAGTGTATTCATGAAGTCCCGGCTCATGCTCGCCTTTGTGCTTGCGGATGTTGTCGCGATGGCGGCGCGTCGCGGGCGACGCCTGGATGCTTCCGGGACCGGAATCTCGGGTATTGCTGCCCAACCACCAGGGCTCACATGATCTTCACGAGCAGTAGTACGATGGCAGCAATGAGGGCGGCATTGATGGCAATGATGAAGTGATAGAACAGCACCCCGACATGGCCTGTTTCCGCGACCGTCAACTCCCTGTATCGCCCAAGGCACCGCAGCATCCCAATGCCGAGCAGCAGCGGGTTAATTGAAGTTCCTCGCAATTGGCAGTAACGCACCGTCAACAACCCGGCTGTTACTGCCCAGGCGGCACACCCAAGGAGAGTGACAAGAGCAATGGTTGTCATGGCGTATTCCTTCGACGAGGATGAGGCAATCTAGGCTTCTGCTTGCTTCGCATTCGGCCACAGAATCGCGGCGGGGCATCATCCTCCGAATCTCACTTTAATACGTCTCTTTGTGATTTTTGTGACCATACCGGCGATGCTGCCAACTGGCCGGGGCTTTATATCCCCTTTCTGGTCATATATCAGATCCGGGTTCATGTACGACCGCGACGCGTGCGCAGTAACCGGTTGACGGTGACTCATCAATCGCCCATTTTGTGAATTGATTCACAGATGCGAGGAGTCGATCAGCTTCGCAATGCCATCGGTTATCGGGAAGGGAGTGTTTCCATGAGGAGTCCACGCGGGATCCGGGGGCTTGACGTTTTTCTCGTCAGTTGCTGGCTGTTCGTTCCCATCACCTTTACGTCCGCCGCACCGCCGCCCACTGACGCCGTCCCTGTGGTCGACACTCTCCACGGTGTCGTGATGACCGATCCTTACCGGTGGCTTGAGGATCAGAATAGCCCGGCCACGCGCGATTGGCTGAACGCCCAGATTGCCTATACCGAGTCGTTTTATCCGCAGTTCACCGCGAGGCAGGCGACGGCGGCACGCCTGACCGAGTTGCTTCGAGTGAACCGCATCTCGACGCCCTTTCGGGCCGGGAGCCGTTACTTCTACAGCCGACGCAACGCGGACCAGGAACTGTGGACAGTCTGGTGTCGTGAGGGGTTGAGCGGGTCGGAGAAACTGCTTTTGGATCCGCATCTGATGAGCGAGGATCTCCGCACCAATGCCTCGATCGTGGATGTGTCCAACGATGGGACGCTGATGGCATACGATGTCCGTCAGGGTGGGCAGGACGAGACGGAGATTCACTTCAAGAATGTTGACACCGGCGAGGATCTCTCCGACGTGTTCCCGGCCAACGTCTACTTCGGAATGTCGATCACTGGCGACAACAAGGGATGCTATTACGTCAAGCGGATCGAAGACGGACAGAGCCGTGTGTACTTCCACGTATTTGGAATGCCGTCAGAGCAGGACAAGCTGGTCTTCGGCGAAGGCTACGGCCCCGAGGAGATTATCAGCGCGACGCTGTCAGAAGACCGGAAGACGCTTCTCATGACGGTCCACTTCGGCGCCGGCGGAAGCCGCTCTGAGTTTTTCATCAAGGATGTGGTGTCCGATGGTCCCGTAATTCCGATCGTCACGGGGATTGATGCGCTTTTCTACGGCACCGTCATTGGCGGCCGGGTTTACGTCCAAACGAATCACAACGCGCCGAACTGGAAGGTCGTGGCCATTGATCCGGCGCAGACGGAGCCGGCGCATTGGCGCGAGGTGATTCCCGAGGCATCAGCACCTATCGAGGCCCTGGGCTATGTGGGCAATCGGATCTTTGTAACGTACCTGGAGAACGTGGCCAACAAGGTGAAGATTTTCGATCCGGACGGTCAGCCATTGGGCGATTTGCCGCTGCCCGGAATCGGGTCGGGCGGGTTTGTGAGTGGCCTCTGGGATGATGAGGTGGCCTTTTATTCGTTTACGACCTTCAACAACCCGGGATCGATCTACAAGTATGATCTCGCGACGGGCACGAGCGAAGTCTGGTTCACGCCCGATCTCCCCTTTAAGGGCAGCGACTTTGAAGTCCAGCAGGTGTGGTATCCATCGAAGGACGGCACCCGGATTCCGATGTTTCTCGCCCATCTGAAAGGGCTCAAGATGGACGGCAACAACCCGGTCTTTCTCACGGGGTATGGCGGATTCAACGCCTCGAGCGGGGCCTATTTCTCATCGCAATATGCAATCTGGATGGAAGCCGGCGGTGTTGTCGCTTCGCCGGCGTTGCGCGGCGGCGGCGAATTCGGCGAGAAATGGCACGAGGCCGGCATGCTTGGCAACAAGCAGAATGTCTTCGACGATTTCATCGCGGCGGCAGAGTGGCTGATCGCCAACAAGTACACGAACCCTTCGCGCCTGGCCATCAGCGGCGGCAGCAACGGCGGGCTTCTGGTCGGCGCGGCCCTGGCGCAGCGGCCGGAGTTGTTCAAAGCGGTGGTCTGCTGGCACCCGTTGCTCGACATGCTGCGCTACCACAAACTTCTCATGGGACCGTACTGGATCTCGGAATACGGATCCGCCGACTCGGCCAGCCAATTTCCGTACCTGCACGCCTATTCGCCCTACCACAATATCAGGCCCGGCGTGAGCTACCCGTCGGTGATGTTCATCACCGGGGATGGCGACACAAGGGTGGACCCGATGCACGCCCGGAAGATGGCGGCGCTCCTGCAGTCGGTTGCCGGGGAGAAGTCGCCGGTGTTGCTTTACTATGATCTCAAGTCCGGGCATGCCGGGACCAACCCGGTGAGCAAAAGCATCGAGGATCTGTCGGTCGAGCTTGGTTTTCTGATCTGGCAACTCGACATGGAATACCCGCGGCTTCTGAATTGACGCGCATGGCGAACGTTTTCTGACCACGAGGTGACAATGATATTCAATCGGCTTTGGCTGATCGTGACGCTGGCGCTGCTTGCTGGCGCCAGCGGGGTTCAAGCACAGGTCCAGGAGAAGTGGTCCCACATCTACGCGGGTCCCGGCGACAACGATGAGGATCCTTGCGGAGTCGGGGTCGATGCGCTTGGCAATTGCTATGTTGCCGCACGGAGCACGGGGACGGCGGATTGGGATTTTCTAGCCGGCAAGTACGATGATGTCGGGGATGTCGAATGGGAGATTCCCATTAACGGTCCCGGGGACTCAATCGACTACGCCCAGGCGATGCTCGTTGACAACAACGGGAATGTGTACATCACCGGCTGGACGACCACCAAGGGTGTGACGTCTCCCCAAAAACTCCTGGTCAGGGTCACGGCCTCCGGGGTTGTGGACTGGGCCCAAAGATACCAGATCGGGGGCGACGGCTCCATGCGCGACATGACATTCGACCCGACGGGGAATATCATCGTGGTGGGCATGAGCTCGTCCGGGGGTTATCACCCCAACGTGACGAAGTTCACACCCGACGGCGACTCGCTTTGGACGTGCTTTTACCGGTGGACGGGCGCCACGGGCGGCAATGGCCAAAGCGTGGCCTGTGCGCCGGACGGGAGCGTGTACTTCACCGGCACCGCTCCGACGGCGAATCTGGATGATATCCTCACCGTGAAGATGAGCGCCGACGGGGATACGCTATGGGGACGTGTGTACGACGGGCCGGAGCATCGTTACGATGAGGGGATCGATCTGGCGGTCGATGACGCAGGAAACGCCTACGTGGTCGGGACGCTCAAAGACGCGAGCGGCATTCCCGACATCGTCGTTTTGAAGTACTCCTCGGGAGGCACGCTTCTCTGGGACTGGTCCTATAACGGCACCTCGAGTTCAAGCGATGAGCCGGTCGGAGTTCGTTTGGACGGTGATGGCAACGTATGTGTCGGCGGCATGACGAGCGAGATCGGCAAACTTCGGGACTTCGCGTTCCTGAAGCTGTCCCCCGATGGCGATTCACTTTTCGTTTCCCATGCGGGCACAACGGTCAGCGACTATGCCTACGCGATGACGATCGACGGAGCGGGGAACATGTACGTCACGGGGAACCGTTCCGCGACAGGCGGATACGACTTCGCCACGATCAAATTCGATGGCGCAACGGGAACTTCCGAATGGGACATGACGTGGGACGGCGATGGAGGATATGACCGCGCCACTCGTATCTGCGTCGGCGAAGAGGACCACGTGTACATCGCCGGGTATGTCAATCCCACGGCCGAACCGGACACCAAAAACGATGTCGGCATCGTCGCCTATGCGCCGATCAGCGAGGCGGTCTTTGAGCCCGCCGGGAATCAGACTCCGCGCGTCTTCGCCCTGCATCAGAACAGTCCCAACCCGTTCAACGGCGCGACGACGATCCGCTTCGACCTGAGCAAGGCCGGCTCCGCCGCGTTGTCGGTTGTGAATATCCTCGGGCAGACGGTGCTGACCCATCGCGAGAGTGACCTCGCGCCGGGGTCGTACTCATTTGAGTGGAACGGCAGGGACATGCAGGGCTCGCCGCTTCCGAGCGGCGTCTATCTCTACCGGTTGCGGACCGACAGGGATGTGCAAACGCGGAAGATGGTGCTGTTGAAATAGGCGATTCCCCTCCCGCGACGCCGGCGCCATCTATGGCGCGGCGAGCAGCGGACCGATGACGAGGTACGTGAGAGCGGTGATGAGGAGAATGCCGGTGATGTTGAGCCAGAGGCCGGCCTTGATCATCTGAGGCATTCGCACCAGACCGGTTCCGAATACGATGGCATTGGGAGGTGTGCCCACCGGCATCATGAAGGCGCAGCTTGCGGCGATTGTCGAAGGCACCAAGAGCAGCGCCGGGGGAACACCCAGGACCGGCGCGAGTCCGGCGAGGATCGGCAGCATCGTCGCGACTTGCGCGGTATTCGATGTCAATTCGGACATGAAAACCATGAGCGCGATCACGACGAAGACCACGCCCATGACCGGCCAACCGGAGAATCCGCGCGCGAGGCTGCCGATGTATTCGCCGACACCGTTCGCCTCGGTCGCGGCGGCCAGCGCCAGTCCCCCGCCGAAGAGGATGAGCACACCCCAGGGCAATCTGGTGGTGCTCTCCCAATCGATGACACACTGTCCCCGATCGCGGTCGACCGGGATCATGAAAAGCGCGATGGCCGCGGCGACGGCAATCAGGGCGTCCGAAAGCCCCGCGAGCGGCGCAAGACCGCCGATTTGAATTCCCGCCAATAGCGGACGGAAGACCCAAAGGAAGACTGTTAAGGCAAAGACGCTCACGGTGGCACGCTCACCACGGTTCAGCGGTCCGAGTTTCCGAATCTCCCCCGTCACCCAGTCGCGCCCGCCTTCGATCTCGCGGATTCGCACCGGGAACAAAACACGCGCGAGGAGAAACCAGGCCAGCGGCAGAAACAGGAGCATTGCGGGAATGCCGACCAGCATCCACTTGGCAAACGACACCTCGGCGCCGTACGTCTGGGCGTAGAATCGGACAAAGATGCCGTTTGGGGGCGAGCCGATGATCGTGCCGAGTCCCCCGATAGAGGCCGCATAGGCGACTCCCAAAAGCAGAGAGAGGCCGAGATTCCGGTTGTTGGCATCATCTCCGGGAATACCCCCGTGTTCGGCCAGCGTCTTGCCAGTCCGGCGCACGACCGAAAGGTCGACAATTGAGAGCGCAATCGGCACCATCATGGCGGCGGTTGCGGTGTTCGAGACCCACATGCTGATGAAGGCGGTGGCGCCCATGATGCCGGCAACGATGGCGGCCGGCCGTGTGCCGACCCACTTGAGGGCTTGAAACGCGATTCGCCGGTCGAGCCCCCAGCGCTGTATCGCCAGCGCGATGACAAATCCGCCAAAGAACAGGAAGATGACGTCGGCACCGTAGTTCGCCGTTGTCTTGCCCAGCGGCATGATTCCGAGGATGGGAAAGGCGACGATTGGGACCAGCGAGGTTACCGCGATATCGACCGCCTCGGTCATCCACCAGGCGGCCATCCAGGCCATCATCGCTAGAGTCGCCCGGGTGGCATGTCCGAGGGGAACCACCTCACCCGTTGCGCCGTGGTACTCTGCCGGAAGTAAGATGTAGAGAACGAGAGCGAGGACGGGACCCGCAAAGATTCCGAGCCGGCGCACTTTGCCCTGCGAATTCGCTGTCATGCATCGTCCCCAGAACCATGGTCGTGGAGCGGGTGTCTTTCAACCGAGTATTCACGACCTCCGCCTTTTCGTCAACTTGATTCTCGAACAAGCAACCATGGAAACACCGCGACGTGTGCATCCCCATACTCGAGAATTGTGATCCAAGTTCACGCGCACGGTCCGGATCTTGGCTCGTCCTGATGATCAAGTTCTGCGTCTTGACGGCGCCGGCGCAGCAGAACGATCTGCTGATGGCGGAAGGCGGCGTTGAATCGACGGCGGGGCACGAAGTTGAAGTCGACTTTCCCGGTGATCGCGGGCTTCCGTGATGCAGCGCGCGGCGTAACGCGGATAAGTACAGTCCTGGATTCATGCGCATCCCGGGCGGGGAGAGCATGTTGTCGCTGCAAGATGATTTGACAGTCTGTTCATCGGGCAGCAAGCCGTGTCGTGTATATTGCGTCGTGCCCGAGAACGACACCGAGTTGTGGGGGAGAGTCCTTTCAGGTGATGCCGCCGCGTGGCGTCTTCTGATCGGACGCTATCAGTCCCTCGTGTATGCGGTCTGCACGCGCGCGGGGCTCTCCGCGCCGGATGTCGCGGATTGTTTTCAGCAGACGTGGGTCGCGCTTTACGAGAATCGCCGGAGGCTCAGGGAACCGTCCCGGATTTCAACCTGGTTGGTTACGACGGCGAAGCGGGAAGCCCTAAGACTCCGTCATCGGGCCCAGCGGGAGGACAAGGAGACGGATTTAACGGAGACCCCGGATTCCGCTCCACTCCCGGACGAAGTTCTGGAAGTGCTCGAGCGGCAATCGCAATTGGGCATTGCCCTCGGGGAACTCGATCCGCGCTGCAGGAGACTGGTCGAGCTCTTCTTCTTCGCCCCCGAGGAGCAAACCTACGAAGAGATTGCCGCACGCCTCGGGTTGGCAAGCAATAGCCTGGGGGCGTTGCGGCGCCGCTGCCTGGACCGCCTCAGGGAGATTCTTGTGAGAAACGGCCACATGGATGAACGGAATGAGACCGTCAAAGCACTGTAATACCGGGGGAATGGGCTAACTGCGATGAGTGGACATTTGAGCCGACAGGAGTTGATCGAAGCCGCCCGTGCGAAGACGCTCAAGCAGAATCGGCACTTGGAGTCATGTGCCGAGTGCCAGGTCGCGGTTAGGATGCTCGGGCTTTTCCCAGTCCAGGGGTTGCCCCCGCTCCCCGACGCTCCCCCCATCTTGGTGGAAAGGGCCGCTGGCCTGGCTGAAACTGCGACCATTTTGGACAACATAAAAACGGTGATGCTGCGCCTGACATTTGATTCCTGGGGAGAACCACGGTTGGTCGGTGTCAGGGACCAAAGCGCTGTCAGCGATCGGCGGTGTCGGTTTGAGGCGGAGAACATCAGGCTGGATGTCCGGGCCGAACGCGGAGCGCGTCAGTGGGCATTCGTCGCGCAGGTCACAGGGCCACAGCTTCGCCCTTCGCAGGTGATCTTGGTGGCAGGCAGACAGGAGGTGCAGGCGGACTCCAGTGGGCTCTTTCACTGGACGAGCACGCGACCGCCCGATGCCGTCAAGATACGCTTCGATGAACTCATCATCGTAACACCCCGGTTGTCGTGGAAGAGCCCGTAACAGAATCCGCCGTGCGGCGGTTCCTTCGCGGGGGTTCGACCCGGAACCTGCCGACGGAAGCGCTTGCCGCGCGGTGCAATCAGTTCATCGAGGAGACCTCGCGGCGGTCTTTAACACGCGCGCTGTCCCTGGCAAGATGTTTTGTCAGCCGGGCGGGCATGGGCAAAGGCGAGATGGCGCTGTCGGCCTATCGCGCGTTGGCCCGTGTCACTCACCTAAGCGGCGCCCATGCCGAGGCCTTGGACGCCTACTTGAAAGCCCGAAAACTCGCCAGGGGCGAACAGCCGCTCTGCGCCCGCATCGACAGGGCCCTGGTGGATGTTCACATGTACCTCGGTCAGTTTGAGGCCGCCAGGCAGGCGGCCCGGCGGGCCATGGCGGTCTTCACCCGCATTGGAGCGGAGTCCGATCTTGCGCAGACGCGGGTCAATTACGCAAACCTCCTTCATCGCCGGGACCGGCACCGTGATGCGGAACAGCTGTACCGGCAGGCCGCCGCTTACTTCGAGGCCAACGGAAACGCGCTGGCGGCGGCGCGGTGCCACTACAATCGGGCCAATACCCTGGTTCAGCTCTTCGATTTTGCGGAAGCGGAGGCGCTGTACCGGAAAGCCCAGCAGTCTTACGAGTCTGAGGGGTGCACACTCGACGCAAACGACGCGCGCTATGGGCTCGCGTGGCTGCGAATGCTGGCCGGCGACTTCCACACGGCGCTTTCCGAGCTGTCGTCCTGTGAAACCATTTACCGTAACGGCGGCGACCGCAAGGGTGAGGCCCTCTGCATCCTTGACCGATCCGAGGCGTTCATTGGTCTGGGGCTGTTCGCGGACGGTCGCGACGCCGGCCGACTTGCTGAGCGCAGATTTGCCAAAGTGCACCTCCAATACGAGAGCGCCAAGGCCTCCCTCTTCCGCGCCCAGGCGGCCTTTGCCATGGGTGCGCGAAGCGAAGCGCGCCGGGCGCTGGATCGCGCGATGGCCGGCTTCACCTCGGAAGGGAACCAGGGGTTCCTGGGCACCGCTCACCTGCTGGCCGCGGACATCGCAGGGACGAGCGGCCCGGATGGCCGAAGGCATCTGGAGTCCGCACGGTCACGATTTGCACGGGCGCAATTGCCGCTTTGGCAGGCGGTTTGTGATCTGAAGGAAGCGAGCAACCCCGCGCGGGCCCGGAGCGCGTTCGGGCGCCTCAGAAGAAACGGGGCAGTGCGAAAAGTTCCGCATCTCTACGCGGCCTGGCAGATGGCGCTGGGCGATGTGATGGCTCAACGAGGCGATCTAGGAGTCGCCCGGCAGCACTGGCAGAGCGCGGCCGATCGCCTCGATGCCGTGCGGGCGCAACTTCCGCCGCTGGACTTGAGAGCGGCGTACACTCGCAGGCAGGTTTTGCCTCACTCCCGGCTGATCGCCGCGGAACTCGATCGCGATCCGGTGGTTGCCGCCGCCTGGTCGGAACGATTCAAGACGGCAGGTGTCTGGTCGCCGATTCCGCGAACAGGTGCGGGGCAGCCGGAGCGTCAGCGGGTGGAGGACAGTCTCGGGTCGCTTGCCCGGCGGGTCGCGGCGCTGGCCGGGCGGGTCGGAGGCCGGAACGGCGAGCGGAGCGTTGCCAACCGAAAAACGGAGGACCGGGCGCTCTCAGCGCTGCAAAACCACTTGCGGGAGGAACTGATCCGACTTGAGACCAGTCGGCGTGATGCAACGGACACAATTGAGAGACTGGTCCCTGAGATTCAGTCGATCTCCAAGCGCCTTCCGATAGTCCAGTTTCATGTCGCGGAGGACCGCATCATCGCGTTCGTGCACGATGACGGGGCCACCACACTGCACACGTTTGAGGATGGCCCGGTCCGGGTGGAGAAGGCGATGCGGCGCTGGCGCTACATTCTCGAAAGCGAGTTGCTCGCCGAACGCCTCGGCGGGGTGGATGTCGCTGACGCCGAGAGGGCCCTGTGGAGTGACTTGGGCGAGTGGCTATGGCCGCCGTTGAAGGTGCGGAGGGAGTGCCCGGTTGTCCTGATTGTGCCGGAGGGTGAGTTGTCCAATCTGCCCTGGCAGGCGCTCACCGTCAACGGCTCACCGCTCGCGGAACGGCATCAGTTCGTCCTCACTCCCAGCATCCGGCATTACCAGGCCGCCTGCGGCATCGCGGTCGCATCCAATCGAGTAGAGATTTTTCGCGGAGCGGCCGAGCGCCTTCCGCATGTTGACCATGAATTGGACGTCCTCGCCCGGCTCGCGGGCTCCGCGACGGTGACACACGATCCCTGCCGGCGGGCGAGCTGGCCCTCATGCGGCGAATTCCGCATCTGGCATTACGCGGGACACACGATTCAGCGCTCCGACAATTCCTTTTATTCCTCGCTGATGCTGGAAGACGGCCCGCTCTTCGCCGTCGATTTCCGCCTGAAGTCGTGCCAAGTTCATCTCGCCATGCTGGCGTCCTGCCGGGCCGGCGAGCAACTCACCATGCCGGGGGAAGAATCGACCGGGCTCGTGAGATCCCTGCTCGAGATGGGAGTGCGTAACGTGGTGGCGGCGCACTGGCCGGTCACCGACCGAACCGCCGCGCTTTGGATGGAGAACTTCTATCAACGCTATTTTGACGGGAACGATCTGCTCGATGCCGCGCGCCATGCCGCACGCGTGGTGCGGGGGACATATCCCTCGGCTTATCACTGGGCGGCGTTCTCCACGTTTGGCGCGGGCGGGTAAGGAGAGTCATATGGGCAACAAGTCGGCCGGCATTCGATGGGCATCGCTCGCCAGGGTGACTGCCACGACCATCATTCTTGTCACGGTGCTGTTTTCCTTAAGCCCGGCGGGGGATTACAAGCCGGAGGAAATCGTCTGCAAGATGCAACCCGGATACGGTATCGACCTGGTCAACAACACCTACGGCACCACGGTCAAGGGATTCGTATACCAAACCGGCTGTTATCTGCTGGCGACCCAGTACGGGCAGGACGCGGAAAGCCTCGCGGTGTTGATCGGCGAATTGGAATCGGTGCAGTATTGCGGGGCCAATTACTATCTGGATACGCCCGAATCCATGCAGCGAAGCCAGGCGTTTCTGGACTACTATGGTACCGGCGAATACGAAACGCAATTGGCCGCGACGGACTTGGCGCTGAGCGACGTTTACACCATCACCGAAGGCACTGGCGTCAAAGTGGCGGTCATCGATGGTGGCGTCAATCTGGGGCATCCGGAGTTTGGAACGGGCTCCGGCGGCGTCTACTCCGGCTGGGACTTCGTCGATGAGGATGATCTCGCCAATGATGAACCGGGCGGGATCGGATCAGGCCATGGGACATTTGTCGCGGGGATCACCCGCCTGGTGGCGCCCGGCTGCGACATCTATTCATACCGTGTTCTCGACACCCTGGGCCGCGGGGACGGCTACGCGGTGACCAAGGCGCTGTTGATGGCGATTGAGGCGGGCTGCAAAGTGGTGAATCTGAGTCTTGGAATGACGGGACGGCATGACGCTCTGGATGATGCGTTGAAATTCGCCGAGAGCCAGGATGTGACGGTGGTGACCTCCGCCGGCAATGACGCGACCGAGACGGATATTCTCTTCCCGTTTCCCGGACACAAGGCATCGTGCCTGACGATCGCGGCGGTCGACTCGCTGAAGGCGAAGGCCGACTTCTCCAATTTCGGGCTCAAAGTCGATGTCTGCGCCCCCGGAACGCGGGTCTATAGCCCGTATCTTGACACTTCCTATGCCTGGTGGGACGGGACGAGTTTTGCCGCTCCGTTTGTGACGGGCCTCGCGGCGCTGATCTACTCAGTTCATCCATCGGCCTCGGACGATGAGGTGAGCGGCATCATCCACCAAACCGCGATCGACATCGATTCACTGAATCCCGGGCTGGAGGGAAAGCTGGGCAGCGGCCTGATCGATCCGTTGGCCGCCATCGAACTCGCCTCCGGGCTGCCGCGCGGCGACCTCGATGATGATGGCCTTCTCAGCGCTGTGGACCTTGCCATACTGATCGATGTGGTGTATTGGGGTCAGCCGATCCAAATTCCGCCCGCTGATCGGGCGGATTTGAGTTGCGACGGACTTCCGGACGCCGTTGATCTGGCGATTTTGATCGACATCGTATTCTTCGGGCGGGCTTTGACGGTCTGCCCCTGACCCTGCGGTTCGCTTTGGCCTGGCGGCGTCGCCCGTGCTGATCGACAACGATCCCTGACCGCAATGGTCAGCGATCGCCGTTGCGCAACGGCGCGCCACGGCGCGGACGTCCACATGCAGTACTCTTCTTCCCCATCAGGGACGATGCTCGAATCGTGTTACCGCCGGTGAACGAAACCACTTTGGCCCCACTCTGTCAGTTGAGAGCTGAGCGTCGCGGGGATTTCTGCTACGCCGCGGTCTCGCAACTGAACGAGGAGGTATCTGAATGACATGAGTGCAGTGGAATCGACAGACAGGACGGTGAACCACGAGGAAGCAAACCTGATCAGGAGACGGATGAAATGAATCGGATACAAGGAACCCTCATCTTTTGCCTCGCGGGCGTGTTGATGGCCGCCTTTGGCGCCGGATGCTCCCACGAGAGTCCTTTTGAGCCTTCGATCGAAACGATGAGTTCGCGGTCCTGGGAGTCCCAGGCTGGGGCGCTGACACCCGCGGGCGATCCACTTCAAGTCACCGGGCGCGTTGAATCCATCGATTGGGATGCGTTGCGGCTCACGCTGGCCGGATACGAGCACGCCATCACGGCAACCGAAGACTGCGACATCGCGTTGATTGCGCAGGGCGACGAGACGCCAATTTCCTTTTCGGAGATCAATGTCGGAGACTCACTGCTCGCGTGCGGCACGCTGCTTGAGAGCGGAGCCGTCCTCGCTCACCGCATCCGGGTCTTCGGTGTGCCGACTTGCGATCCCATCGATGTCGGATTCCGCGGGATCATCGCAACCATCGACTATGCGGCGGGAACCTTCACGGTAGCGGATCGCCCCGAGACGATTCTCACCGATGAGAACACGGTCATCTGGACAAAGGTGGAAGTCCCGAGAAACGGCATGGCCAAGACCGGCGGGCCCGGGACAACGGGACCGAATTATAATCACGCCCGCTTCTATTCGATCTACGACTCCGCCCTGGTGTTCTCGGACCTGAAGGTCGGCGACTCCGTCGTGGTCAAGGCGGAGGTGGTCGATGAGACCACACTCTTGGCCGTCTCCATCAAGCTACCCGGCGACTGCCTGGTGCGCTCCGTGGTCTTCACTGACGAACTCGCGGCGGTCGATGTGACGACGCGGACGGTGTTGTTCGAGACGGAAAGCTGGATCGGTTTTGTTTGCGCCAACGCGCTGCTGACCGATGCCGTCGGCACATCACTCACCTTGGCCGACTTTGCGGCGGCCGATCTGGTTTATGTCAAAGGGCATCCGGTCTCAACGGACACGCTGCAGATTTGCGAGATGATCAAGCAATAACTGAGGGCCTGTCCCCCCGGCAAGACCGGCACTCAGACCGTGGCCGGGCGCGAACCAAGACGCGC
>JBFMFQ010000041.1:0-19553 GCA_040752075.1 Candidatus Zixiibacteriota bacterium | reverse complement strand
CTAGCTGCCCCCCCTGTAGTAACGGCTTCAGCCGTCGCTGCGCCCCTACACCCCGGATGGGTACTTCAACAGGCCCCCCTGGGTCGAGAACAGCAACGAGTGAAGTCGTTACTACCGCATCGCGCCGGTGGGATGCTCACCAGATGATTGCTTTCTTCCATGTCACGTGCCCATCTTGGCCCCATGGCCTCAACAACCAAAACCTTCTACGCCTGCGCCTCCTGCGGCTCGGTCTTTGCCAAATGGATGGGACAGTGCCCTGACTGCGGGACCTGGAACTCCCTCCACGAGGAGAAGGCGGCGCCGCGTCCCGGCGGCGGAGCGACGGCGCGCGGGAAGAAACGCTCGGGTCCTGCGGCGGTGGCTCTCGCGGATGTCCCGACCGAAACCCTGGCAGTGATCGCCACCGGGATTGCCGAATTGGACACGGTGCTCGGAGGTGGTGCATCTCCGGGATCAACGGTGTTGGTCGGCGGTGAACCGGGAATCGGCAAGTCGACCCTTATGCTGCAGGCGGCGGGGCGTCTCGCGAAGCGCGGCTACGGCGCCCTCTATGTGTCGGGAGAGGAATCCGCCGCGCAGATCAAGCGCCGCGCCGATCGGCTCGGAATCAACAGCGCGCTGCACCTGCTGACAGAAACCGACGCGTCGGCCATCCTCGGCGCGGCCGATGCGCTCAAACCCGCGGCCATCGTTGTCGATTCAGTACAAACCACCTTCGACCCTCAAATGCAAAGCGCGCCGGGGACTGTCTCGCAGATTCGCGAGACAGCCGCCGAGTTCTCCCAATGGGCGCGCGCCACTAACGCCGTCGTGTTCCTGATCGGCCATGTGACGAAAGACGGTCTGATTGCCGGGCCCAAAGTGCTCGAGCACCTGGTCGACACCGTTCTCCAATTCGAAGGCGACCGCCGCCAGTGGATTCGCATACTGCGTTGCCAGAAAAATCGCTACGGTTCAACCCATGAGGTCGGACTCTTTGAGATGACGGAACGCGGCCTGACCGAAATCGACAACCCCTCGGCGCACTTCCTCTCCGAGCGATCACCGGATGTTCCCGGATCCGCCGTCGGTGTGGCAATCGAAGGCCACCGACCTCTGCTTCTGGAGGTGCAGGCACTCGTCGGGCAGGGGGGAGGAATGCCGCAGCGAGTCATGTCGGGATTCGATCCGAGACGCGCGGCCATTCTGATTGCCATATTGCAGAATGCCGGTGGTCTTTCGCTTTCGGGACGGGATGTGTATCTCAACATTGCCGGCGGGTACTCAACCGATGAACCGTCAATCGATCTGGCGGCCGCGGTGGCCATTGCCTCGGCGGCCCTGAAACGTCCCGCTCCTGCCGACACCGTCTTCATGGGTGAAGTCGGCCTCGCGGGCGAGATTCGCGGTGTTCCGCAGATCGATGTGCGGCTGAACGAGTCGGAGAAGATCGGATTTCGCCGCGCCGTCATCCCCGCGGTCAATGCCCGCGATCTCGGGCGCCGCGGCGAACTCGAAATCACGCCCGCGCGCACGATCGATCAGGCGTTATCCATCCTCTAAAACCGAGAAACGGCGCGGGCAGTCCGCGCCGTCGAAATCCCCATGGTGGGGGCCGCGCATGGGGCTCCCGGTGTCGTTACCAGTTGTTCTCACCGACATACGTTGCGCCGCCGCAGCCGGTCCCGCCGAGCGATGTGTTGGTATTCGGCCAAATCTGGCCGGTGCCCGGATTGTAGGCCCAACCGCCGCGGGTGCCGTAGACTTGACCCTTGACGGCGCCCTGCACCACGGAATCGGGCGCCCGGTCCTGCGCCTGAAACGGGTTGGGCGGCACGCGATTCGCCATGACGACGTTTGGGGTGCGCACGGAATCGATTGCCGGCCAGGACGCGATGCCCGTCGACAATGCCCGTTCCGCCTGCCAATTCTGGATTCCCTCCCGCAAACCGCCGAGCGCCCCCCGGCACGAACTCCTGCGCGCATCAAGCGCCATGTCGCGGTAAGCGGGAACCGCCACACTGCTCAGGATTCCCAGTATCGCGATGGTAATGATGACCTCGATCAGCGTAAACCCCGCTTCACCGCTGCGGGGCATCACACAGTGAAACCGGCGGGGTTGCACCGCCGGCTTCATCCCACAAGTCATTTCCGTGCGCATGACGTTCTCGTGCTCACTCCACAGGCGCATCCGCGATCGGTCCGCCGGTGTTGGCCCAGCCGCGCTTGATGACCGCGTTGACCACCGGAGTGCCAGGCGGCAGCTTGTCCGGGTCTAACAGATCCGTGTCAAAATGCCAGTCACGATTCGGCGCGGTGTAGTAACTGCCGTACGACCAGGGGCTGTTGGCCTGCTGGGACTGCCACATCTCGACCATCGACCCGCTCCAGGTCATGGTCTTGCCGTCCCACTTCTCGAGGAAGCGCGGGAAGTTCTCCACGCCGCCGCTATAGTTCCCCCCGCTGCTGGGCACGTTGCCTGAGATGAACGAGCAGTTGACAACCGTGTTGTTGGCGACACGGCCGCTGAGCGCGCCGCTGGAGGCGGCATCGTTCCAGGCGGTCGACAGGATCGTGTAGGCGTCCGCCATCAGCGCGGCCGGCTTCTTGTTGACCGAGTTGTAATTGCCCTGGGTGTAGATGGGGTTCTCCGACACGACCGTCAGACCCGCTTTCAGGGTGGATCCGTTCTTCAGCCGGGTCGCTTCCATGTTTCCGGCCACCGTTTCCTTGGTATAGATGATTCCGTTGGTCGGCCAGTAGGGGCTCACGTTCAGTTTCGAAATATCGATGTTCGTCGAGTTGACCCACTCGTTCTCACGGTCGTCATAGAACGTGTTCGTGGTGATCGTGCCGTCGCCGGTCATCGCCGCGGTGACGTTGGCCCAGGTGCCGTTGGCCATCTTGAACATGGCCTGGCCGTCGATGATTTTCAGGCCGGCCTTGTTCTCATAGGAATCGGTATTGCCGCCCGAGGCGTTCTTGATGATCTGGATCGGATCGTCGCTGGTTTCCAGCGGCATGTTGAGGGCCTTCACGCCGTGAGCGGTGTCGCGTACCGTGCCGCCCCAGCGGGCCATCGACTCCTCAAACCAATCGGCGTCATTGTGGTCCAGCCAGTCCCCGCCCTGTTCCATGTCCTGGTAATCACCGTACTTATCCTTGATTCTGACGTACCCGCTGCCTGTCGTCTGGCCGGATTCCGGGTGACGGCCATGGTAGACGTCGCCGGCCGCGGTCACGTACGAGTCAATGCTCAGTCCGGTGTTGGCGCCCAGGTACAAATCGCCGTTGGAGTGCACCCGTCCCGACAGTTGCATAATCGGGCCCGGATGCCATTCGAGGACGTCGTCGTAGAAGATCGCGAACTGGAAAAGCGGGATCAGCGCCCGCTCCATCCGGATCTTCACCGAGTTTTGCACGCCGGTGTTATCGGAAATCGAATGACCCCAGATGTCGTAGTCGCGCACGAGGGCATACAGACCCTGGTAGGCGCCCGTCGTCAGCGTGCGTTGCTGCGGCAGGCCGATCTGGTCGACCCGGTACGCCACGTTATAGTGGCCCAGCGCGAATGAATCCGACGGCAGCGGGTCGGGCGGCTGGTCGGTGGTCATGACCGCCTGCGTGAAGAGCGCATACGCCTTGTCGGCGCCCGCTTCCGCCGCGTAAAGCGCGTTGAGATCGCGCAGTTGATTGGCGGTCACCTCCATGTCATCGGACGATTTCATCACTGTGGACGCGCCCAGGATGCCCAGCATGAGCAGCACCGCCAAGGTGGTCACCATTACAAATCCGGATTCGGTTCTCACAACAGTCTTCATAATCCACATCTCCCATCACCCCTCAGGTCCGGATGCTTTGCTAAAACTCGAGGTTGCGGATGCTCACGTTGAAATCCAGCGGACGACGGCGGTAGTCCTGCGCGATGTCCTCGTCGATCCGGGATGTGCGCGCCACCAGCGATACCAGCACGTTGGTCACCAGGTATGGCTGCGTGGGCGTCTGGACCGTGTCCCCGCTTTGCATGATGTAAGCGAATCGAAGATCTTCAATGTTCTCGGCGTAGACTTCCGCATTGCCGCCGTACTCCTGAACCATCAGGTTCGGGTGCGCGGTGTCGCTGTTGTCGACATAAAACGTGTACTGCGCGATGTTGTAGACCGCGGCCCCGTTCGGATAGGCGCGTTCCAGGCCGGTTGCCGGGACCAGCGCGTCGGGGGCGGATTGGATTGCTCCGATCTGGAAGAACTCCCCGGAGTCGACCGTGGCGTCGTGGATGAACACCCACTGCCCCTCGGAAAAGCAGCTCAAGTCTTCGCCGTCGCAGGTCACATTGTCGGACGGATCCGCCATCGATGCCGACAGGAACGCCTCGCACCCGTCCGGTGTCTGGTGCGTAATGGTGATCGTGTCCGGATTGGCGTCCGTTCCCAGCACCGGGTAGAGGATGAGCGGTATGCCGAAGCCCGCCATCCGGAGATGTTCGGAGAGAACGCGCTGCACCGCGCGCGCCGATTGCTGGGCATCGGTCACCTGGTCCTGCCAGATGGTCTGGTGGTTCATCGTGACGAAGGTCTCGAGCCCGGCATAGACCACCAGCGAGCCGATCAGCACCACCACGAGCATTTCGAGAATGCTCATGCCGCGCTCGTCGGCGTGGAGCCGCCGCCCCCGGGAGGGCAGCGCACAGATTTTCCGGAATGCACGCATGCTGTCCTCCTTATTCCTCCCGGTACATGTAGGTTTCGCCGCGCTGCACGTGCGGGACGCCTGACTCCGAATACCAGCGCACCTCGACGATGACCCTTTTGAGGTCTTCGCTTTCGGTTTCCGGCCACCACTGCGTGGTCATGCCGGTGACCGTGTCCACCTCGTAACCCGAGGTGATCACGTCGGAGTTGCGCAGAAGCTCAATGCGGTTTTGGATCTGGGCGATGACGTGGTCGGTCTCGCCGGCGCTGACGTTCGCCTGGATGGACAACGTCGCCATCGGCAGGAGCGTCAGAAGCCCCAGAGACAAGACCAGCATCGCGGCCATGACTTCGATGAGCGTCAGTCCGCTTTCGCCCTTGAGGACCCGCCGGAGGCGGGGTCGAGCAATTGGTCTCATAGTCGGCACCTCTTTCGACCCGCGATTGACGTAAATCCCGTGCCGGAACAGCCCCGAACCGGTCATCTCCGACAACTGCAATCGTTGCATTAGATTGCGGGCGCGGGCACGGACGCCGGTGTGCCCGCCGAAGTCGTCAAACCCGGTTTCTCACGCTTGCAGGAAATACAGTATGGGCGAATACCCACACTTGTTTCCGGGTACGGCGCAAACCCCTTCCCCCGGGGGGCGAAGACGAGCTTCGCCCCTACGGGCTAACCGGGCGTGTTCGACGGGGAGATTGAATGCGCGCGCAGGGGCGATCCATGTGATCGTCCCGTGATCGCCCCAATGTGTGGGAACGCGCGTTTAAGCTAATTGTGACAGAATCGGCTGGGTTTTGACGGGCCCTTCCTTGACATACACACCGACTTTGGTACCATTTTGCCGAAACCCAGTAGGGGACCGGGTTGCGGATGGTCCGCACCACCGGCCCTCCCCGGGTTCAGGCCGCCTCCCGTCGAAGGAGGGGCCGCAAGCGAGCAAACCAGAACCAGACTCGCACACTCCGAAAGGGGGCCCCATGCAGTTCACAAAAGCAGAAGAGTATGGGCTCTTTGGTCTGATTCACCTGGCGAATCAGCCGCCCGAGACCGTCGCCACACTGCGTGAGATTTCCAAGGCGCAGGATGTGCCGGACAAGTTTCTCGCCAAGATCTTCCAGAGCCTGACACGCGCGGGCATCATCCACTCGCACCGCGGCGTGCGCGGCGGATTCTCGCTGGCCAAACCCGCGAAGAAGATCTCGGTCGCCGACATCTTCGAGGCAATCCACGGCGACGGCGACGCGGTCAAATGCGTCATCGACCACCGGGATTGCGGCAAAAAGGGCGATTGCCCGATCCGCACCCTGTTCCTCGAAGGGCGCCGTCAGATGTTCACCTACTTTGGCCGGCAGAACCTGCAGACGCTGGCGGATCGGTTCAGCTGATCTGGTCGTTGACCGGCGGCAATTCGATGATCACGGGATTGCCGCCGGCCCACGCGGTTCACTACGGGCCGCGTTTCAAGTCATCTCGTGCACCCATCGCCGGGTGCTCCAGATTGGTCCGACTCGCCCTGTCAAATTACCCCGGTCGCATTCTGAATTCCCTTGACGATCTCCTTTAATCCCACGTAGATACCCACGGCACGAGGCCTTCGGGGTGAGGCGCAATTCCTCAACCGGCGGTGATAGCCCGCGACCCGTCCCAACACAAAGGGACGGCTGAGCCGGTGGAACTCCGGCGCCGACGGTACAGTCCGGATGGGAGAAGGCAAAGCGGTGGTCCGCCGCCGGGATCGCTTGTTATGCCATAAGGCATTGCAAGCGATCAAGTTGGCGAGGTCCATTAACCCCGCACTTCACCCCGATCGCCCGTGGTGAGGTGACGGGGTTTTCTGCGTCTTGGCAGGGCGCACTGCAGCCCGACCCCATGTGGGTCGGCGAATCGCGACACGAGGCAAACTTGGATCAAAAGGAACTCGATCGTCATTGGATGGCCGAAGCCATCTCACTCGCCGAGAAGGGCGCCGGCCGCACCAGCCCCAACCCGGTTGTCGGGGCGGTGATCGTTCGTGATGGCGAGGTCGTTGGACGCGGCTACCACCAGCGCGCCGGCGGTCCGCACGCCGAAACCATCGCCATCAAGGATGCCGGCAACTACACCGCCGGCTCCACCCTCTATGTCAATCTCGAGCCCTGCACCCATTGGGGAAAGACTCCACCGTGCGTGGAGGCGATCCTCGAAGCCGGCATCACCACGGTTGTCTGCGCGATGCAGGACCCGAACCCGAAGATCAACGGCGCCGGGATCGCCTGGCTGCGCGAGCACGGCATCGGTGTGCGCACCGGTGTCCTGCAACGCACCGCGTTGCGCCAGAACGAGGCGCATGTCAAGTTTGTGGTGACCGGTCTCCCCTTGGTCACGCTCAAGATCGCACAGACCCTCGACGGCAAAATCGCCTCGCCCAATGGCAAGGCCGAGCGCCTCACCGGCCCCGCCGCGCAGAAGTTCGTGCATGCGCTGCGGGCGCGCACCGACGCGGTCTTGGTCGGCAAGAACACCGTGCTCTCCGACGATCCGCGCCTCACCGTGCGCGCGGTCAAGGGACGCGATCCGTTGCGGCTCATTCTCGATTCCTGGGGCAAGATTCCGCGCACCGCGGGAGTCTTTGCCAATAACGATGATCGCAAGACCGTGCGGATCGGGCTGGCCATCGGCAAACGGCCGACCACCCAGCCGTACCCCGATTGCTTCGACTGGTACGTCAGCCCGGACGACCGTCACCAGATCGATCTGCACGAAGTCCTCGCCAATGCCGCGCGCAACAACATCACCTCGATTTTGGTCGAGGGAGGCGGGCAGGTCTTCGGCTCCTTCCTGCGCGAACGACTGGCCGACAAGGTTCACATCCTCATGGCGCCGCGTTTCCTCGGCGCCGGTGTCAATGCGCTCGGGACATTCCGCGCGCCGAGCATCCTCGAAGCGGTCCGTCTGGTCGATGCCTCGGTGCGCTGGCTGGGACAGGATTTGCTTTTGTCCGGGTATCCGGACTACGAGCCGGAGGGAATCGAAGACGCCCCCTCGGTCGTGATGGCCGAAGACGAAACCGATGGCGATCCGGTGGTCGATACGCTGGAAATCGCCTCGGACGAGTAGGGAAACCCAATGTTCACCGGACTGGTGCAGGAGATGGGCACGATCACACGGCTCGAACGCCACGGCGGCGGGCTGCGCTGGTCGATTGCCGCGCCGCAGATCGCCCGTGAACTGAATCGCGGCGGTTCGGTCAACATCGCCGGCGCCTGCCAGACCGTCGAAAAGGTGGATGGCGGCACCATGACCGGCACATCGATTCCCGAAACCCTCAAGAAGACGAACTTCGCGAACTGGCGCGTCGGACAGAGGGTCAATCTCGAGCCCGCCATGCGTGCTTCCGATCGTCTCGGCGGACACCTGGTCAGCGGGCATGTGGACACCACCGGCACGATCGCGCGGCGGGCCGTGACCGGCGAGTGGGTGAATCTCACCGTCGAATTCGACACGCGGCTTTCGCGTTGGGTGATTCAGCACGGCTCGGTTGCCATTGATGGCGTCAGCCTCACGATTGCCGATTGCGCCGCAGGATCGCTCACGGTCGCCTTGATTCCCGAGACTCTCAAACGCACAACGCTGGGAAGCGCCAAGGTCGGCGACACCGTGAACCTCGAATTCGACCAGGTGATCAAAGCAGTCGTGCAGACCGTGGAGAACCTGGTGTCACCGGAAGCCGCCTCAACCGAACCCTTCCCAATGTCATTCCCGCGAAAGCGGGAATCCATTTTGGAGACCCTGGAACGGGCGGGGTATAGATGAAGGCAGCCATGACGATACCCACCACGAATGCGCCTCTCATCTGTCATCCCGAGGAGCGGAGCGACGAGGGATATGCTTTTATGCGCGTGGCCGAAGATCAACAGGATGTCCTCTGTTCCGCTCGGTTTGGCGACATTGGGTGCCCCACAGTTCTACTGTGGGAATCAGCGCCATCGCCCATCGACACTTCCCACGGCAGAGCTGTGGAGCACCAGGCAATGTTTTACTCATCAAACACAACTCTTAATGTCATCCTGAGGAGCGGAGCGACGAAGGACCTGCTGTTGCTTCTTATCGTCGCGCGGAAACAGCGTATCCCTCACCCCGACATAAAGCGGTCGGGGTTCGGGATGACACGAAAGAGAGTCGTCCCGCAGAGAAACCGGAACCTGTGTCATCCCGAGGAGCGGAGCGACGAGGGATATGCTTTTGTTCTCGACTGCGAGTTCAACGAGGAGTTGCACATATGCGTCTAACGGTCACTGCCAATCCCGACAACGGAAACGGCAACGGAGATCATTCGCCCGTGTCCAATACCGATCCGGGACCTGTCTCGGTGCACGATCCGGGATTCGACCCCATCCCCGATGCCATCGCGTCGATCGCGCGCGGGGAGATCATCATTGTCGCCGATGACGAAAACCGCGAGAACGAGGGCGATTTCATCATTGCCGCCGATGCGGTCACGCCCGAACGGATCAATTTCCTGGTCACCCACGGGCGCGGACTCGTTTGCGTGGCGCTGGAGGAATTCCGCCTGCGCGCGCTCGCGTTGCATCCGATGGTTCCCAACAACACCGCGCGCATGCAGACCGCCTTCACCGAATCGGTGGACTACCTCCACGGCACCACCACCGGCATCTCGGCGGCCGACCGTGCCAGGACCATTCGCGCCCTCACCGACTCGGCGACCATGCCGTCGGACCTCGCGCGTCCCGGCCATGTCTTCCCGCTTCAGGCGGCGCCCGGCGGCGTGCTGCGCCGCGCCGGCCACACAGAGGCGGCGGTCGATCTGGCGCGTCTCGCCGGACGCTATCCCGCCGGGGTCGTGTGCGAAGTGATGGACGACGATGGCTCCATGGCGCGCCTGCCACGATTGCAGGAACTGGCGAAGAAGCACGGCCTGGCGATCATTTCGATCGCCGACCTGATTGCCTACCGTCAGCGCAACGAGCGCCTGATCCGCAAAGTCGAGGAAATCGACCTGCCGACACGCAACGGCGCTTTCCGCCTGCACCTTTACGAATCCACCGTCGATGGCGAGTGTCATGTCGCGCTTGTCAGGGGAGAGGTGCGCGGCAAGGAGAATGTCCTTGTCCGAGTGCACTCGCAGTGCCTGACCGGCGATGTTTTCGGGTCGGACCGCTGCGATTGCGGCGCGCAACTGGTTGGCGCGATGCGCCGCATCGACCAGGAGGGCGCAGGCGTGTTCCTCTACATGCGTCAGGAGGGACGCGGCATCGGTCTCGCCAACAAGATCAGGGCGTATCACCTGCAGGAAACCGGGATGGACACGGTCGAGGCGAATGTCAAACTCGGCTTCGCGCCCGACCTGCGCGACTATGGCATCGGCGCGCAGATCCTCCGCGACCTGGGCCTGACCTCGATTCGCCTGTTGACCAACAACCCGCGCAAAATCGTCGGCCTGCACGGCCACGGTCTCGATGTCACCGAGCGCATCCCGATCGAAATCCCGGCCGGCGACAAGAACCGCCGCTACCTGACCACCAAGCGCGACAAGATGGGCCACCTGCTGGACACACTGGAGACCATCGGGGCGGCATGACACACTTGGTATTTATGAGCACTCATGACTTTGGTGTCATCCTGAGGAGCGGAGCGACGAAGGACCTGCTGTTGCTCTTTATCGCCGCGCGGAAAAAGCATATCCCTCACCCCGACATAAAGCCGTCGGGCTTCGGGATGACACGAAAGAGAGCTGTCCCGCAGCGAAACCGGGTTGGTGTCATCCTGAGGAGCGGAGCGACGAAGGACCTGCTGTTGCATTTCGCCGCCGCACGGAAAGAGCGTTTCCCTCACCCCGACATAAAGCCGTCGGGGTTCGGGATGACACGAAAGAGAGCTGTCCCGCAGCGAAACCGAGTTGGAGTCATCCTGAGGAGCGGAGCGACGAAGGACCTGCTGTTGCTCTTTATCGCCGCGCGGAAAAAGCATATCCCTCACCCCGACATAAAGCCGCCGGGGTTCGGGAGGACACAGAGGCGGAAACTGCCATGGCATCTGATTAGCCAGACACAATGTCCTTCCCGCGAAAGCGGGAATCCATTTTGACTTTGCACGGTGCCCCACAGCTCTGCTGTGGGAACCGCCCCGACGCTACCGCCCAACAGCGCATCCCACAGCAGATCTGTGGACCACCCGACCGAGGACCCCATGCCAAAGATCATCGAAGGCCAACTCAACGCCGCCGGGATGAAATTCGCCCTGGTCGCCTCCCGTTTCAACCACTTCATCACCGACCGCCTGATCGAGGGCTGCATCGACACGCTGACCCGTCACGGCGCCAAGCCCGACGACATCACCCTCATTCGTGTCCCCGGCTCGTTCGAACTCCCGGCCATCGTCAACCGCGTGGCCGCCAAAGGCGCGCATGATGCGGTCATCGCCCTCGGCGCGGTCATCCGCGGCGACACCCCCCACTTCGACTACATCGCCGCCGAAGTCACCAAGGGCATCGCCCAGGCCGGCATGCAAACCGGCACCCCGGTCATCTACGGCGTCATCACCACCGACACCCTCGAACAAGCCATCGAACGCGCCGGCACCAAATCCGGCAACAAAGGCGCCGACGCCGCGGTGACGGCCATTGAGATGGCGGATTTGGTGAAGCGGGTGGGATAGGGGCACTGGCCGCCCGGGCACCGAAATGTCATTCCCGCGACAGCGGGAATCCATTTGTGTACTTGCCCGGGAATTTGCGCTTGGCTGACGTGTAATCACGATTGGGTGTGTTGGCCCAAGGTCCAAAGGCAGGAAACGGCCCATGTCCCAATCCCGCGCGCATCGTCCTTGGGTGCTCATTGCACTCGTTGTTCCCTGTTGTGTCTCATGCGTCGAACGTCGTCCCGTCGAGACTCTTCCGGAGTTCGAGACAATCGACGAGACAAGGCCCTCGGTCATAGATGACCTTGTCATTATTCAGCAGTCAGATCACTCCGTTACATTAGGGTGGCACGCCCCGGGCGATGACGGAATGGACGGGACAGCCTCGGTCTATGAGTTACGGTATTCCTACGACTCGATCACCGTCGGCACGTGGACCGAGGCATCGCTCGTTGAGAACATCAGTGTGCCCAGGTCGGCGGGAGCCGAGGAGTTCTTCACCGTCAACGGGCTTTTCCCCGAAACCACGTACTACTTCGCGATAAGGGCATTCGATGAAGTGGGAAACAGGTCGCGACCATCGAATGTCGCGCGGACCGTGACGAATCCCCTTGACATTCAGGTCGAAGAATTCCCCCTCGTTGAGGGGGCGACTTGGACGTTCTCGGTTCATTACAAGCATCCAATTACTCAATACGAATTCGATACGACTATCATCCTGGCAACGTCGAATGTGCTGTTAGTTGATGGCAGACCGGTGCAAGCTATCTGGCGTTGGGACGATCCACCCGGTAATCAGTCGGGTACACGAACGAGCGTGTACTTAGGAGATACCCTCCTCTTCTTACCAGTATTCGATGACCCGTTCATCCTCCGAAATCTCGTATTTCCGCTGGTGGTTGGGTCCCACTGGAAGGTTGCGACGGAGCCTGGTAAACGAGATTCCGCGTTTGTCGCCGCTCGCGAATGGCTCGAGTCCGAGAGAACGGGTCGCATTCCGGTGCTCAGAATTGAAGGCGAATTAAGGATCGCGGGCTGTATTAGTAACAGCACTTGGTGGGTGGCGCCGAACGTCGGTCTCGTGCGAGTGAAGAACCGGGGAAGACTGCATGGCTGCGACCGGGATTATACATGGGAATTGATCGATTACACAATCCCGGGACAATGAGCGCCGGGTGCCCGTGACCAAGCAGCCCGACCCGTGTGCCGTGACCTTGGTCACGGTGCCTTCGAACCGAACCCGGGGCCCAACCGCCTACGGCCCACTCCGTCCACGACGCCTCACGCCGCGTGCACCTCGACCACAAGCCCTTCCGAGTGCGGCTCCGGCACCGCCTCGCCTTGTTCCTTCATCCCTTCAATGTGGAACTCGATGGCCTCGCGAATGAGTTCGAGCGTCTTCTCTCGTGTCTCGGCAGAGGCTATGCAGCCCGGCAGATCGGGAACATGCGCCCCTCATCCGTTATCGCCCTTTTCGATGACGACCAGCCGCTTCATTACCTATCGAATCTGCCAAACGAGGAACCGCTTGTCAAGACGGTAGGGTGCGTGCGCTCTTTGCACGCACCCGATAAGTTACGAAACACGTCGAACCTGAATCACGCCAGCCGGAGAGCCCAATCGACATGCCGACCACCTTGTCCCAGATGGCGTCGCGGAGTTATTATTCGGTCGCGAAGGCGGCGAGGATAACGGGCGAGTGAGGATTTCGCGTGTGCCCCGGCCTTGGTCAGGCGAGCAGGAAGCGACACGGCTGGTGTCGCAAAGCGAAAGGGAAGTGCTATGGCCAAACTTGTGTTCGGAATGAACCAGTCCCTGGACGGCTACGTGGACCACCTGGCGTTTGCGCCGAGCCCGACGCTCTTCCGCCATTTCATTGCGGAGGCGCAGGGGCAGGCGGGCAGTGTCTACGGTCGTCAAATGTATGAGATCATGCGTTACTGGGACGGCGAGCATCCTGAATGGAAGGCCGATGAGCAGGCCTTCGCCGCGGCGTGGCGGAAGCAGTCGAAATGGGTCGTCTCGCGTTCTTTAAAGTCGGTCGGTCCCAACGCCAGGCTTGTTGGGAATGATCTTGCGGGTGCGATCCGCGCGCTGAAGGCCGAGCGTGACGGGGAGATCGAAGTGGCCGGTCCGAACCTGGCCCAGAGTCTCACCGGGCTTGGCCTCATCGATGAGTACCGGATTTACCTGCACCCGGTTGTGCTTGGTCATGGCAAACCGTATTTCGCCGGACCCCGGCCGCCACTTCGCCTGATGGCTCATGACCGGATTGACGGGGATGTGATCCGGTTGACTTATGTCCCCGCCTGATCTCGCGATTCGCCGGATTGCGTAAAATCTGACAACTTGACTCCGCTTTCGCCGTGGTCGTCCTTTCGGATCGAGTTGGGACCGGCCGGCCCCGAGAATTCACGTTTCAGAATTGAGTACACCCGCTCCACGGAGGTGGGATGAGAGTCTTTGTTGCGTTGGTGCTTGCCGCAGTGGTTGGCGGCGTGGGGTGGGGGATGCTCGCAGGAAGCCAATCAGCAGGTACACGTGCCGATGCGACCATCGTCCCGGCCGACTCGGCCTGGTACACCGACTTGCCGTCCGACCCGGAAGCGGCCACCGATGCATTCCTCGCGCGAATCCCCGCCGAGGCGCGTCGGCGCGGCGAAGCGCTCGGCGCGACACGGTACACGATTCTCCCGATTCGCATACTGACCCTGCTTGTCTCGGTCGGACTGGTCATGTTTACTGGCGCCGCGGCGAAGATGCGCGACTGGGCCGCACGCATGACGAGAGTCGCTTTTTTGAAGGATGCGATTGTCGCGGTGACGTGGTTTGTGTCGTTGTATCTGCTCCACATCCCAATTGAAACCTACGCCGGGTATGTCCGCTTCCGAACCGCCGGATTCGCTGATGTCCCCTACATGCTGTGGCTATCCGACGCGACTTTGAGCTGGGCGGTTCTGACGGTGTTTTACATCGTCGGAGTGATTGCGATCCTCGCCCTGATCCGCCGCCTCCCCCGCTCGTGGGTGCGTTGGGCGACGGGTGTCTATGTCGCACTCTCGGCCACCTATGTTCTGATCAGCCCGACCGTGATAGAACCGCTTTTCAATACCATCGAACCACTGGCGGATGGCCCGCAAAAGCAGATGATCCTCTCCCTGGCGCGCGCCAATGGCGTCCCGGCGGACAACGTCTTTGTCCAGGACGCCTCACGGCAGAGTTCGCTTCTCAATGCGCATGTCTCCGGGTTCGCCGGCACGGCGCAGATCGTCCTGGACGACAACACCATCGCCACAACATCAGATTCCGAAATCAAGTTTGTCATGTCGCATGAAATCGGCCACTATGTCATGGCGCACACGGCCGAAGGGATTGTCTTCGATGCAATCGTCACCGGCTTTGGCCTCCTCTTTATTGGCTGGGCCGCTGGCCGCGTGGTTCGGCGCTATGGTCCCCGCTGGCATGTCGGGAGCATCGGCGATACCGCCGCCCTCCCTGTCATCTGGGGCCTATTCCTCCTCTGGGGAATCTTGATGATCCCGGTGAACAACAGCATATCCCGAACGCACGAAATCGAGGCCGACTACTATGCCCTCAACACCTCGCAGGCGCCGCTGGCGCAGGGAGAGTTCATGATCCGCGACGCCGACACCGGCGAGGTTGCCCCGTCGGCTTTTGAGGAGTGGCTCTTCTACCACCACCCCAGCCCACGCAACCGCATCCACACTGCGATGCGCTGGCGGGCCGAGCAACAGTAGGGTGCGTGCGTTCTCTGCATACACCGTTTTGTTCCAATCGAGGCACACGCGATTTCGAACTCTCCGCGACCTCGACAGACCGAAAATGCGAAGTCAGCGGTAAGGTGGCGTGGCGTGAGCAAGGCGGTGCGTGCAGTCCGTGGGGTGCGTGCGTCTCTTGCACGCACCGCCTGGTGCCAGAGACCAGGAAGCCCCACCCGTGTGCCGTGACCTCGGGGTCTGTTGAAAAACCCAAGTCGTTCGGGTAGGCGAAGAGGCTTGGCACGGGATTGCTTCGTCGCTCCGTCCCGCCCCTGGCGGGACTTCGCTCCTCGCAATGACTTGGACTTGTTGATCATTGCGAGCGAAGCGAAGCAACCCCGACCCGAGCCGGTGGCCTCTAAGTCAGCGAGCTTTTTCAATAGGTCCCTTGGTCACGGTGTCTTCGAACCGAACCCCGGGCCCAACTGCCTACGGCCCACTCCGTCCTCGACACCTCACGCCGCGTGCACTTCCACCACAAGCCCCTCCGAGTGCGCCGGGTGCCCGTGACCAAGCAGCCCGACGCGTGTGCCGTGACCTTGGTCACGGTGTCTTCGAACCGAACCCCGGGCCCAACTGCCTACGGCCCACTCCGTCCTCGACACCTCACGCCGCGTGCACTTCCACCACAAGCCCCTCCGAGTGCGCCTCCGGCACCATCTCACCGTGTTCCTGCATTCCTTCAATGTGGAACCGGATGGCCTCAAGGATGAGTTCGAGCGTTTTGTCCCGCGTTTCCGCTGCGGCCACGCATCCTGGCAGATCGGGAACGTGCGCGCCCCATCCCAGACTGCCCGGCTCAATTACCACTAAGAATTTCATGTATCACCAATCAGGACTCGAATTCACCGCGCGAGATTCCGGACTGTCGGATGATCGACCTAAGTGTTCCAATCCGTAACTCCGCATGGTCCGGGACTGGAATTGTTGTGGTCCCCTCCGGCGTGACCCGTTGCAGAACAAGGTGACTGCCCCGTTGTCGCACAACTTGAAAGCCGTGTCGCTCAAGAATCCTGCAGACATCGCGACCGGAGATGATTCGAAGCCTACCCAACGGCAATCTCAATCTGGGTGACAAAGACATCCTCCCCCAACCGCTGCTGCACCTCATCTGCCGGCGCGCACTCGAAGAACAATTCGAGGGCTTCGCGCAGGTTGGCCGTGGCGGTCTCGATCGTGTCGCCCTGGCTGGCGATGTCCAGCTCGGGGCAAAGCGCCACGAACGCGGGGCCTTCTCGTTGAATGATTGCCGTCAAACGCTTGGTCATGCTACCTCCGTGGCCGTCGATCCTGGCGATGGTTGGAGCTCGTCCTTCACAAAGATCGACTCCAGCACACGGCCTCACAAGTCGAATCTGGACAGGTATCTGCTCGCCGAGTGCCCGTGATTCGGGAAGCCCCACCCGTGTGCCGTGACCTTGGTCACGGAGTCATTGAATCGAGTCCCCAAGGTGCGTGCAAAAAGCGCACGCACCCTACGGGATGGACCTCATTCCCGCCTCACCATCGCCGGGTGCCATCGACCAGGAAGCCCCACCCGTGTGCCGTGACCTTGGTCACGGAGTCATTGAATCGAGTCCCCAAGGTGCGTGCAAAAAGCGCACGCACCCTACGGGATGGACCTCATTCCGGTCCCACGAGCGCGGTCTTCACTCGCGATCCCTCGTTGACATCCGTCCACACGACAACCACCCCATCGCCGAAGTTTTCGATGCGGGGAAACCCACTGGCACGGCTGGAACTGGTCAGCGCGACAAGTGTCGGTGCGCTCGTCTCACCTGAACTGGCTACTGTTCGCGCCATGATCGCGGCCTCGTCGTCCTTCTTTTCCAGCCACACGACAATCGCCGTGTTCGGATCGAGTATCGCGATGTCGGTGCGCCCGATCGGGCTGCCGCCATCGACTGTAATCGGGGTGCCGAATGTCGCGCCGTTATCACTGGAGAAGGCGACATTGACCCTGGCGCTGTCCTGGGTTCCCATGGTAAACCACGCCACGGCGACCAGGCTATCCCGCGCGGTCACCGATGGACCATTCACAGGACAGCCGTCGATCTTCCAGCCATCGTTGCACACGGCGGCTGGCGCGGTCCACTGGCCCGCTGCGCGGCGGGCGATGGAAATGTCCCGCACCTCGGTGTCGCTCCGGTCGCGGTAGACCACGACGAGCGTGCCATCGCCGGTGAGCGCCGAGGAGGTCTGGCAGCAGTCGCAAACACGCCCATCGAGAAGATGCGAGTCGCGGATCGCGCCATCGGCGCCGATCTGCGCAAACCGCAGGGTCATCGGGCCATTCTCACGGACCATCTCGCGCCCATCGAGCCACACCGCGCCGATCTGGCCGGCGGCAAGTGCGGTCAGCGAGACAAAACCATGCTCGGTCGCGCTGGTGTCATCGTGCAGGGCGAATGGCATCCCCCAAGAGAGACCGCCATCGCGCGACCGGGCGGCGCGAATATCGTAGGCGTAGGTGTCCCCGCCGACCTTTTCCAGCCAGGAGGCGGTCACAATTCCGTTCTCGGTCGCGGCAACGGCAGGGAAGTCCGCCCAATTGACGAACCAGTCTGCGCCGCGTGCCACAGTCACCGGTTTGCTCCAGCTGGTGTCCAGGGTGAGACGGGAAAGCACAAGTGCGGTCGTGTCCTCACCCTGGTGCGCTACCCAACTCAAGTAGAGTGAGCCATCGGCATGACGCGCCAGGTTCGCCTCGCCCGTCGCCTCTCCCGCCGGCGACGCCAGCGGACGGACAACCGGGGCGCCGGGCCCGGCCTGCGCGCCGGCCAGGGGACTGCCGAAGACAACCACTGCGAACGCGACTCCCATAAGAAACTTCATTCGACGCCTGCCTTTCCATGTTTGGCCACCCGGTGTCCAAATTGCCCTTGCCCCTGATGACCAGTCAACGGCAATTGCAGCTCCACTGCTCCGGCCCGGCGCGCCCGCTATGGGAGGATTCCCATACTCATGGCTCCTGTCCGCGTCTCTCCCTTGTTCAAGAATCCCCACCCTCCGCCGATAGAGGAATAGGAATTAGGGGGCATCTCCAATCGGAGTTACGCCAGCCCCGTGCGCGGGGCCTGCACCAGGGAGGGTCGGTGCTCATATTGACGCGCAAGCTCGGTGAGAGCATCACCATTGGCGACGACATCAAAGTCACCGTGCTCGGCGTCTACGGGCGCCAGGTGCGTTTGGGCGTTGAAGCCCCGCTTAAGGTGATCGTGCACCGCGAGGAAGTCTACCTCAAGATCAAAGAAGAGAACAAGAAGGCCTCGCGAAACATCAAGCGCGACATCCTCGGATTGGCGCGCATCATCAAGGGGAAGGTCAAGGGATCGGAAGGCGACGAGGGCGACACGGGCAGTGTCGAGTTCAAGGCCGCGCCGCCGCCATCGCCGCGCAAACCGCTCCGCGCGCCGTCGCCGAGACGGCCGGGGTACAAGGGAGGAATGCCGTGAGCTGGACATGGCGAAAGTCGGACCGCCGGGGCGAATCTCTCACCGATCCACAGATCCAAAACGCGCGGCGCATTCTCCAGGATGGCCGCCAATCGGCGCCAAACGCCCGGACCGATGAGCACACCGACCGTCTGCCGGGCGCGATCGATTCGGACTTCTGTTACGAAGAGGACGATAATCCATGCGCGTAACGACGAAAATGCTGACGGATCGCACGACGGCGAACCTGTCGTCGGCGGTGACCCGTCTTTTGGGTCTGCAGACCCAGATGTCGACCGCGCGCAAGCTCTTGCGGCCGTCCGATGATCCGATCGGAGTCACTCGCGATCTCTCGTACCGCACGACCATTGACAATGTGACGCAGTACCAGTCGAACATCGCGGCGGCCACCACGCAGTTCAACACGGTCGAGCAGGCGCTGGGCACCGTGGGCAGCCTGCTTCTCTCCGCGCGCGAACTGGCCACGGCGATGGCCGACGACACCTTCGACGAAACCGCGCGTCAGGGCGCGGTGGCCGAAGCCAAGTCGCTGCTGGATCAGATGATCCGCGCGGCCAACACACAAATCGAGGGCCGCTACATCTTCTCCGGCCACCAGACACGCACCGCGGCATTCCTTCAGACACCGTCGGGCATGGTGTACCAGGGCGACCGCGGCACCATCTCCGCACAAATCGACGCCTCCTCGACCATCGCGACTAACCTGATCGGCAGCGATGTCTTCCTGGGCAATCTGCAGACACTCGGTGAAAACGGCGATCTCAACCGCGGCGTGTCCGCGGGCGTGGCGCTCAACGATCTGTACAACGGGCTCGGCATCGACCAGGTGCCGGGGCTGATTCGCATCACCGACACGAACCTCGGCATCACGGTCGACGTGGACATATCGGCGAACACCACCGTGGGCGGCGTGATCACTTCGATCAACACGCAACTGGCGGCGGGCGGGATCAATTCGGTCACCGCCTCGGTCAGCCCGTCGGGCAACGGCATTCGGCTCGCCGCC
>JBFMFQ010000040.1:0-20201 GCA_040752075.1 Candidatus Zixiibacteriota bacterium | reverse complement strand
ATGCCGGGTCGCAGTTCCGCAGGGGCCGGGGTTACCAGCTTTTGATGGTCCGGTTGATGATGTCTTCGGTGATTTTCGCGATGGCCCCGCGCTGGCCGACGGTCTCGGCCGAGTCGGCGGCATAGACCCCGAACCCCCGCATCCGTGGCGCACTCCAGACCGCCCCGGACCCATCGGCCTTGACCAGATCGGCATCGACATAAATCTCAACAATGTACTCCTGGACCTGGTCGTTCTCATCGAAGGTGTACGCCTTCCGCTGGTACTCGACCACCTTGCCGTTCAGGACGGCCTGCGCCGACCCCTGGTCCACCACCTTGACCTGATTGTCGGCCACAAACCCATTGATAATCCCCTCGGTCAACGCCTCAGCCAGCCCGAACTCGGCGGTATCGTTCCCAAAGATCGGCACCGCAACCGACTCGACCAGCGCGGTCCGCCCGCCGGAAAAGGAGTAGGGGGAGCAGGAGGCGAGGAGGAGGGCGGCGATGAGCGAGAGGGCGAGGGCACGATGGGCCAAGAAGGGTGCCCCACAGCGAGTCGTCAGACCCCGGCGACGGGGCTGTGGGAAGATCGGCCGATAGGGTATGAGTCTCATTGTCGGGCATCTCCTCCTGAAGCATGATACCAGATTGGCCGGGGGGACGGTAGGTGGCAAATGGGTGGCTAATCGACGGCAGAAGCCCCTTACGGGTTTATCTCACCACATGCAACAACAGCGCCCCCATCCTCGCGGACAGGGGCGCTTCCGACCACCACGGCAGTATTCCCCGGTTACCGCAGCAGCGTCATCTTCTTCGACGTCACCAGTTCACCGACCTGCAGACGGTACAAGTAGATGCCCGAGGCAACCTCACTGCCTTTCGAATCCCGGCCATTCCACTCCACCGAGTACGCGCCTTGGCCCTGATCGGCATCGACCAAGTCTGCAACCTTCTGCCCAAGCAGGTTGTAGATGGCCAGCGTCACGTGGGATTCGCTGGCGACCGTGTACGAGATCGTCGTCCCCGCGTTGAACGGGTTCGGGTAATTCTGCATCAGATCGACTTCGGTCGGAAGCGGGATTGAAATGTCCGCACCCTTGAAAGCGATGTTCAGGACTTCGTCTGGTATCGCCCCATTCGGCAGGTGAACACCGACATTTATCAGCCCGAGGATGAAGCACGCCTTGATGTACGTCTTCAGTTCACAGCAACGGTCGTACCAGGGCATGTACGTGTTCGGGATATCGCCCACGGGGCAGTTCGGGTCGTTGATCAGCATGTCGCAGTAGGTGAGGGCTTGGCTGACCGTGTTGCCGTCCCCGCTGACCGCGTCGGCTTGGTGAATCCTGCCGGACACGACGTTGAGCATGAGCGCAACCAAGTCACCTCTGGCAAGGCGCTTGAGCATGTGTTCGCCTGTAGCCTTGGGCTTCAGGTTGAGCAGATCGAGCAGGGTGTTCAGGCTGTCAAACTGCGTAGCTGGCTGGGTGACCGTGTACTCTTCGATCGGATTGAGCCGATTACCGTTGAAGTGCTGGGCAATGAGGCCCACGTACCGTGCGAAGTCGGCCCGACTGATGGTCTCGTTCGATCCGACTCCGCCTTTGGCCAGATCGAGGCCCGGCTGTCCACTGGAGGGCGCCGACGGTTTCAGGGCTCTGGACAATTGCTGAGACCAGTGGGAGCGAGTTCGGGAAGCGCACATTGCCGGCTCCGGGCTAAGAATGAACTCCACCCTGAAGATGCCACCATCTAGTGCCACAGCTACGACATCGCGAGTCGCCTGAAAGCCGAGTGGTGGCACAGTGATTACGGAATACTCGCCGATCATCAGCTTCTCCGTCGTGCACTTCCCGACTTCGTTTGTGGTGAGCTCCGCGATCAACCGATCTGCAGCATCGTAAATATTCACGGCCGCCCCGTATAACGATTCACCGTGGGCTGTGACAACCACCACCTCGATTTCGCCGCTGTCACTCGTAACCACGGGCAGCAGTACTTGGTCGACATCCCCGTCATCGTCGATGTCATTGCGCAGCGAGTACCTGCGACTGCTCGGCCCAAAGCGCTCGATGGTTGCAACACTCCCGTCAGCACATACCAGATCGCCGAACACAATTTCCAAAACGCCTGTATCACCGCGCGGTTGCAGCAGGCTAACACGGGCGACACCCTCTGCACGCCCAACAATTCGCACCTCATTCTCATTCGAAGGTGTACTCGCCAAAATGGTTTGCAAGTCCTCCAGCTTCAGTCCAACCGCACTCCCAAGGTCACTTATTACCTCGCCCGAATGCAGCACTATAATTCGGTGACCCAATGAGTCGTACAGAGCCAAGTCGATCGGGCACTCTGCAATTACGCCGCATACCTCAGAGCCTGACGGCTCGGAGCCCCCAGCAACCGCACCCTTGATTGCTGCTTTCGCGGCTGTTTCGTACCAATCGCCACATGCTTCTGGAACAATTGTTCTCACGACGGCTAGGGCGTCTAGAAGATTTTTGATCTTCGCCACGCCCGTTAGCGTCGCGGTAATCTCAATTCCGAACTCAGCACCAACGCGAGCCATTGCGAAATTCATCTTGTCCACAGTCAAATCCTCATCGCACTCGGTGAAGAAGGGGCCGAGAAACCCCTCAAGCCAATCATGAACGCCTAAGAAGAATCCAGCGCCGAATCCGATCGCGTTGAGGCATGACTTTAATGAGTGTGGGTTCGCCTGTACGTTTACGAAGTACTCCTGTGACAGGCTGGCGGTACCGTGATCATCAAGCGCACTATCATAGCGTTCGCTCACCGTGACTTTGAGTCTGCTGAACAGAGACTGCCTGGGAAAGATCAGTTGATTGAGCTCGATGTACTCAGATGCGCCGGGAGCAATCGACGGCACCTGCAGATCATTGTATGTTCTAGTGGCACCTGGACCAGAGCCTGGTATCTCGTGACCAGCATCATCAACTATTGCAGCTCTAATAAACAGGTCGCGCGGTTGCGATGGTGCGGTCCCAGTGTTCGTTATGGATATGCGGGCCCTCGATACTTCCGCGTCATACAGAGGCGAGCTTTCGTTGCAAGTCCATGCACGGATGTAATCGGTCAGGGCTAACTGTGACCGGCTTCCGTCATCGGTGCGCGAGTCGTAGCACACGTCATCCCAGTAGTACGCGTTGTCCGTGTTCTGACCACATGAAAGAAGGATGAACTTGCCGGCTGCCATGATGGGATCGGGGTCCGCGTAGACAATTTCGTCTCTGAAGCCGTTCGCTCGCTCGTAACCGGCCCGGATTACATTGGGTGACTCGCGAATGATGTAGATCCTGACCCACTCGTTCCGTGTGAACTGAACTGCCTTCGGACCCGCAACAGTCGTTTGAATGTCGTTCTTGCGCCTTGTCAGGAGCATCTGTCCGCCGCCTGGCGTTCCTGAGGCGGAGATGATGAGGACGTAATTCTGACTCCCAAGCCAGTTGCTGCCGTTGAAATCGGACTGAATGATGAATTCCGAATGCTGCGAGTACGTGTTTGTCTGGTAGAGCCATGCGCTGTAACTCCCCTCGGCGGCCGCGAAATCGGTGCGATAGACCGCCGGCCAACAGGTCTGGAACTTCAACGCGCTGTTTCCGCTATGAGGGGCAGGCGTCGAGACGATTTGAGGGATCGGAGTCGAATGAAATGGTGTCCACCCCCCGAGACCAGACTCAAATCCATCGCAGAAAGCGTCGGGGTTTTGAGCACCTACAGTCGGCGTGCCGCACAGCCCGATGATTGCGAGACAGATTGCCAAGCGGACCAGACGCGTCATTTGACACCTCCACAGATGGATCTTTGCAGGTTAAGGACCGGGGTGGTACGAGTTCCAACCCCGATTGTCGAAAACAACTCGATCTTGCTGCACTTTCGTCGATCAGACAATCTGAGTCGCCTATTTCGCGCTCAGTAATCTCTTAGTGAGTGACGGGATGGCTGGCGGAGAAAAAAGCTTTCCTTCGGGGATGCGAGTTAGAATTGTGTCACACGTTTCACCCACCCGTCCTGAGTCCAGTAAAGTACCGCACTTCCCACACGCTCAGACTCACGCTCAATGCAGGCATTCAAGTCATCCGTGGAGTCAATTAGCAGGCTGTAGCGAGTATTGAACTGCTCCGTATACGAAACTTTCTTGACCTGTAACCCGAAGTCCAAGAAGAAGATCGTACAGGCATACCGTTCCTTGGCGGACTCGTTGTTGTACACCGCGATCTCCTGGGTGGCGGATCTGCGAACTTCGAAAGGCTGACTGTACCCGGAGGGGATGTCGATCCGCGCCAACTCGCTGGACGGGAGGAAGGTGTAGGCGTACTGCCGGCCCCGTGTGACACCCCTGCGATCGTAGTTGGCGCTATCGTACGGCGGCGAGCAACCATAGGTTGAGTCCACACTGAGGGCGAGCACTGACGTGCCGCCGAGAGGGTGGAAGTAGCAGTGGAAAAGGAGCTCTTCCTTGCCATCCCCGTTTAAGTCCTCGGCCAGGGAAAACTTGCTGCCACCGGCGTTGACATACCATCCCAAAGAGTCACCTTGGGAGTTCCAAAGCCTTATGTGGGACCGTCCCGGGCTGGATGCGGCGACCTCCGTGACGATCACCGGGATCCCTGCCACACGCGGGATGCTGAGGTGCTCAAAATCGTAGTACACCCCGCCTGAGTCTCCTGGATATTCCCCGATGATCGGGCAATACCGCCGGAATCTTTGCGTTCCATCGGACTCGTAACAGAAAACCCAATTCAATTCGGGGGAGCCCTGCGGGATCATCGGGGCGTAGAGCACTTCGTTGCGACCGTCTCCATCCAGATCATCAATCTTCCAATTGTCCCCGTGCGGGGCAACGGAGTCACCAACGAATTCTTTCGACCAGAGCTCACGGCCGTACTGGTTCTCAACTCTGAAACCCCTTTTCGTCCGGACCAGTTCGACTGGATTGCGATCCAGGATGGTCTGTAGATATGGCCACCCGAGAAAACCCATCACTCCAATTAAAGTAACGCGAATCGGAATCCCGACTCGGGGCTGTTGCAGTTGCCGCCGAAACCGGAGGACTTGGTAGACTGTGCGCGGCCGCCTTTGTGGGAACACCAAGTTTCGATCATTGAGAACGGTGGCCAGATCGTCAGCCGCGACCAGGTTGAGCGTTGGATCAGCCCCTTTCGGGGATTCTCTCTGGACGAACTCCCACGCCTCAGTAACGTGTGCCCGAGGCACGACGACGTGACGCAGCCCCGAGTGAATGGCCCGCGTGAGTTTAAGGCGCAGGCCTTCTCCGTCGATCGGGACAATGCGGCCATCCTCCGACAGCGCACCGGAAAAAGCCACGTCCGCCGGGACTGAGAGCGAATCCCGCAGGATTTCGTGTCGGGCGATGCTGAGGACTGCGCCCACCGCGAATGCCAAGCCCAGTGAGGGGCCGGTCAAGGAAGACGCCGCGCCCTCAATCTCATAGTCCACACGGAACCGCTTCTTCGGGTTCAGGAGACGCCGGGAGACCAAGTACTCGCGGGCCAGCTGCACCGCGAGATCGGCCTGGCGGCGAAGCTCATCGTCGGGCTTGGTCGTCTGATTGCGGACGATGACTTGATCAACTGCTTTCTGCCGCCTTCTTCGCTCACATTCCACTCGCAACCACAGCAATTGGCCCCGAGGTGCCAGTCGAAGTTCCGGATTGTACTCCACAAACAGGCCAGCGAGGACAATCTGATCATCCGCAGCGGCCGGAGGAACAACCGTGCGGCTGGACCTGGCCTGCTGCAAGTGCGATTTGAGATCGGCTACATCCTGCGGAAAGACGATTCCGGACTTCGACTCGGCGAGGGCAATGAACTGCTCAAGTTTGTTGATCTCATCGGGCAGGAGATCACCGGGGGGGGACGAGCGTGCGGCGGTGGCAATGTCCGGAGCGAATTCGCGGAGGCTGGCTTCGACAAAACCCCAAGCCGTACCGCCGGAATCTTCCAGCGCCAACTTTGAAAAGAACTCGATCCCGCACAGGAGAAAATGCAGCCCCTGCGTCCGTTGGGAGCATGCACGCAGGTGACGGGCGCTGGACTCAAGATCGGAGATTGATCTCATAACGATTCGCCGGGGATTCGCTTAGAGACCACCTCCGTCTCGATCACTGATAAACGAAGATCTCGATCTGGTCGAGCGATCCGGAGTGGTCGACGGTCACCGGGAGATCGAGGAGCGACGAGCGAACCTGAACCGGTTGATCGACGCCTCTTGCCCGCACGGCAATCTGCAACGGGGACTGACTGCTCAACCCCGACAACGCTTGAACCTCGATTGTGATGCGCCGCCCTCGCTCATCCCCGGTCCAACTCACATACAAGCGATCCCCCTCCGGCGAGGTCAGCGTCGCATCGCCCGCAGTTCGCTCGATATCTCCTACCTCCGCCAGCCGAAATGTGGCCCGGGGGAGTCTGACCTCGGCACGCAAGAACTCCTTCTCTGGCCATTTCACTTGCCCCAAGTTGATTCTTCCCTGTGTGTCAGTGAGGAACTCGCGGTCCATCCCAAACGGTTTGACCGCGGCGTTCTTCGGGATTAGGGACTCGTCATCCGAATACAGGTATAGCCAGAGATCACCCGATGCCTTGTCGCGCACGGCCTTTAGCCACATCGTCCGATCTTCCGTGGCCAGGGTCAGGCTGCGAGGCTTGTCTGACTCAGAGACACCCTTCGCCGCCAGGCTCATCACGACCCCCAGATCGGAGGTCTCGTCCACCGGAACGAGTACAAGTCCCAAGTGGCCCGGAACCGCTGATAGGGTACTCAGCTCCGACCACACTCTGCGGAGATCCACCACCGCCACCTGGCAGTAGGGGCACTCTCTAAGATGGGCGGTCAGTCTGTCCCGATCCGAGCCGGATGGGTCCAGAATGTACACTTCCCATTCCGAGGCTGTTGGACAACGAACTGGCATCCCTGCATCACCCCTCTTCAACTCAGTATTAGTCCCGGAATCCCATCGTGGCAGAGTTATTCTCCCCAGCGCTTCTTGAACTCCCTCTCAAGGGCGTCGGAGGCCAACCGCATGAGATACTGAAACTTGGGTTTGACTCTCGCTTCGTACTCGGCTTCGCAGAGTTCGGGACAACTGCGCAAGACGTAGTCCTTGTATGGGACATCCCGATCCCCGGTCAGCCCAAAATCCTCGAAGATCGCCCGGACAGCGCCAATCATGCCCTTGGCCAGGTCGGGCGACAATCTGCCATTCCGTGTGTAGGTTTCGGTCACTCTTTGAACGGAGGGGAGCATTGCACTCAGCGACGCATCGAATGCCATGCGCACCTCGGGCGTCATTGGCGATGGGTTGAACCTCAATTCCTCGTGCCTCATGATCCCCATTCGGGCCGCATCGCAGAGCCCCTCGAAGAGAACTTCCGTGATCGGTACCAGGGCCGACCACTGATCATCCTTCTGGATGATCGAGAGCACGTCTCGAATACAGGGCGGAATAAAACGGGACCCCTTCCAGGATTCCCCGATGAGCCGCACCATCTCTTCACGGGTAATCATCCCGTTGTCGGTACGGAGATTCCCATCGTTAGCGGCGGTCACCAATCGGGCGGCGGCCCGATCATTGGGGACCAGAACGTATCGTTCAGGATGATTGCCCAGTTCATCCCACAAACTCTCGTAGATGCTGGCCCCGATGGGATCAGACTCCTTCCAGCGGTGGAAGAGATTGCTGCGAGTGGTCACGACGAGTTGCCTTCGAAGGGCGCTAACCAGTACGGCCGCCCGCTCATCCACGACAGCGCCCAAGAGGTCAGCCAGAGTGTTCCTGGGATTCCGGGCCAGCGTTTCGCCCATATAGTCGATCGCGATCGCCCTGACGTCGGTGACTCCTTGTGCTGACCCCGCAGCGCGCAGGCGGATGCTGCAAGTCCGATCCTGTAACACCATGTCCACCATCCGCTCCACCATCCAGCACTCGTCCGCATGGCGGAGCGGTTCGTCACGGCACCAAGCCCGCACGACGGCGGCCAGCCGCCGGATGAAATCTGAATCCGGGGAGTTGTTAGTCATTTGTCGATCTCGTCTGGCAGGAGATCTGACTGAGTACCCCAATCACAAGGTTTGCAGAGCAACAATGCTCACCCTTGCCGGCGCGCGGACAGGAATGTCCGCGCCACCGACACTCGGCGACTTGGGAGAGTCGGGAGCGCATAGAGGTTACAGGGTTCTGAATTTCTCAACCGGCTACATGGTCGGGCCGCACCGTATACCGTCAGCCCCCCGGCTTCACCAGACACCCACTCTTCACCACCCCCCGCACCAGATTCACCCCGTAATGATAAGCAATTTCCCGGTAATCCGACACGTCCCAGATCACCAGGTCGGCGGCGCGGCCGGGTGTCAGGGCGCCGATGCGATGCTGACTGCGGATCGAGCAGGCGGCGTTGTAGGTGGCCGCGACGAGGGCTTCGGCGGGGGACATTTTGTAGAGGACGCAGGCCTGGTTCATCGCCATGGGCATCGATTCGGTCATGTTGCTGCCGGGGTTGCAGTCGGTGGCGAGGGCGAGCGCAACGCCGGCCTCGATCATGGCCCGGGCCGGGGCGCGGCGTTTTAAGTCGAGGAAGTACACGGTGCCCGGGAGCATCACCGCCACGGTGTCCGAATTCGCGAGCGCGCGTATCCCGTCGTCGGAGATGAAACCGAGGTGATCGGCCGAGACCGCGCCCATGCGCGCCGCGAGCGCCGCGCCGCCGACATCGGAGAGTTCATCGACATGGAACTTGAGACCGAAGCCCAGTTCGCGCGCACGGGTCTGGATGCGCTCGGTCTGGGCGGCGTTGTAGACGCCGGTGTCGAAAAAGACATCGCTGAACACCGCCAGCTTCTGCCGCGCGATTTCGGGGAGAATCTCCTCGCACACAAGCGCGACATAGTCATCATGACGGCCGGCGTATTCGGCGGGGAAATCATGCGCCGCCAGCGCGGTCGGCACCCAGTCGATCTGGTGCGTGGCGTTCACGCAGCCGATCGCTTCGAGCAGTTTGATCTCGGCTTCGAGCGAGAGGCCGTAGCCGCTTTTCGCTTCGGCGGTGGTGGTGCCGTGCTGCAGCATCCGGTCGGCGGTGCGTTCGCCGATCTCGACTAAGTGCGCGAGATCGACCCCGCGTGTCTGGGCGACCGAGGTCTTGATTCCCCCGCCCGCCGCCGCGATTTCCATGTAGGTCTTCCCCGCCGCGCGCATCTCGAATTCGAGATGACGCGGGGCGGCGAACACCGGATGCGTGTGCGGATCGACCAGCCCGGGCGTGACCACCGCGCCTTCGGCATCAATGCTTGTTGCATGGTGCTTAAGCCGCACCGATGCGGTGATCTCGTCGGTACGGCCGGTCCAGACGATCTGTCCATCGCGCGCGGCGAGGGCGCCGTCCTCGATGATATGCAGCGCGGAGAGGGCGGCTCCCCGTCGCGGGGCGGTTTCGTCCGGGTCGTTCGAAATGCGGACCAGCTGGCCCGCATGGATGATTTGGAAATCGGCTTCTATCATGGCGGGTGTCTCGTCGACGGCAAAGATGGGGAGGATGGTGGGTTTCGGACAAGAGGGGATCTTTCCGCTTTCAGAAGCAAAGGCTCCTCACCCCGACCCTCTCCTGAGCTGCAAAGAGCCGCCACTCAGGAGAGGGAGAAACGCGGCTCCCTCTCCTGGCGGCTATATCGCCAGGAGAGGGCGGGTCGGAGATTCCGCGAAGCGGGAGGGTGAGGAGCTTTTGACTTGCATCAAGTACAGGATCAAAGGCACCTCACCCCGGCCCTCTCCTGAGCCGCACAAGACGCGGTTCAGGAGAGGGAGAAAGGCTCCCTCTGCCGGTGCTTTGTGTTGTGGGCGGGATTTAGAAGACGTCGAACGGCGAGCGCCTGACATTCCCCTGACGGATCGCCAGTTCAGTGCGCTCGATGAGAAGTGAGGCCACCTGATCGGGCGTAAAGCCAAAGATCAGCGATGCCCAGTCGGGCGGGCGGATGCCGCCTTCCTGACCGATGGACACTCGCAACGTCCAGCGGACACCCTCGGGCGACTCCTCAAGCCCCGTTTCGCGCAGACTGGTGCGCGGGTCGACCGGCCTGCGGTCGGGGCGGTCGGGACGGGTCCAGGCGATTTTCGGCGCGGTCATCAACTCTTGGATCGCGCTCTGCGCGGCTTCGAGCGACAGGGGGATCAAAGTCGAGTAGACTGCTTCGTTGATGACTTCGTTTAATGCCGGCATCCGGGTCGGCAGTCCCTCTCCCCTTGTGATGAAGACTCCATCCGGCACGGCGCTGGTCAGCGATTCGATGTCGGTGGGTTCAACGCTGCGTTCCAGGATCACATCGAAGAGTTCCATTCGCGAGAGGAGCCCGAAAGCCAGAGGCGGCCCGAACGAGACTTTGGGGCGGGGGTGGAATCCCTCCGAATACGAGACCGGCAGACCGGCGATGCGGATGGCGCGCTCGATCTGGCGCAGCATGTCCAGGTGCGAATAGAGCCTCCAATCGGCGGTCTTGCCCCAGGCAACGCGCAAACGTTCGCGGTTGGGCTGCGCGAGACGGCGCGAGAAGGGCTGTTTGCGTTTGCGACGGCCGTAAAGGTCGCCATTGGAAACGGCGGCGACACGCGCCGCGGGGGCGGCTTCGATCTGGGTGAGGGATTCCGGCGGCGCCGGGTCGCGTCGCGCGAAGCCGACCGACGGCGGTCCGTTGAGGCCGGATTTTGTGCGCACCCACGCGCACCAATCAAACGTGTCCAGTGTATCGTGCCCGGGATCCGGCGGGCCGAGTGTTTCGAGCGCGGGCCAGATGTCCGAAGGCGCCGCGGCCAGCCAGTTGCGCGCGATCACATCCTCAATCCGGAAATGGCCGGTGGCGGCATGGGCGCCATGTTGTTCTCGGAATTGACGGCACTCGTGCGAGAGACGCCGGAACTCGGATTCATCGGGCGCACTCGGCGGGTCAAGCCAGCGGGACAGGGGCGCCGGTTCGTACTCGATGCGCAGCGGACGCCGGTCGGCGAACCCGGAGGCCGCCGTGCCCCACGCCGTGATCACATTTCCGGCCACCGAAACCAGACGCGAGAACTCGCCGAACGAATCGAAAGACAAAACGAGAGTGAGCGCATGCCAGCCGTCGTTGAGCGCGCGTCGCCCGAGATCGGAGAGTTGGCCCGGGTCGGAGTCGTGACGCATCCGCAGACGCAAGAGCGGCTTGATCAGGTGTGGCTTGTAGGCGCGCCAGTGCTGGTCGAAGGGCGCAGGATCAAGCGGCGGCAACTCCACCTCGGAGCGTTTCATGTTGTACACGCGGGTGAGTTCCAAAAGCGCGGTCGCCATGGTCTGGGAGTGATCAAACCCGGCTGTGCAAAAGCGGAGTCCATCGAGCCCGGTGTTTTTCAGGACAGCGTGCGCATCGGCGACCACGGAGGACAGCGGCCGCGCGCGCAGCACCCCCGATTGATCGACTGCGGTCAGCTCGACATCGGCCAGCCCGCCGCCGATGTCGGCGCGCGGCAGCCATTGCGGAGTTTCCGGTTCATTCCAGGGAATGAGGCGGCTCTCCCCGGCCGGTCCGGAGAATGCGGAGGTCCAGTTGTTGGATGCGCGCTGGTAGCAGGATGGGTCATCGGTCCGACCGGTTGCAATCAACTCCGCCAATGATTGGGGCAGCCAGCCATGCGGCGCGGGAATCACCCAATCGACCCGTCCTTCGAGGAAACGGGGCGCCGAGTTGTCGCCGACCACCACCCCGACGGTGACAGTGCCCTGGGCAAGTGAGAGACGGCGGAGCAAACCGGGAATGCGCCCTGCGGTGAAGACATCGGGCGCCCAGATAACGAGCGTCGCAAGGCGTCTCAGGTCGTGCTGTCCGCCGAGCGCGAATGGCGGGATGCCGTCGCGTTCGAGCGCGGCCCAGACATCGGAGGCGTAGTCCACACCGCGTGCAACCTCACCAAGCCCGAGGGCGCGCAGTTGGAAATACCCGCGACGCCAGGCCGGGTCGGTGATGGCCGATTCGTACGAACCGGGATAGAACCAGACCGCCCGTGGCTCCGGGGCGCCATTGGCCGCCGCCGGCGGGCCGAGTTCGCCGCCGAGGTAGCGTCCGGGTTTCAGAATGGATTGAAGAAACGCCGGCGAGAGATCCATGGATGCTTGTCGGATGGAAAGACCGGCGCCCCCCGGCGGGCCGCTCTCAGGCGGCCCAACGTCAGGGGCGTGGTATTGCCCGTGGCGATTGCCTGATCAGCCGTAAACCTGCTGGTGATTGCACTTGCAGACTTCCACCATGCGGTTGCGGAACTTGAAGTAACCGGTATCGTCGTTGCGCTCGGGGACCATGGTCTTGACCGCCTGGATCGCCGAGCCGCAAACCGGACAAGTGCGAATGTTGCTCTTGTCCTTGATCATCTTTTCCGCGAATGTTTTTGTTTTAGCCATCGTTCCTCACTTTTGACGGACCGGTAGTATACGGCACGATCCCCGGATTGTGGTAGGGATTTTTGGAGGACTACAGGCAGGGGTCAAACGGCCCGGAGCCGCCGAAAAACACGTGGTCGATCAGGAGGGCCAGGTCGGTGGCGTCTGGAAAGGTATCCCCATCAAAATCGCCGAGCCACACCGGGCAGTTCGGACCAATATAAATCGACCCGCAGATGCCGCCGAAGAAGACGCAGTCGATTTCACGCGCAATGTCCACTGCATCGAGGAGGTCGTTATGATCCAGATCCACTCCCCAGCAAGGGCAATCCATGATGGAGATCGTTCCCTTCAAAAAGTTCGGCACCAGTTTCGCTGTCGGAACCTGCACGAAGGCGAGGTGACCCGCCGGGTTCACGCAAGTCGTATCGATTTCGAAGTAGCCGGGAGTTGCAGTCACGTCGAAAGTCAGGATCATCGACCCGGTCGCGTCGCTCCCCGGGGGAAGTGCCCCGATGGAGCCGAGGCTCAGGGCAGAAAACTGCACCGCCTGCGGTGACACGAATGGCCCAGCAAAGGAACCGTCGGTTTCGGTTGGCGCTCCGAAGCCGCCGGGCTGTCCACTCTTGCAGTTTCCGTCCTCGGTTGTGTACCAGTTCGTCGTCCGGATAAAGCTCAGCGGTCCCCCGGACGGCAACCGGTCGGCAAAGGTCATGGTCAGCGAGTTCGCAACATAGGAACCGACCGTGATCTCGCGAAGAACCAACGGCACGACCACGCTTGAAATGGTGACGTCATTCGACATGAGAATGGGAACCACGACCCCGGCCTCACCCGAGGCCACCCACATCGATGTCACGGCGATGCGATCAACGGCGTGGGAGGATGAGACAAAAACCAGAACAAGGCATGCTGCGGTCGTCATCGCCAATGGGAGTCGCCGGTTCATGGGATGGCCTCCTTGCAAAGGTGAATGCCGTGCAGAGCCCCGATAGAGCGCCGGTTACGAAATGACCACTTGGGTGCGGATTCACCCATGCCGCTGGTCCTGCACAATTTCAGCGTAAATCTATCGACAAATACCGGGAATGCAAGATCTTCGGGGCCTCCCTGTCCGCATCCCATCACTCTTTGTCAATCCGCGCCATGTTCGGTGAACGCATGCGGAAGGTACTTCCGGTGTTTTCCGCGTCCGGGCTTTGAGGTCGCAATTCGCGACCTTAAAAATCCGACCTCCGCCGGATTGAGTTCAAACATGAAGTCACTGGGAAAGCGCTCAATGTTCCAGCCTACCTGCTCATTCAGCCGCCTGGGCGCAGCGCCGCAAAGGGACACCAAGTCGCTGTCCAGCAGGACCTTTCGCCTTCAGATGAGATGGATTGTGAGCCCGATCCGTAGCGCGCGGCGCGGGATTGCTTCGTCGGGTGCGCCGTCCGCCGAGGCGGACGGGGCGGCCTCCTCGCAATGCCTGTGGGTTGCTGAGGGAGAAGCGTTGGATCAATCGCGCGGCCGGGAGTTCTTCCGCGCCAGGAAGTTTTCCACTGTGCGGAAGGCAACGAGGATGACGAGCGTGATGACGGTCACGCCGATGGCGAGGAGCAACTGGTGCATCGCCACGCTGATTCCGATGGAGGCCGCGGCGAGGATGACCGCCGAGGTGGTCAGGCCCTCGATGTGCTCGCCGGCGCGGTGACGGATGATGGTGCCCGCGCAGATGAAGCCGATGCCCATGACGATCGCCTGGATGACACGCGAGGGGTCGATTCCCTGCGAGCCGATTGCGGCGGCGTCATCGGCGAGAACTGTTCCCAGCGACATGAGAAGCGATGAGGTGCCGGCCACGATCATGAGCGTGCGGAAGCCGGCGGGTTTGCGCGCCAGTTCGCGTTCGATGCCGATCAAACCGCCCAGCACGGCGGCGATCACGAACGAAACCAGCATGTCGATCTGTAGAGCAGAGTCGGCGAAGTACTGTTCCATGGGACCCCCGGGGCACTCAAACGAACTCAGTCAGCCACGAAGTAAATGGATTCCCGCGTTCGCGGGAATGACATTTTTGAGAGAGGGGGATTGCCCGATGGCGGGATGGGGTGGTGCCTTGTGCAATGGACCGTAGGGGTGGGTCTGAGACACGCCCCAACATGCAAGTCATCCCGCTGCAGGTCATCCTGAGGCGCGAAGCCGAAGGATATGTTGATGCCCTTGGTCACATCCGGGGAAACAGCATATCCCTCACCCCGGCATAAAGCCGCCGGGGTTCGGGATGACACGAGACATGGCATGCGCGACTCATTGGCCGCCTGCCGGATTGGCCGGCAGGTCAGGATCACGGCCCGGGCATTGTCGCGCCGGAATCCTGACGGGTCGCGGCTGCTGCGTGGGGCAGGTCTCAGACCTTCCCCTACGGCGAGGAATCACCTTTGCCGCTGATGTGGTGGGTGGGTCAATGGAGGATCTGAAGGAGTACGACGATGACGACCAGCGCCGGAAGGAAATTGCCCACCCGGATGTCCTTAAGTCCGAGAAGACGGATTCCCAATCCGAGAATGATCATCCCGCCCACTGCCGAGAGTTGATCGAGCGTCGCCGGGATCGTCAGGTCGGCGAGGTGGCGCCCCAGGAGAGTCAGGCTGCCCTGAATGACGATCACGGTGGCCGCCGAAAAGAGCACGCCGATCCCGGTCGTGGCGGCCAGCGCCATGGCGGCGAAGCCATCCATCACACTCTTGGTCAGAAGCAGGGTCGCATCGCCGGTGGTGCCGTCCTGGATGCAACCGACGATGGTCATCGGGCCGACACAGAACAAAAGCGAGGCGGTGACATAGCCGTTCACGAAGGTCCCGGACCCGGATCGGCTGCGAACCTTGAGCCACTCCCCGAATCGCGCCAGCCACGCCTCGATGCCAATCCACTCGCCAATCATGCCGCCGGCGATGAGACTCCCGACGATCTCCAGCGGACGGCTGCCGCGGATGATCATGGTGACGGCGATCCAGATCGTGATCAGGCCAAGCGCGTCGAGCACAATCGACTTGATCCGCTCGGGGAGGCGGTTGCCGGCCATCAACCCTACCACCGCTCCGGCAACGACCGTGGCGGTGTTGACCAGGGTGCCGGTCATGGCGCGGTTTGCGCCGTGTCGCGCCGCGCCTGGAGATTGCGGGCCAGCGTTTGATAACGTACTGTCAACAAATGGAGAGATGCCGTGTCACGGCGTGCGGTGTGCCACTCCTGCAGCGTGCCGTAACCGTCGGCGACATAGATGGTGAGAAACTCGGAGAACGACTGGCCGAGCGGGATGGTGTCGAGCGTTGCCTCGACAATAGAGACCAGGGAATCGGCACGGCGGAGGGCGGCGGCGGTGTCGCCGGTCGCGCAACGCGCCCGCGCCTGCTCCATCGCCATGGCCAAATCCTGCATGAACTGCAGTTGTTCGGGCGTGCCGGAAACTTTGAGGGAGCCCTCCACCGGTTCGACCGGCGGAGACTTGCGGTAGTCCTCGGCGGAATCACACCCGGATAGCGTCAGAAACAGCAACAACGAAATCGCGACAACCCGGGCCACGTTGTTTTTGCCTGCACACATGGACTCCGGGAATGCCATCAGCGTCCCACCGTCGCGGGCGCCGGCTTGGCCACGGGCATTTCGCGCAGACGCGCGGTGAAATGCCGCAGGTATGGCGATTGGTGCTCAATGACAAGTCCGCGCGCGCTGTCACGCTGTTGGTAGAGCTTCGCGAATGTCCGGACCACATGCCCGAGATGGGAGGCGGTGTACACACGGCGCGGAATGGCCAGGCGCACCAGTTCGTGCGGGGCATGCAGCGGGTGGTGAGTCTGCGGGTCCTCGCCGCCGAACATGAGCGTGCCGATCTCAACCGTGCGAATCCCCCCCTCCCGGTAGAATCCCACCGCGAGTGTCTGCGCCGGGAAGGCGTCGGGAGGAATATGCGGGTACATGGCGCCGGCATCGATAAAGACCGCGTGACCGCCGATCGGCCGCACCACCGCGGCGCCTTCGTCGCGCAAACGGTCGCCGAGCCACTCGACCTGCCCGCAACGGTAGGCGAGATATTCGGGACTGTTGACTTCCTCAAGCCCCCACGCGATGGCTTCGAGGTCGCGTCCGGCCAGCCCGCCATAGGTCGGGAAGCCCTCGACGATGACCATGAGTTCTTTGACCCGGCCTGCCAGCTTTTCATCGCGCACCGCGAGGAACCCGCCGATGTTGGAGAGGCCGTCTTTCTTGGCCGACATCAGGCATCCCGAACCCAGGTCGAACATGCCGCGCGCAATCTGCTTGATCGTGCGCCCCGTCTGTGACCGCTCCCGTTGCGAGAGAAACCAGGCATTCTCCGCAAACCGCGCGGCATCGAAAAACAGCGGCACACCGTACTTCGCTGCGAGGTCGGCGGCGGCGTTCGCGTTTTCCATGCTCAGCGGCTGCCCGCCGACCGAGTTGTTGGTGATGGTCAGCAGGACGAGCCGCACCTTGCCGGGATGATCCTTGAGGAAGGCTTCAAGCTTGTCCAGATCGATGTTGCCCTTGAAGGGATACTCGTTGGAGACATCAGCGCAGGTCGGGTCCGGCAGATCAATCGGGGTGCCGCCGTTGTGCATGACATTCGCACGGGTCGTGTCGAAGTGTGTGTTGGCGACAACAAAGTCACCCTTGGACAGGATCGTGGAAAAAAGCAGGTGCTCGGCGGAACGGCCCTGGTGGGTCGGCACGACAAACGGGTACCCGGTAAGTTCGCGCACGACCGATTCCAAGTGGTAGTAGCTCACCGAGCCGGCATAGGACTCATCGCCAGAAAAGACCCCGCGCCACTGACGCTCGGACATGGCGCCGGTCCCGGAGTCAGTCAACAAGTCGATGAAGACATCTTCCGCGCGGATGTTGAAGACATTGAATCCGCCTTCGACCAGCCTCTTTTCGCGTTCTTCCCTCGGCAAAAGACGGATGGCTTCGACGGATTTGATGCGGAATGGTTCGATCGGGTGCGTGTCCATGAGTCCGGTCCCTTCAAGAGAAAATTACTCGCCGTTGGCGGGCCCAACAAGCCGTTTTCAGGCGCGGACGAGCTTGCCGACCAAGCGAATCTCGCCGACGTGGGTCCCGCGGTGATTGAGGACCACCGGCCGCCGCCGCGCTTCGAGCAGGGCCACCTCATCAGATCTGAGCAAGCCGAGTTCCGCGAGAATCCCGATGACGATCGGAGGAATCGCGCGCGGGGAGCCGTCGAGGATTTTTAGCGCCATTCCCCAGCCCCGTTCGGGAATGCCGACGCACTGGACCGCCTCGCCGCCGGCCTTGCTGAAGATCCGTGCCTTGGTGGCGCGTGACAGCTCAAGATCGAAACGACCCTCGCCGGAGACCATCTCCGGGTAAGTCCGCATCGCCTTCACGATCCGGACACAAGCATCCTGGCAGTCCTCATCGGTTGCGGGTGTCGGCCCCGCCGAGGCCGCGAGGCGCGCAAACCCATGCGCCAGGGCGCGCAGCGGCACGGCGTAGTTCGGCGCCGAACAGCCGTCGATCCCGACCGGCATGTCGGCCACCGTCATGTTCAGCATCTCCGCCACATGGGCGCGGATCAGTTGCTGGACCGGAGAGTCGAGATTTAAGTAATCGGCGAACGGTGTGCCGAGGATTTTCGCCAAAGCCAGCATCCCGCTGTGCTTGCCCGAGCAGTTGTTGTGCAGTTGCGTAAATCCCGCGCGTCCCGGAACGGCGTCTTCGGTCCGTGTGGCGGCATATGGGATGTGCACGCCGCAGCGCAGGTCGCTTTCCCTGGCGCCGATGGCGTCCAGAATCTCTTGCGCGGTCTGCACGTGGCGCTCCTCCCCCGAGTGCGAAGCGCACATGAGCGCGACATGGCGGTCGGTCAGACCGAAACGGTCGGGGAATCCGCGCAGCACGGTCGGCAGGGCCTGAAACGGTTTGAGCGACGAGCGGGAGAATGTGAAGTGATCGGGCGCCCCCATCCATGCGACAAGCGCCCCGTGACGGTCCACCACCACGGCGACCGCATGGTGGAGACTCTCAATGGTTTTGCCGCGGGTCACTTCGACCACGGGCAGCAGACTCTGTTCGGACATGGCGTGTCCTCTCCTTAAGTCGCCCGAATCATAGCGCATGCGCACGCCGTCCTGTGGCACGATCTGAAGTTTCGTCACAAGTATTGACAGTGCTCCGTTCGTCCTCGGCGGCACCGGTGATGAAGCGCCACGCCGCACGCCAAAGCAGACGTGAATAGGTGGATTGGCGGTTCATGACCAGGTCGAATTCCTCGAGCAGTTTCCGGTCGCGACAAAACGCGCTCAACAGCGCCGACGGCAGCGAATGAAAGATGCGCGCCGCTCGCAGGGACATCGTCAGCTCAGGGTCAATCTCACAACGGCAGGCTTGGTCATATCGCGCGGCGGCCGACGCTCCTCCGGCAACGAGCAGTGAATCGGCGGCCAGCAGGCCCGAGTGAATCGCGGTCGCGATTCCTTCGCCGCTGAAAGCATCGACCATGCCGGCCGCATCGCCCGCGCAGAGAATTCTGCCGCTGGCCGCGCGCCGTCGAAACCCGCCCAGGGGAATCAGGTGCCCTTTCGGCGATTTGAGCGTGTCCGGCAGATCCAGCCAGTCCCAGAAACGCGCGAATTCGGTTCGGATGTCCAGCGCGCCGCCACGGCGTCCCCCGATCCCGACGATCAGGTATTCACCGTGGTGCAAAACCCAGCCGTAACCGAACTGAATCATGCCGAAGACCAGCCGTGCCTCCCCCGGTTGTACGCCGAGACGCGACGCCCAGTGGCCGGGGATTTTCTGCTCGAGGCAAACACCACTCCAGGATTCGGGGTCCGGGGGGCGGCATGTGGAGGTCAGCGCGGCATTCGCACCCGTTGCGACAACCACCGCGTCTGCGGTGAAGTCACCGGCAGTGGTGCCGACGCGAAATCCGCCTGTGTGTTCAATGAGCTGATTCGCCCGCGCAACGACCAATTCCACCCCGGAATCGAGAGCGCGTTCGACCAGATGGTGGTCGAACACCGACCGGTCCACGAAGACCCCAAGTGGAGCCGAAGGTGTGTAATCCGCACCATTCGGGCCGAAGCGGAGCGATGCAGTGCGGAAGTCGTGCTCGACAACAGGACCCGGCAGGGTGAAATCCAGGAGTGATAGCGCGTGCCGCGATACCCAGCCGCCGCACAGCTTGGGACGAGGCATGTGTTTCTGTTCAACCAGTAAAACGCGCGCTCCGCCTTGCGCCGCCCGACGCGCGGCCGAACTGCCGGCGGGCCCGCCGCCGACAACGAGAACATCGCAGTGCCGCCTCACGAAGGTCTAGTACCCTCGCTTCTTGTCGACAACGTTGAAGAGGGGGCGTCCAGCCAGGTACAGCCGGAGGTTTTCCAGGAACATGGCGGTCGCACGGTGGGCGTAATTGAGGGTGTCGCCCGAGGTGTGCGGCGTCATGGCAACATTGGGCAAAGTATAGAATGGGTGATCCGGGGGCAGCGGCTCCTGCGCGAACACATCGAGGCCGGCGCCGGCGATTCGTTTCTTGCGAAGCGCGCTGATCAGCGCCTTTTCATCGATCACCGAGCCGCGCGCCATATTGATGAGATAGGCGCTCGGCTTCATCAGGTCCAGCTCCGCCTTGCCGAACATCCGCCGGGTGGACTCCCCGCCCGGAAGGATCAGTATCACGTAGTCGGCGGTCGGCAGAAGCCGGTGCAGACTGCCCCGGGTCACCACCCTGTCGAAGTGCGGCGGCTTTGGT
>JBFMFQ010000004.1:0-47777 GCA_040752075.1 Candidatus Zixiibacteriota bacterium | reverse complement strand
ATCCCGATCCATGCCCAGCCAGCAGCCGTGTCGATTCCACGAGATTGCTTCGTCGCTTCGCTCCTCGCAATGACCGGCTCCCTTGGAACAACAGAAACGGCAGTCATTGCGAGGCGGGAGTCCCGCGCCAGCGGCACGACCAACGAAGCAATCCCGATCCATGCCCAGGCAGCAGCCGTGTCGATTCCACGGGATTGCTTCGTCGCTTCGCTCCTCGCAATGACCGGCTCCCTTGGAACAACAGAAACGGCAGTCATTGCGAGGCGGGAGTCCCGCGCCAGCGGGACGACCAACGAAGCAATCCCGATCCATGCCGAGCACCGTTACCCGGAGCAACACCCCCATGAACACAAAAGCCAAGCCCCTCGGCGCCTTTGAACGCTACCTGACCCTGTGGGTGCTCCTTTGCATCGCCGCCGGAATCCTCCTCGGACGCGTCGCCCCGCAAGCCGCGACTTACCTCGATGGGTTGGCGATCACGGTCGATGGCGCCCCGGTTGTCTCGGTCCCGATTGCCATCTGCCTCTTTTTCATGATGTACCCGATCATGGTGAAAATCGATTTCGCCGAGGTGGTGAAAGCGGGGAAAAGCGGAAAACCGGTCGGTCTCACCCTCTTTGTCAACTGGGCGATCAAACCGTTTACCATGTACGCCATCGCGCTCTTCTTTCTCGGCATCCTGTTTCGGGGATTGATCGGCGCCGAGGCGGTCGATCATGTCAAGATGCCGCTCGGCCTGGATTTGGCGCCCGGGGCGGTCTACGGCGCCGGGAAAGTCGTAATCCAAGACGGCATCAGGATGCTCGAGGTGCCGCTGTGGCGCAGCTACCTGGCAGGATGCATTCTTCTGGGGATTGCCCCCTGCACCGCGATGGTTCTCGTATGGGGGTATCTGGCGCGGGGCAATGACGGGCTCACGCTGGTCATGGTTGCGATCAATTCGCTGACAATGCTCGTGCTCTATGGTGTGCTCGGCGGGTTTCTCCTCGGCGTGGGCAAACTCCCGGTGCCGTGGGAGGCGCTGTTGCTCTCCGTCGGCATCTATGTCGCCCTGCCGTTGGTCGCGGGTTACTTATCCCGCCGGTGGATCATCGCCGCGAAGGGGGAGGCATGGTTTTCACAGAAGTTTCTCCATTTGCTCACTCCCGTCACCATTGTCGCGCTCCTCGTTACTCTCATTCTGCTATTCTCATTCAAGGGCGATGTGATCCTCGCCAATCCGCTCACCATTCTCTGGATTGCGATTCCACTCTTCCTCCAGACCAATCTCATCTTCTGGATCACCTATTGGCTGGCGCGGACAATGCGTTTGAGTTACCGCGATGCCGCCCCGTCGGCGATGATCGGCGCCTCCAACCACTTCGAAGTCGCCATCGCCACCGCGACCATGCTGTTCGGCCTTTCGTCCGGAGCGGCGCTGGCCACCGTGGTCGGTGTCCTGATCGAGGTGCCGGTAATGCTGATGCTCGTGAGAATCTGCCAGAGAACGCAGGGTTGGTTCCCGCCCGCGACACAATCCCGTCAATAGTAGGTCAGGACCACGGCGTGGGCTTTATCACGCCGGGGTCCTGACATCCCGCGCATCCCGCGCCAGTGTCGGGAGCCCTGCGCGACAACGACTGCAGGCAAACCTGAGTCACCAGCGCGCGGTGCTCCCGACCTACCACCCCGGCAATGGCAAGCAAGTAGGTCAGGACCACGGCGTCGGCTTTATCACGCCGGGGTCCTGACATCCCGCGCATCCCGCGCCTCACGAAGTTGGAGTTCCTTTCGGCACGCGCACAAACAGCGCCGCGTGCACCAGGATCGCCACCCCCACCATAAGCGGGATGAATCCCACCATCCACACGCCATCGAGCGGGACAAACCGCAACCCGAGCAGAAGCCCCCCGCCGACCCCCGCGGTGATGAGGCCCGCCAGGATCAGATGCTCTCGTCGTTCGCGCGGGCTGGCCGGCCGGTCATCACCGGCCAAGTCGAGCAGTTGCTTGAGATCCGAGTCTCCGGAATCCGCCTTGAGCAGTTCAATCACCTGCGCCGCCTTGTCCGGTCCCCACTGCTCAATCAGTTTTTTGCGAATCTCGGTCCGGTAGAAGGCCTCCCGCTCCTTCTTGCGGGCATCGGAGTAGGCCGCGATCGAAAGAAAGGTGAACAAGCCGATCATAATGATGGCCGGTACGGTCATCTCCATCAGTTCGCGAATGGTATCCTCCGGCATCGCCGCGTGCTCCTTCCGGCGGACGGTCTTGGGCCCGCACGACCGGTATGACGCCCCCGCCGCCAATCCGGTTGCACGATTCCCGGACTTCGACTGTTCAAAAACGGCCCCGACCCAAGCCGGTGTCATCCCGAACCCCGCCGGCGTTATGGCGGGGTGAGGCATATGCTGTTTCCCCCGGGAGCCGGGATGGTCATGTCGCACACGCTGTCAGAACGACCGTCTGACTCTTGAACTTGCTGTACGGCGTGGGAATTTCGCAACCGCCGCCTCCCCACACGGCGTCATATTGACGGCATGAACACCGTCCCGGGCCATGATCCGGATTCGGCGGACGTCCAGCGTGTACTGGACGGCGATATCAATGCCTACGAGGGTATAGTGAAGCGGTGGCAGGGTCCGATCATCAACCTCGCCTACCGTTTCTGCCGCGAGCAGGGACTCGCCGAGGAGATCGCACAGGATGTTTTTCTCAAGGCGTTTAAGTCCCTGAAGGGATGGCGGGGCGAGTCGCGGTTTTCCTCCTGGCTCTTTGCGCTTGCCTTGAACATGTGCCGGTCCCGCATGCGCCGGCTCCGCCCGGTCTTAAGACCGATCGAGGAAGCCGAACGAATCGCAGGAACGGGACAACCGGACGCGGATTACGAAACGGCCGAGGAATCGGAGATCGTGCGGCGCCTCGTTTTGCAACTGCCGCGCAAGTACCGCGAGGCGATTGTGGTGTTCTATTTCCACGACCAAAGCGTGCCCGAAGCGGCGGCAACTTTGAAGATCCCCGAAGGCACTCTCAAGGCGCGTCTCCACCGTGGACGCGAGCTGTTGCGAAAGAAGATTGGAGCCCGGCCCGGATTAACCCTCTCTTTGGGAGTGGCCTGACCATGAGCGAACTCGACAAGATCCTCGGATCGGAGACACCGATCACCCCGGCGCCCGCCTTTGCGCAGAACGTCATGCGCGCGGTGCGGCAGGAGGCCGCTGCCCCGCCGCCGATTCGTTTCCCCTGGGGGCGCCTCCTCACCGGCGCCGCCGCCACCGCCGGTGTGATCGTCATGGCCGGAGCGACCCCGCTTCTCGGCGCCGAAACCGCGTCGGGCCTGGCGCAATCGTTCGATTGGCTCAAACACGTCATTCTCTCATCCGGAGTCGCCTGGATGGCGGGCGGCGCGTTGTTGAGTTACCTCTCGGTTAAGCTATCGCTCAGGCTCACCCACTGACAAACACCCCTCAGATGCCCGCCTCACCGAGAATACGTGGGGCCCATAGGACCGTTTCGCCCTCCGGTCGGTCGTGGCGCGCTGGGAAATCGCCGATGTTCTCTGTTGCCCGCCCCGTCAAAAAGCGCTAAATTCTTGATTCATAACGGACTTGCGCGCCTCGCAAGAGCATGCGGCGCAGGCCGTTTTCGGACTTGAACTTCGGAGGTTGTAATGCCGTTGGAACGCGAAAAAATCGTCCCCGTCTTCCTCGAAGAGGAGATGAAGGGATCATACCTCGACTACTCGATGTCGGTCATCACCCAGCGGGCGCTGCCGAATGTCGCCGACGGTCTCAAGCCGTCAAACCGGCGCATCCTTGTGGCGATGAACGATCTCAATCTCAATCCCGGCGCCGCCCACCGCAAATGCGCCAAGATCTGCGGCGACACCTCGGGCAATTACCACCCCCATGGCGAACAGGTCGTGTACCCGACTTTGGTGCGCATGGCGCAGGATTTCAACATGCGTTACCTCCTGGTCGACGGTCAGGGGAATTTCGGGTCCATCGATGGCGACTCCGCCGCGGCCATGCGGTACACCGAGGCGCGTCTTTCCGCCCACGCCATGGAAATGCTCGCGGACATGGACAAGGAAACGGTGGGCATGACGCGCAACTACGACAACACGCTCGAAGAGCCGACCGTGCTGCCGTCGCGTTTCCCCAACCTCCTTTGCAACGGCTCCTCGGGCATCGCGGTCGGCATGGCCACCAACATCCCGCCGCACAACCTCGGTGAGATTGTCGATGGGCTTTGCGCGTTGATCGACGACCCCGAAGCCGATGATGAAGCCGTCCTGGAACTGGTCCCCGGTCCCGATTTCCCCACCGGGGGGCTCATTGTCGGACGCGCCGGCATCCAGTCCGCCTACCGGACCGGGCGCGGCGGCATCACCCTGCGCGCCAAGGCCAACGTCGAGTCGCTGCCCAGCGGCAAGCAAAGCATCATTGTCTCCGAGATCCCCTACCAGGTGAACAAGTCCAACCTCCTGGAAAAAGTCGCCGAGCTGGTGCGCGACAAGCGCCTCGAGGGAATCTCCGATTTGCGGGATGAATCCGACCGCGACGGCATGCGGATTGTCTTCGAACTGAAACGGGACGCCATGCCCGAGGTGGTGCTCAACAATCTCTACAAACACACCCAGATGCAGACCACGTTTGGCGTGATCAACCTCGCGCTGGTCGACGGTGTGCCGCGCGTTCTGACCCTGCGGCAGATGATGGAGGAGTTCCTCAAGCACCGTCACGAGGTCATCCGCCGACGGACCGAGTTCGACCTGCGCAAGGCCGAGGAGCGCGCCCACATTCTCGAGGGTCTCAAGATCGCGCTTGACCATATCGATGAGATCATCAAGCTGATTCGCGCCTCCGACTCGCCGGCCACCGCCAAGACCGCGCTCATGGAGCGCTTTAAGCTCTCCGAGATTCAGGCGCAGGCCATCCTGGACATGCGCCTGCAGCGGCTCACCGGACTGGAACGCGAGAAGATCGAAGCCGAGTACCTCGCCCTCATCAAGGCCATTGAAGAGTACCGCGGCATCCTCGCCTCCAAGGCCAAGCGCATGGCGATCATCCGCGGCGAGCTCATGGAGTTGAAATCGCAGTACGGCGATCCACGACGCACCGAGATCATCGAGGCCGAGGAGGAATTCTCGGTTGAGGATCTCATCGCCGAAGAGGACGTGGTTATCACCATTTCCCATGAGGGCTACATCAAGCGCCTGACCGTGTCGGCCTACCGGCGGCAAAACCGCGGCGGACGCGGCGTGCGCGGGATGGAAACCAAGGAAACCGATTTCGTCGAGCATCTCTTCATCGCCTCGACCCATGACTACATCCTCTTCTTCACCACCGCCGGACGCTGCTATTGGCTCAAGGTCCATGCCATCCCGCAGGGCGGGCGCATGGCCAAGGGCAAGAACATCGCCAACATGCTGCAACTGGCGCCGGGCGAGACCATCACGGCCTTTGTGCCGGTCAAGCAGTTCGACGAGGAACACTTCATCGTCATGGCGACCAAAAGCGGCCAGATCAAAAAGACCGCGCTGTCGGCCTTCTCCAACCCGCGCAAGGCCGGCATCAACGCCATGGACCTGCCCGAGGACGATGAACTAATCGAAGCGGGCATCACCGACGGCACCAACGAGATCATCCTGGCCACCCGCAACGGGCTGGCGGTGCGCTTCCACGAGGAGCATGTCCGTCCGATGGGACGCGGCGCCTATGGCGTGCGCGGCGTGACCCTCGAAGACGACGACCGTGTGATCGGGATGGTGGTGGTGAAACGCTCGACCGCGCTTTTGTCGGTCACCGAGCACGGTTACGGCAAACGCTCCGAGATCGCCGACTACCGTCTCACCAACCGGGGCGGCAAGGGCGTCATCAACATCAAGACCACCGACCGCAACGGCAAGGTGGTCGCGGTCAAGGAAGTGGTGGACGACGACGAACTCATGATCATCACCCAGCGGGGGATCATCATCCGCATGGGCATCGCGAAGCTGCGCATCCTCGGCCGTGCCACACAGGGTGTGCGCCTGATCCAACTGGGCGCGGGCGACCGGGTCATCGATGTCGCGCGCGTCGTGAAATCCGAAGATGACGGCAACGGCGATGCCGAGGGCGGCAATGGCTCCACCGGCGACGCGCCGGCCATGAATTGAGCAACCTTGTCCGATTGCCAACGGCAACAAACCATGGGCCCCCGCACCGCCGCCAAGACCACGCCCCCGGAGTCGCTGATCCGTGAGATTGTCAAACGCATACTCACGGTCTCCCGCCCGGACCGGGTAATACTCTTCGGATCGCACTCGACGGGAACCGCCCATGCCCACAGCGACATCGACCTGCTGATTTTGAAGGAACCTTTGAAAGACCGGCGCCGCGAGAGTGTCCGAATTCGCCGTGCCATCGGCGATCTGGGATGTCCCTTCGACGTCGTGGTGATGCAAACCAGTTGGTTCGAATCATCCAAGAGTGTTGTCGGCGGCCTGGCGTTCCCGGCGAACAAGTACGGACGGATCATCTATGATGCAACCCGAGGACATCAGGAAAGCCCTGGTTAAGGACAGGCTTGACAGGGCCGAAGAGGATTTTGGCGTGGCCCGGGAATTACACGGGTTCAATTCGCCTTATCTCCTCGCCATCGGGTTCCACGCCCAGCAGGCGGCGGAGAAGTACCTGAAGGCGCTGCTTACCTTCCGGCAGCGCGAGTTTCCCAGGACGCACGACTTGGGGGTTCTGCTGGAGACTGTGAGGCACTCCGATCCTGAAATCGCCTCTCAACTGTCAGATGTGGTTGAACTCAACCCCTTTGCGATTGAAGGCCGATATCCCGGTGATCTAAACGAACGGGTTGAGCAACACGACATCCAAAATGCGCTCCGTATCGCCGAGACAGTGAAGGACTTGGTGCGGCGCGTCTTGGGTTGATTCCGCCGACCGGAGATCCTGATGTTCCAATCCGCGGCCCCATCATGGAAGACACGGCCGTCCGGCTCGCCTTCTTCGGCGACCCGGACGGCAACGATCTCTATCTTTGCGAAGTGAAGAAGTGGGGCTGATCTCCGGCTAGAATTCGTAGCCGGTGATCAGGACGGTATAGTTTCCAACGGTGGACGTAACAAGCGACACGCTCTCACCCGGCTCCACCTTGAGCGGTGCACCACCATGGCTTCCCCAATAGCCCGACATGCCTGTCGATTCCTCGCTGGTTAGGTGCAGGACGGGATTACCGCCTATCTTGACGGTGAGTTTTCGATAATCGGCGGTGGCGGGCAGCTGTCCAATGAAGTAGACCCCGGTGATATATCGCGCCTTGTCGGGGGGGGCAGTAAACCCCGGATACTCCCCATCCACCGATCCCGAAAACGACGCGTAATACCGAAACAGATTCTCAAACGGCGATAAACTGATGCTGTCGGCAAACGTCGCCACCGCCTGCGTGATCTCCGAAGATTCGTCCAAATCCGCCGCCGTCTGCCCTTCGAGCGCATACGCATTCTGCGCGGTCATGGCATACCCCACCGACACCAGCCGCACACGCGGCGTCATCTCGGGACCCGCATCGACCTCGACCCCCAAGTAAAGATCAGAGGCAAATGCCGCGTAGGGAACCGGGGTCACCGATCCCAAAAGCACATGGAACACACCCTGCAAAGTCTGCACCGTTTGACTCTCTGCCCACACCGGTACTCCGCCCACCGAGTCCTCGTAGAGACGAAACGCGACGACGTACGAACTGTCGGGCACCGGGTCGCCGCCCGTTGTCCGCAGAAGACTCTGATAACTGATCAGTGGTGGAACTTCGGCCCGGCTCGTCGGCGTTGCGAACAGAGCCACGGCCGCGGAGAGGTAAATCGCACGGCGTAATCTCATTGGGCAGGCCCCTTGCCCCCTGCCCTCAATATAGGATTATCACCGTCCTCTTTCAACCCCATAACAGGTCATGCCCTCACCCTCTGACACCCCCATATCCACTTGATGTTGATTTTCCCCGCGCGTCGGTCGTTTCTTGTCTGTCTGGCATGTCTGTACCGCCAGTCAGCGATGAAAACCCGGATTCCCCTCGAACCCGCCCGTGCGGTGTACCTCGCCGCGCTCACCGTGCTTCTGGTCTTCTTCTTTCAACTCTGGCGGGTCATCCTATACCTGATCGTCGAGACTCCCGGCAGCCCGGTACCGACCGGAACCCTTCTGCGGGCATTCGCCATCGGCACACGATTCGATCTGGCGGTGAGTTCGTACATAGTTTTACCGCTCACGGTCCTCGCCTTCCTGCCTGTCGTCGGACTTAACGGCATGAGGCTCGGACGCGGTCTGCATGTCGCGGTTTTGACCGTCCTGGTTGGTCTGGCATTCTTCGTGCAATTGGCCGACATCGAGTTTTACCGATTCTTCAACTATCGAATCAATGGAATGGCCCTGCAATGGGACGAGACCCCCGGCATGGTCCTCTCGCTTCTCTGGCAAACCTACCCGGTGATCCGCTACCTGCTCCTCTTCGGCGTCATCCTGTCGGCATTCCTCCTTGGCGCGCATGTGCTGTACCGGCGGCTTCTGCCCGCCTCCCCGGTGACGCCCCGCCTGCTGCCGGCCATTGCCTGGGGCAGTGTCACCTTGGCGCTTCTCTTTCTGGGAATGCGTGGCACACTCGAGGAGAAAGCGCCTCTTTCCTGGGGCACGGCCTACTTTAGCGAGTACACATTCGCCAACCAACTGGCGCTCAACCCGAACTTCACCTTCGCCCGCGATGCGATCTACGATGCCGACGGCGCCCGGCGTGTGCGGCGAATCATGGAGGGCATCGGCACGCCTGGATCGAACGGGCGCCTGTTCGCCGCCGGGGAGCACGCCAACACCGGGAACGATACCACATCGGCGCCGGGACCTCCACAAAGCGTCATCCTCATCATCATGGAGTCTTTCGGCGCCTCGCACATCGGCGCGCTCGACAACCAAACCGGCCATCACCTCTCACCGGCGTTCGATTCCCTCGCGCAAGACGGTGTGTTGTTCACCCGATGCTACTCCAACGGAATGCACACGTACACCGGCATCATCTCCACGCTCTTCGGCATTCCCACCCTGCCCGGCAAGTCGATCATGAAACGCGTGGTCCGGGACGACCACCTGCACGGGCTGCCGTCGATTCTGCGCGACCACGGATACCGGACGTTGTTTTTCACCACCCACGATCCCCACTTCGACAACATGCAGGGGTTTTTGCTCGCGCATGATATCGAGCGCATCGTGTCGGTCTTCGACTACGATCCCGACTTGAAGATGAGCACCCTCGGCGTGGCGGATCATGTGATGTTCGAGCGTGCAGAAAAGGAACTCGCGCAGGTTTCTCCCCGGCCATTCTTCGCCGCACTCTTGACCAGCTCCAACCACGGGCCGTGGGTTGTTCCCGATGTCCCCTTCGGGCCGTTGCCGGACAGCGTGGCCGATGCCGCCCGGCTAAACGCGTTTAGATACTCCGACTGGGCGCTGGGGCGATTCATTCGATCCATCCGTTCCAACCCGGGCCTCGCCAACACCCTGATCGTGGTGACCGCCGACAATGGCCTCCCGGTCGACCCGAAGACCGATCTGGATCCCTCCCAGTTTCACATCCCCCTTCTCCTCCTGGCGCCGAACCGTCCGGAAATAGCCGGGACACGCAACGATCAACTGGCCGGGCAGATTGACATTCTCCCGACCGTTCTGGGGTTGATCGGGCTGGAAGATGAACGCCCAGATTTCGGACGAAATCTGCTCGCGGCCGATTCCACGGATGATCGCGCGTTTGCCATCTTCTCCGAGGACTTTCGTGTTGGCTTCATCGAGGATGGGTACCTGCTGGTTTGGCGCTACGAGGCCCCGCGGTCCCTCTTTCGCATGGTGGACGGACGGTTGGGCGACAGTGATGATTCACCCGCGATCGCCGACCGTTTGGAAACCCGTGCCCTGTCTGTCTTCCGCACCGCCTACATGAGTGTAATGGACCCGCCCATCGCTCACGACGACAGCGGCGATGGCCATCCCGGCCTCTGATCCCCCGGCATCCCCGGTTTGCCCCCAATGCAAAACGTCCCGCGGGCGCGGGACGTTTCTGTTCTCACCGTCTGTGGGGAGGGTAGAGAAAGCGGAGTGAGCGCGTGGCCTGGTCGCGCCCAATCCCACACTCAGCATAAAGCGGGCCACTTCGAACGGCTGACGGGACCGGCCGGCTACGCTCTTAAGTAATTGTGTGACAAGGGAAGGGCCGAATGCGACGGGGCCTCTGCAAGTTCTGCCCCGTCCTGCACACGGAGGTTGTGCAAGTCGTTTCAACCAACCTGCAACGGAAAGAAGGGCCGTCGCGACTCGCCGATCGGCTCAGCGTGTCCGCCGGCGCCGGTTACGCAGGAAATCCCAGAAGATGTACCCACCCAGACGGTCCGGCGGGGTGAAGTAGGCACGGCCGTGATTCAGCTCCGTCAATTTGCGCACAAACCGCTGCAGGTAGGGATCCGAAGTCACCATGAAGGTCGTAATGGTGATCTTCTTTTTGCGGCAGATCACCGCCTCATCGAGGGTGCGATTGACGATGATGGGATCGAGCCCGACCGGGTTTTTGTAGATCTGCCCGTTGGCGCGGCGAATCACCGAGGGCTTGCCGTCGGTGATCATGAAGATCTGCTTGTTGTGATGACGCCGGTGCAGGAGGATCTGCCGTGCGGTGCGCAGCCCGGCCTGGGTGTTGGTGTGGTACGGTCCCGCCCCGATGTACGGCAGATCCGACACCTTGACCGGTATCGCATCATCGCCAAAGAGCACGACATCCAGCGCATCTTTGGGGTAACGGGTCATGATCATCTCGGCGAAGGCCATCGCCACCTGCTTGGCCGGTGTGATGCGGTCCTCGCCGTAAAGGACCATCGAGTGGCTGACGTCCACGAGCAACACCGTGGCGCAGGACGTGGTGGCCTCGCTCTGACGAACCGACAGGTCCGGTTCAGTGAGCGACCACCCTTCGACCCCCGCCCGCCGGAAGGCATTCGTGAACGATTCGTTAAAGTCGATGTCCGCCGCCTTATCGCCGAAGGAGTAGGGACGCCGCTCCGGCAGATACTCGGTCGTGCCCGATCCCTCGCGCGGGATCGGATGATTGCCGCGGGCATCGGACTTCAGCGAGGAGAACACCTGATCCAGTGTCGACTGGCGGATCTGCTTTTCGCCTTTGGGGGTCAGGGTGCGTTTGTCGCCGGTCTCCTGGATGATGCGGTCCTCGCGGAGTTTCTTTTCGAAATCATCCAAGTCGAGATCGGCCGACAAGACCCCCTGCTCCTGCAGGTATTTCATCCAGCGCAACGCCTCATCCACATCGCCGTTGGTTTGGAGGAGGAGGTAATTGAACAGGCGCATCAAATCGCGCTCGGCCAGAAGCCGGCGGATCAGGTCCTCGTCCCACTCGGAGTAACGGTACCGCATCTGTTCACCCGGACATCGGCCGGTCAGTCATCGCGGCGCACATTGTGCAGCATGGTCGCCAGCATGTCGGTGTAGCGGTGGATCGAATCGACCGCGGTCTTCGCAATCAGGTTTTTCTGGTGCATGCCCTCGAGGATGAATTCCATGCCCAGCGCGGTCTGCGCGGGCCCGTCGGTCTTGAGCAACTGCTGGGCGATCTTCTTCAGGGTCGGCACCGCCGACAGCGCGCTCTCGTAAGCCGCAAACGGCATCTCATCGGAGACATCGACCACCGTGTCGCCGGAAAAATGCCCGATGATCTTCCCGAAGATCGGATCGGCCTTGGCGGGCAGTCCGTTGTCGGATTCGATGGCCGGCATGAGACGGTCGAACACCTTGACGACCGCGCGCCCGATGATGTTCACCGCGATCAGGCGCGGTCCCTCCCGTTCGCCTTCGTATACCAACTCCACCTTGCCGGTGATGGCGGGAATCGCCGCCGACAAATCGGCCATGCGCGGAATCATGGAAGTCTCGCCGGTGAGCAGGTTGCGCCGCTCGATATTGGAGATCACGTTTTCCAGAATCGAGATCGGCACGCGCGCGGACACCCCCGATGACTGGTCGATGTACTCCGACTCCCGCGCCGCAAAGGCGATCTCCTCGATGATCTCGCGGTAGAACCGCGGCAATTCCGGCTTCTGCCCGTTGCGCGCCACCCACGCCTCCTGCTCGGTGATGCGCAGCGAGTCGTCCACGCTTTGCGGGTAATGCGTGATGATCTGCGAATCGATGCGGTCCTTCAGGGGCGTGATGATGTTTCCCCGGTTGGTGTAATCCTCCGGGTTGGCGGTAAAAACCAGCATCATGTCCAGCGGAATGCGCACCGGAAACCCGCGTATCTGCAAGTCGTTTTCTTCGAGAATGTTCAAGAGCCCGACCTGGATGCGCGGCTGTAAGTCCGGCAGTTCGTTGATGGCAAAAAGCCCCCGGTTCGTGCGCGGGATGATGCCGTAGTGGATTGTCTCCTCATCCGAGAAATCCCGCATCTCGCGCGCCGCCTTGATCGGATCGAGATCGCCGATCAGATCGGCGATGGTCACATCCGGGGTGGCCAGTTTCTCCTGGTAACGGCGCTCGCGGCCAATCCAGGTGATGGGCGTGTCGTCGCCCAATTCGCGCAAGACCCGGTGCGAGTACGCGCAACTCGGCCGCAGCGGATGGCAGTTGAGGGGCGAGCCCTCGATCACGGGCGTGTATTCGTCCAGGAGGTTGACCAATGCCCGCACCAGGCGGGTCTTGGCCTGCCCGCGCAAACCAAGGAGAATCATGTTGTGACGCGACAGAACCGCATTTATGATCGAGGGGACCACGGTGCGGTCGTATCCCACAATCCCGGGGAACAACTCCTCCCCCGCCCTGATCTTCGCCATCAGGTTACGGCGCATCTCGTCTTTCACGCTCTCATGCGCCGGCTTTGATTTCATAAACTCGCCGTATGTTGTCGGTCTTTTCTCTCTCATTCACCCTGTCCTGTCTGACGCCGCGCCCCGGCGCCCTGAAACTGAAACGGGCAGCAACGCCCGCTGTTGGCCGCGACCCCGCGGGATTCGCGGAGCACCACGGAAAAAAACGGCGGATGGCCTAGGCCGCCGGCAATGTGTCGATGCGGTTAATGGTCAGCCCGGTCAGCAACTTCGGGAAAAAGAAAGTCGATTTCTGGGGCAGGTTCTGACGCGCCCGTGCGACTTCGAAGATCGCGCCCAAAGGCGTCGCCGGCAGAATGAACCCCGCTTGGCACAATCCCTTGCGAACCAATCCGATCAACTCCGCTGAATCCTTTGAGAAGACCAAGTCCCGTCCGGCCGACATGTCCGCATCCTTAAACCCCAGCACGCTCCGCAGGATCCCGACGTCGAACACGGCAGTGGCCAATTGACGCCACGCCGGTTTCGATTCGGGCGGCCAGGGCCAGTCATCCGGCGACCGGCGCGGCGATTCGAGGAGAAACACGCGACCCCGGTCTGGCCCAACCAGCCCAAACGCCATCCGCTCCTTGCGTGCCTGATCCTGGACCAATCCATCCAGACGCCCGGCGATAAGGGCGTCGCTCGTCTGTGGATCCACCGGGATTTCCTGCACATCGAACCGTTCGGCAAGCGCATCCAGAAACGACTCGAACCGCCACCCGTCGCGGCGCACAATCCCGCGGTGGATCGGCAGCACGGTCATCCCCGGCGCATCGGCATTGAAGAAGGCCATCATGGCAAATCCGAAACGGTCATCCCCCGATCGTTTCCACGCATCAAAGGCCGCCGCGGTCCGGTGATGGCCGTCGGCGATCACGCAGTCCAAGCCGCTCATCTGACGGGTGATGCGCGTCAGAACATCGGGATCGCTGCAACGATGCAGGTGATGGGTGGAGCCATCCGGCTGCGACGCGCTCAGAAGCGGTGTGCCGGACAGGCAGTCGCGCAACAGACGGTCGATACCCAGCGACGGATCCGAGTAGATCATGAAGATGAGCCCGAAATCCGCGGCCGTTGCCAGGCGCAGACGTGCCCGGTCCTCCCGCACATGCGAATGAGTCTCCTCGTGGGTGTACAGCCCGGCGTCGCGAACATCACCCAGCGCAATGAAGCCCTGCCGCGTCAGACGGCCATTGCCGTGGGGATACGACTGCGCGTAGGGGTAGATTCCCGAAACCCGGTCGGCAACGATCGCCCGCTCGCCGATCCAGTGATTCAGTAGTTCCCTGGCTCCCTGATAGTGCTTGCCGCTCTCGTCCGGTCCGCCGCCCTCGGGCGCTTTCACCATGCGGGCGATGTTGTAGGGGCTCTGCGCTTCAAGCCGCGCAATCATCTCCGGGGTGAACTGGTCGTAAGGGGGGCTGACACAGCCCGCGGGATCGCCGACAACAGAGGGGTTGTAGCGCCAGGCAGAGAATGGCAAGATCCGGATGGCAGAGTCCTTTCCGTGCGCCAACCGCCGTTCATCAGCGGTCACGGCATGGTAACTCAATACGCCGGCCGGCGCACGGCTGTTGTGTCTACCCGGGCTTTGGGGGGATCCTACGGCGCGATCTCGACATGGGGACGGTCGGTCTCGTAGACCTCGCCGCAAATCGCCGCGTCGGCAATCCCCGAATCGATCAAGCGCTGCAGGAGCGCACCGCTTTTCTTCTCCGGAACCGAGATCAAAAGCCCGCCCGAGGTCTGCGGATCGAAGAAGATCATCCGGCGCAGCTCGGGAATCGACGGGTCGAAGTGGACCTTTTCCTCAAGCGATTTGCCATTGGCGAGTGTGATTCCGGTCCGCACCCCGGCGTCGATCAGTTCTTCGCTCTGCTTCCAGCGGGGAACCCGGTTCAGCCAGAACCGGATGCCGACTTTGCTGGCCGAAGCCATCTCCCACGAGTGGCCGCCGAGGCCGAACCCTGTGACATCCGTCGCCCCGTTGACCCCCACCGCATTCATCTGCTCGCAGGCGCTGCGGTTGAGCACGGCCATGCGCTCGAAGATCGGTCGCGCCGCGGATTCCTCGATCCGGCCGGCCCGCCGTGCGCTGACGATGACCCCGGTGCCGATCGGCTTGGTGAGGATGAGGACATCCCCCGGCTTCGCGCCGGCGTTCGGGGTCAGGTCCTCATCACGCACAACCCCCGTGACCGACAACCCATACTTCAACTCGTTATCCTTGACCGTGTGCCCGCCGATCAGGACGGCGTCCGCTTCCGCAATGGTTGCCAGTCCCCCGCGCAGAATCTCGGTCAAGTCGCGCTTGTCGATCCCTTTGCTGGGGAAACAGCAAAGGTTCAAAGCGACCTTGGGAACTCCTCCCATGGCGTAGACATCGGAGATCGAATTGGCCGCCGCGATCCGCCCGTACAGGAAGGGATCATCGCAGGCGGGTGTGATGAAATCCGCGGTGACGACCAGGTTCAGACCAGGCGCAAGGCGATACACCCCCGCGTCGTCGGCCGTCCGAATACCCACAAGCACCTCCGGCGGCGCCGGCACACTCAGACTCTTCACGATGGCATCCAGGTCCACCGGACCCAGCTTACCCGCTCACCCACCCGAAGTGGCGAAGCGGGTGATCGACTGAGTCGATGGAACCGCGCATTCAGACATCTTCCTCTAACTCCTTGATTTGATCCACCCGGCCTCGGCCGGCAGGATGCCTTGTTTTCAACATACGGGAGTGACCCGCCTCCCAAACCAACTTTCCATGCGTCCAACTTCCCAGTAACCGCGCCCCGAATTCGGTCGGCTCACGCCGGCCGATGCAAACCGATCTAACGCGTTGTTTTTTATTGACTTACGTTGTTTGAAGCGGGGACTACGCGCGGGTGCTGGCACTCGCAGTCTCCCGCCCGGTACAAATGCACCGGTTACGGGAGCAAAGCGGGACCGACAAAAGACCGGTCATCGGGAGGGTTGGGCTGACTCGCATGGCGCACCAAGTGTTCTAACACCCAGAATCAATACGGATTTGGTCCGGACTTGTTGATCTGGCCACTCTCAGGCGTCTTACTCGTGGTGCCCGTTCCCGTTACCGTTCCCATTGCCGTTTCCACCGTCGGCTTGCCTGGACAACCGACGGCGCAGTATTTCGGCACGGGCCAATAACTGGTCGGCTTCGAATTCGGGGGTCAGCCAGGAGGGGATAATCCCCATGGCCCGGTACCGATCCTTCACCGCCTGCGGCAGATCCACGAAATCCGTGATCAACTTCCGGCAGCGCACGGTCTGGCAGGCGCAGACCATTGTCCACGAATTCTCCGCCATGGAGGTGGAATAGTCGAACGTGAGCTCCGCCCCGGCGGGAATGTCCCGCAAGGCGCGCAGACAGCGATGGTCATTGAAACCGAGGTTGGGGTCGCAACTGTGGTTGATATACCGCTCCGGCGCCCAGGTCAGGGTGTAGCAATCGGGGCCAATCTGAACGCAGTACCGTTCAAACCGCGGATTGCACGATTGCGAAAAACTGATCAGACGCCCCTTGAATTTCAGGACAGTCTCGCCGGCGGCAATCCCACGGCTCGCGAATAATCCCCGCCCGAATTGATGCGGGCCGACTACGTAAGGGAGTCTTTTCACGGGTTGGTTGCTCGTCTCGCGCCCGCGAAAGGGCCGGACGATGCGGTTCTCCTGAAACGGGCCGGCGGCCACGCTTTCTTAAGTGTGATTACGCCAAGCCTAGTTAAACGAATAATGAAATCTTTGTTACTCCTGTATTGACCATAAAATTCCCAATCCACAGCCCAATGACAGCCGATTGAACCCGGACGTCATACCCGATGGTGAGCACATGCGATGCCGAACCGCACAGCTGATTTCTCGAAGTGCTGGCGGCGCAATCAATTGTGCTATAATGGCTTACGTAAAGCGATTTTGAGGCCGCCGGGGCCGCCCGGGCCGGTGTGTTCCACAGGTTGCACAATCGTTGTCGAGAATTTCGCCGCAAGGCTGGATTAAGACAGTCTCGATGGGGAATTCCCTGCGATTTCACGTGTAAGGGTATTACGGGCGGCCTTTCTGACAACCGGGATGACCGCATACGCCGCCCGTCGGGTTCGTCCCCGCAACGAACCCGTTTGGGGCACTCGTCCCCACGCATTGGATTGGTCATTCCCGGCTGGAGGTGGCTGGGAGGATTCATTTTATGGCGGACACCTCGACTTTGCGAAAGACACTCGCCCGCCCCGGGGCCGGGCACCGTGAACGTACACTCCCCGAGCCGACGAAACCCTCGTCGGTAACTCTCCCGTCTATCGTCTGTGCGTTCCTCGCTTTAACCATCGGGCTCACCCTGCTGGCCGGAGTCCTGGCCAACGATGGTCAGTTCGTCTTTTCGCTGGATGACCCCTACATCCATCTCGCCATGGCGCGGAATTTGGCCCTCCATGGAACTTGGGGTGTAACGGCCGATGCCTTCACCGCCACTTCATCGGCGCCGCTTTATACTCTCGTTTTGGCCGGGCTCTTTCTGGTGGTGGGACCAACGGCTCTCTGGAGCTGGCTCCTTCCCATCATTGCCGGGTTGGCCATCGCGTGGATCCTGGCCGCAAGGCTCCAAGCCGTGTTCGCCTACCGGATTGTCGCCCTTTGGGCCGGCGTCTGGGCCGTGATCGCGACCGGGCTACCGGAGACTATGTTCACCGGCATGGAGCACACGCTCCATGCCCTCGTTGTTCTGCTTTTGGCCACGGAGGTTTCGCGCAGCAAAGAGAACGCACCCAACGCGGTTGTCATTGCGGCTTTGTGCCTTCTGGCCGGCGGGCTTCGGTATGAGAGCCTGTTTTTGCTCCCCGCCATCGCCGGGATCCTGATCGGACGCCGTCAGATCGGATTGGCCATGGTCGCGGCGATTTCCCTTTGCCTGCCCGCCCTCATCCTCGGGCTGATCCAGGCGGGACATTCGCTGTCCTTCCTGCCGACCACGGTGATGCTTAAGGGGGTGATCGGGACTCAACTGCGTGGGAACTACCTCGAACGCTTCCTGCTTCAGGTCGACTCAGGCATTCTCATCCCCATCGCGATCGCCCTCGGAACCGGGATCCTGCTGGATGTCATATTCCAGAGAGCGGATGGTCGTAATTCGCGCCTTCCCGCGGCCATTATGTTCTTGTCCGCGTCGATCTTCCACATGGCCTTCGCGATCAATGAGCGGCGGTACGTCGTCTATCTCGTCGCGCTCGGAATCTGGGCGCTCACACCCTGGTTGACTGAGTGGCTAAGCGAGCTTCGCCGTCGCCTGCCCAACCACGCGCCCCCAAGCCGCAGCATCTGGGTCGCCTTCAGCGCCGCGCTGGTGATCGCGATGGTCTTTCCGTTTTCCGAACGGTTTCTCGATCTGGCACGTCTCCCCCGCCTCGGGCAGGACATACACGCACAGCAGCAGCAAATGGCCCGATTCTTCGCCGAGCAGTACCCGGGGGAGAGAATCGCGCTCAATGACGTTGGGATGGTCGCCTGGACCGGCGCCAATCCGGTTTTCGACATCGCCGGGCTGGCCACACCCGAGGTCGCCCGGCTCTTCATCGATGGCCGATACGATGGCAACGCACTGGCGGATCTGGCCCGCACCCAGGGCGTGGATGTCGCCGCCATCTACCCCGGTTGGCTCTCACGCTATGGCGGGGTGCCGACCCAGTGGCGACCAGTCGGGGCTTGGCTCCTCAGGGACGGCCTCCAAACCAATGTCGCTTCGCCGCAGGTGGTCTTTTTCGCCACCAACCCCGAGGCCGCCGAACCGCTCAAACACCGCCTCGCCGAATTCGCGCCAAAACTGCCCGAAACGGTGACGTTCACCCCGTTCATGTAGCACTCCTCCAAACTGCGCGCGTTGCGGGGACGGTTCCGCCCGTCATTGCGAACCTCTCGTGCGCCTCAGGCGCACGAGGGGTGAAGCAATCCCGTTGATCCGACCTGACAGCAATTCGAACCAGCACGACCAGACAAGGGGCTTCTTAGCCCCTTGCCCCCTGTCACAATCCCCCTCCGCCGCTGGAACCCGCCGGGTCAACAGCGTATCTTGGCGAACCAACCTATTTCCGGAGGTCTCCATGCTGAACGCCGTGATCAATGTCCCCGAACCGAAAAACGAACCCGTGAAATCATATGCCCCCGGCAGTCCCGAACGCGAGGAACTCCAGCGTGCGATTCGCTCCCAGCGCGGCCAGCAAATCGAGATCCCGCTCATCATCGACGGGAAGGAAGTCAGGACCGGGGATCTGGCCAGCTGCGTCATGCCGCATGACCATGGTCATGTCCTGGCGAAGTACCACAAGGCCTCAAAGCAGCATGTCGAGCAGGCTATTGCCGCCGCGGTCAAGGCCCAGCCCGTCTGGGCCGCGCTCGACTGGGAGCAGCGCGCCGCCATCTTCCTCAAGGCCGCCGACCTTCTCGCCGGACCGTATCGTCAGGTGCTCAATGCCGCCACCATGAACGGCCAGAGCAAAAACCCGTTCCAGGCCGAGATCGACTCGGCCTGCGAGCTGATCGATTTCTACCGGTTCAACACCTATTACGCGCGCCAGATCTACTCCCAGCAGCCATCATCGGCGCCCGGCATCTGGGATTACATGGAGCACCGTCCGCTCGAGGGATTTGTTTTCGCGGTCACGCCCTTCAACTTCACCTCGATTGCGGGCAATCTTCCCACCGCGCCGGCGATCATGGGCAATGTCGCCCTCTGGAAACCGGCCTCGAGTTCGGTCTATTCGGGCTACTGGATCATGCGTCTGCTCATGGAGGCGGGGGTGCCGCCGGGCGTGATCAATTTCGTCCCCGGCTCCGGCGGTCAGGTCGGCGATCCGGCGGTCGATTCGCCGCATTTTGCCGGTGTCCATTTCACCGGCTCGACCAACACCTTCCAGACGATGTGGAAACGGATCGGCGGCAACATCGCCAATTACAAGTCCTACCCGCGTATCGTCGGCGAGACCGGCGGCAAGGACTTCGTCTTCGCCCACCCCTCATCTGATGTCGAGGCGCTGGTGGTTGCGCTCCTGCGCGGGTCCTTCGAGTACCAGGGGCAGAAGTGCTCCGCCGCCTCGCGCGCCTACATCCCCGAGTCGCTTTGGCCCAAGGTCAAAGAGCGGATGATCGAAGAACTCAAGCAGATGAAGATGGGCGACCCTGCCGACTTCGGGAATTTCATCAACGCCGTGATCGACAAGGCGGCATTCGACTCAATCAAGGGATACATCGACCACGCGAAATCATCCCCCGATGCGACCATCATCGCGGGCGGACGCTGCGACGACTCCAGGGGCTACTTCATTGAACCCACGGTCGTGCAGACCACCAATCCGAAATTCAAACTCATCTGCGAGGAAATCTTCGGCCCGGTCCTGACCGTCTTCGTCTACCCGGACAACAAACTCGACGAGACACTCAAGCAGTGCGACGAGGCCTCCCCATACGCCCTCACCGGCGCGATCTTCGCGCAGGACCGTTACGCGATCATGCACATGACCCGTGCCCTGACCAACACCGCCGGCAACTTCTACATCAACGACAAGCCCACCGGCGCGGTGGTCGGCCAGCAACCCTTCGGCGGCGCCAGGGCCTCCGGCACCAACGACAAGGCCGGCAGTCTCCTCAACCTCATCCGCTGGGTCTCCCCCCGCGCGGTAAAGGAGACCTTCGTCCCGCCGAAGGACTGGCGGTATCCGTTTTTGGGGTAGGGCACACGCTCTGCGGCTGCCAGGGATTCGGCGCAGGAACCCGTTAAGACGTAGCGACTTATCGCGCCGATGGTCCTGAGGCCCAAGTCCGACTCCAACATTTCTTTAACCTTTCCCGTTAAAGTATCTGAGGAGAGGACGCGAAGTGGATGGGGTGAGAGAACGATATGGACGTCGTGATTCGGAGTTCCGCCCTCCGCAGCGCCTGCAATGACTCTCGAAAGGGGCTCAGGAAGTTCGGTGAGAAGCGCTTTATGATCCTTCGCCGGCGACTTGACGATCTGGCGGCTTCCAACACCATGGCGGAGATCCCATTCACGGCGGGTTGCCACCCTCTGAGGGGCAGCAGGGCAGGACAGTACGCCATCAATCTGGACGGCGCCTGGAGATTGGTCTTCCGACCCGCCAACGACCCGCTGCCCAAACACGAGGCCGGCGGCATCGATCTCAAACGGGTGACAATGATCGAGGTCTTGGAGGTGACTGATTATCATGGCTGACGACAGAACTCAGTATCGATATGAGCCCGACACGGTAACGGCGCCGGGATCGTCGCTTCTTGAGATGCTTGAATACGCCGGCATGACTCAAACCGATCTGGCTAGGCGTACCGGCCGCCCGATCAAGACCATCAACGAAATCATTCACGGCAAGACCGCAATCACTCCAGAAACCGCGCTCCAATTCGAGAAAGTACTCGGAGTCGCCGCCAGTTTCTGGAATAACCGCGAACGGCATTACCGTGAGTTTCTCGCCCGCCGGCTGGAACTGGAGGAACTCAAGGGCATGACTGAATGGGTGAAGCGGTTCCCGTTGAAGAAGATGATTGAGTACAAGTGGATCTCGCCCGTCGATTCAATCGAGGAGAAGGCCAGGGCACTCCTGCAGTTTTTTGGGATTGCGTCACCGGATCAATACGAGGAAGTACATCAAGCAGGGGTCGCCTTTCGAAGAAGCCACAAGGTCAGATCAGACGCAGATGCCGTTGCGGCATGGCTTCATCAGGGAGTGCGAGCGGCCCAGAGCACTCGGTGCGCGGCCTTCAATGCAGTCGCGTTCAAGTCTGCACTCGGACAGGTCCGAGCATTAACCGCCAGGTCGCCGGAAGAGTTTGAACCGACGCTGAAGCAGATCTGCGCCGAGTGCGGTGTTGCGGTGGCCCTGGTCAGGGAACTCCCCGGCGCGCCCGTAAACGGAGCGGCGAGGTGGTTAACGAAGGATAAGGCACTTCTGCAATTGAGCCTGCGATACAAGACGGACGACATCTTCTGGTTCAGTTTCTTCCATGAGGCGGCACACATTCTGCTCCATAGCAAGCGTGAGCCCTTCGTCGATTTTGAGAATGCTGACATGAAGATGACCGATGAAGAGCGGGAGGCGAATGCGTTCGCAGAGCGCAACCTGATCCCTGGTGAAGAATACGATTCCCTTATTTCTGAGCCGGACATCAGTCGTGCCTCCGTGGTGAGCTTTGCAAGGCGGTTAGGGATTGCGCCAGGGATAGTCGTAGGTCGCCTTCAGCACGAGGGCTACATCCCCCGGAGCCGTCTTAACGATTTGAAGGTGAAACTGCAATGGCGGGAAACTGAATAACATGCCCTTCTCCAACGTCTACCAGGACCCCGATCGCGCCGCCTCGTATGCCGGGCTCGAATTCCCCGGCACCTACTACCTCGCGTACCGTGACCTGCCGCAACTGATCGCCGCGCATGTCGCCGGGAAGACCGCGCTCGATTTCGGCTGCGGGACCGGACGCTCGACACGATTCCTGAAGAACCTCGGCTTTGCCGTCACGGGGGTGGACATCTCCCGCGACATGCTGGCCCTGGCGCTGGAGAAAGACCCGGAGGGGGACTATCGCCAGACCGCCGAGGATGATCTGGGCACGCTCACCGGCAACCAGTACGATCTCATCCTCTCGGTCTTCACCTTCGACAACATCCCCACCGCCGACAAGAAGGTTCGCCTGTTTTGCTCAATGAGCAAACTGCTTGAACCAAACGGGCGGATCATCAGTCTCGTCTCCGCGCCGGAAATCTACACCCACGAGTGGGCCTCCTTCAGCACGAAGGACTACCCGGAAAACAAGCGCGCCAAAAGCGGCGATCTGGTCCGCATCATCATGACCGATGTCGCAGACCGCCGCCCAGTCGAGGACATCCTCTTCACCGATGAATCCTACCGCGAAGTCTACGCCGAATCCGGCCTGGAAATTGTGGAGGTCCACCGGCCGCTGGGCCTGCCGGACGAGCCGTACCAATGGGTAAACGAGACCTCGATTGCGCCGTGGACGATTTACGTGCTGGAGGGAGTGTCGTAGGGTGGGCTCAGCCCACCTTGCGGACTAAGCGCGGGGCAAGGGGCTTCAGCCCCTTGTACACGTTGTCGTGCCTTCAACCGGTACAAGGGGCTAAAGCCCCTTGTCCGCAATGCCGCGTGATCTAAGAGTGTCAGGGTGAGGGGTTGATGCCGGGCACGCAACCCTCCGTATTCGGCGAGACCGCCCCACCCTCACCCCACCCGGCCCGGCATGTCCTTTCCCCTCTTGCCATCCTGACATCCATTGCCAAGATTGCGCCATGACACTCGACATCATCCTCGGCATCTTCATCGCCTTTCTCGCCATCCGCGGCTGGCGCCGCGGGCTGATCGGCGAAATCGTGGAAACCATCGGCGTCTTTGCCGCCGTGATCGCCACGGTGCGCCTCTACCCGAAGCTCGAGGACATGTTCGGGCTGACCTCGCCCTGGAGCCGCATCGTGATCGCCGCGATCGTGTTTGTCGCGATCATGCTGGCGTTGACCTACATCGGCAAGGGGATCCGCAAACTGCTCGAGAAGGCCAGCCTCGGCACGGTCGAAAAGTCGCTGGGTCTTCTGTTCGGCGCGCTCAAGGCCGGGCTGATTGTCGCGATCTTAAGCGCGGTCCTCTTGCGCGCCGGCGATGACGGCAAGAAGATCGTGTCGGAGTCGATGGTGGCCAGCGCCAACATGCGCCTCTTCGCCTGGATTACCAACATCCTCCCCGACGAATGGGAGGAGAAGGTCGACAAGGCGCTGCCCGGCATATAGGTCCCGATCCGCCCGTCTCGCATCCGTGTCATATTGCCCTTCGCGACCGTCCGGTTTACATTCGGATTGATCCAGACGGCCCCACCGTCTGTATCAATCGCACATCGTGGAGCATCGCATGACTGTTCGGAATATTGCCTTGGCCGCCCTCATCCTCACCGCGGGTTTGCTGACCCGGCCAGGTCAGGCGGGTTCGCAGGAACGTCCCGTCCGGCCCGCCGACCAGGCCCCCGGCGAGGGTTTCTGGGCCGATTACCGGTTCATCCCCGGTGACCGTGTTCTCTTCTATGAGGACTACCGGGGGCTCCCGGTCACCGAACTCCCGCCGCGCCTCGAGATCCTGAAAGGCGCACCGAAGCTGACCGAGCGGAGCAACCATCGATTCCTGCTCGTCAATCGTCATGCCGCCTTCCGCATCACGCTGCCCGACACCCTGCCGGCGAACTTCACCCTCGAGTTCGACCTCTGGCTGCCCGGCGGGGTGGTGTCGGTCTTCTGTCCGGTCGGCGATGGGCAAAACTTCCGCCAGAAGCCGTTCTTTCAGTTCCGAGCCAATGAAAGCGGCGTCAAGTTCGGCCACAGCGCGGGCGCGGTCAGCGACTTGACACGCGGCGGACCGATTCGCGACCTGTGGAACTGCCGCATCGCCGGGGATGGAAAACGGCTCACCATGTATGTGAACAACACCCGCATCGCCGACACGCCCGACCCCGGGTTCCTGCGAGGGAAGCAGATTCAGTTCGACGTGCAGAATTCCTCGAGGGAAGACATCCTGTTCGGTCCCATCCGCGTCGCCGAGGGACGCGCGCGAACACTGGCCGAGGCGCTGGCCGCCGAGGGACGCGCGATCACGCACGGGATCACCTTCGATCCCGATGACGACCGGCTCCGCCCCGAATCCACACCCGTGCTCAAGGAAATCGCCGCCCTGCTTCAGGACAATCCCAAGCTGCGCCTCCAGATCGAGGTGCACACCGACAATTCGGGAGACTACAAGTCCAACCAGGAACGCAGTCAGAGGCAGGCGGTCGCCGTGCGGGAATTCCTGGTTTCGCACTTCGAACTGAACGAGGACCGACTCTCGGCCAAGGGTTTCGGCGAGTCAAAGCCCATTGCGTCCGGTTCAACCCCAGAGGCCGCCCAGGAAAACCTGCGCGTCGAAATTGTCAAGAGATAGTGCCCAATCGGAAAGGAGTCCGAGACATGTCCGAATCGTCAACCCCGTCGCGCTGGCTCCTCATGACACGCCGCAAGGTGTTGGGGACTCTGCTGCTGTCCAGCGGGGCCGTCCTGACGGGGCTGGGTCTGCGCGAAGCCGGCGCCCAGAACACCCGTCGCGCCAAGATCCTGCTCGACAAGCTCCCCCGAATTCCAAGGGGGCTCGAAACCGCCGTGCAGTTCCCGCTCTTGGAAGCCATCGCCGGACGTCGCGCGCGCCGGTTCTCGGTCGGCTCCGAACTTCCGGATGGTCCGCTGGCCTTCAAGTCTGCGCACGATCCCCTGCCGCTCTCCGAGCTTGAGCAGATGATGGTCCTCACCGCGACCGGCGGGAACACCGGCTGGCATCACATGATCTACCGTCATGCGCGCTACGCCCCCCATTTGTCGAACTATTCCATGTCGGCGGGCGGACGCACCTTCCCATCCGCCGCCGGCTTTCATGTCAGCGAGCTCTTCTTCACCGACGACAACGGCCTCTATTTCTTCCCCACGCGCGATGCGCCGGCGTTGGTGACCAAAGGCGAAAACGGCGAACTCGACCTGGCCGTCTGGCTCGACGCGCACAAGGCGCGCATCCGCAAACTCTCCGACGGGCGCATGAACATCCCGCCCGAGGAGCCCTTCATGGAGGGCCACAACACGTGGTGCGTGAACCGGCCGGGCTCAACCCTCATCTTCCCGGTCGCCGACCTCGCGCAACACCTGATCGGCATCCTCTGTTTCCTCGTGCAAAACGGGTACTGCATCTACGACGACATCCATAACGAGAAGATCCCGGGGCTCGAGAAGTTCAAGGCGCTGGTCAATGTCGAGAGCCCATACCCGCTGTCGTTCATGGAGCGCTACGCCATCACCGAGGCCACCGCCGAGATCGCGACCGCCTGCTACGCCGGCATGCTGACTTTGCAGGCGATGGGGCTGGGCGGGTGGATGTTCGACGGCATCGATCCCTTTACCGCCCTCGGCGCGAGCGGCAACCCGGATGTTCCCGGGCTGGGATTCCGGTTCGACACCGATGAACGCTGGGCGCTGCCGAATCTCACCGGGCGCGAGGGTGTATTCGAAGCGCACTGCCCGCCGCACTTCCCCGACATGCGGGCCGCCGTCGAGTCCGTGCACCGGCGCAAGTACGGCCCGGGCGGCCCCTTCAACGCCGAAACGCCGGGACCCTGGAAGGAAACACCGAAGGTGCGCGGCGCCGCCCAAGTGCACTCCGAGGAATTCCGGGAGTGCGTGGCCGTGATGGCGCAGTATGTCTTCGACAAATTCGGCAAGTTCCCCGGGACGATGCCGTCGGTCTTCCACCTCATGTACCTGCAGGCGCATCATCTCGAACTCGACTTCTACGACCACCACTTCGCGCCGGGCGCCTATCTGGAGACCCACCGCCGTCACATGGAGGATTGGCATTCGGCGTGACATGGTCGCTGGACTTGGACCTGCTTCGCCGAATGGAGCGCTGCGAGGCGGCCGGGTGGGAGACCATCTGCAAGGCGGCCCCGCCCGGACGCGTAGAAGCACGGCTTGCCGTGCTTCGCTCCTTTGGGAGCGTCCGTCGCCCGCCGCCGCACCGCCGATTCCCACCGATGCTCCATGACTGAAAACGAAACAGGACGCGGCAAGCCGCGTCCTTTTGAAGATCGAACCTCCTGTGAACTGGCGTCATTCATCCGGCGTGGCGCCCGCCCACTCCGAGCCATCGACGAAGAATTCCTTTTTCCAAATCGGCACCGTCTTCTTGAGCCGGTCGATTCCCTCGCGCGCGGCGCGAAATGCCGCATCCCGGTGCGGCGCGCCGGCGGAAACCACGACCACCAGCTCGCCGACAGTCATCCGGCCGATCCGGTGCACCATCGCGAGGCCGTTGATATCGTACTCCCGCATGATCTCACGGGCGATTGTCTCCATGAGATTCTCCGCCATCGGGACATAGGCGTCGTACTCGAGCGCCACGACCGTGCGCTCGCGGGACACGTTTCTCACCCAGCCGGAGAATGTGCAGACCGCGCCGTTGCCCGCGGCGCGCACGGTCTTCTCAATTTCCTCGACCGTGAACGGTCCGGGCCGAATCGCGATAAACGGATCCTCACTCATGAATTCCCCGTCAGCCGCCCGACACCGGCGGGATGAAGGCCACCCGGTCGCCGTCGGAAATCTCGGTTCCGGGACGCACATAACGCTCGTTGATGGCAAACAGGGTCGCCCGCCGCAGCGGTTCGGGCGCCTTGTCGATGAACAGATAGGTGAACAGCTCGTCGACGGTGCGGCCGGCGACATGATCGAGCCGCAACTCCGACTCACCCAGCATCTCGCGGTAGACGGCAAACAACTTCACGGTCACGGCCATCTCAGTATCGCGGGATCGATTGATCGGCATCCGTGGTCCACCGGTCAATCCCGCCCTCCAGGTTCTTGACACGTTCGAAGCCATTTCGGCGCAGCCACGACGCCGCCACGACCGAGCGCACGCCATGATGACAGTAAACGATAATCTCGCGGTCCTTGAACTCCGTTAATTCGCCCACCCGTGACGGCAGTTCCCGCATCGGTACGAAAAGCGAGGGTTCAATCGAGGCCATCTGCCGCTCGATCGGCTCGCGCACATCCAACAGAAGCAGGTTCTCGCCGGACTCAAGACGGCGCCGCGCCAGACGCGGGGTGATCCGGTCTTCGAGATCGTAATCGTCTTCGGGCCAGCTCTCCCCGCCGGCCACCGAACAAGTTTCGGTGTAGGCCACCGGCTCGGTGATGGTGGGATGATCGCCGCAGAGCGCGCACTCCGGATCACGTTCGATCTGAAACTCTTCGAACGACATGGCGAGCATGTCCAGGACCAGTAAACGCCCGGCCAGTGTTTCGCCGATCCCGCAGATCCACTTAATCGCCTCCGCCGCCTGAATGCTGCCTATCACACCGGGCAGGACTCCCAGCACACCGGCCTCCGCGCAATTCGGCACAACCCCTTCCGGCGGCGGCTCGGCGTAAAGGCAGCGGTAGCAGGGCCCCTCCCCCGGGACAAACAGCGAAGCGCGCCCCTCGAACTGCAGAACACTCCCGTAGACATTCGGCTTGCCCAGAAGTACGCAGGCATCGTTCACGGCGTAGCGGGTGGGGAAGTTGTCGTTGCCATCGATCACGATGTCATAGTCGGCCAACAGGGCGCGGGCGTTTGCCGCGGTCAAACGCACCGGGTGCTCGATGATCGTTAGTTGCTTGTTGAGCGGTGCGAGCCGCTCCGATGCCGTGGCCACCTTGCCCTGACCAAGGTCGTTTTCATCGAAAAGGACCTGCCGCTGGATGTTGGAAGGATCGACCACATCATCGTCGATCAGACCCAGTGTTCCCACTCCCGCCGCCGCGAGGTACAGCGCGGCCGGGCAGCCCAGACCACCGACGCCGACAATCGCGACACGGGCATTGGCGAGCTTCTCCTGCCCCTCCACGCCGAATTGCGGCAGCCGCACCTGGCGCGACCAGCGGCGGAATTGATCCGTTGTGATGGTCATAACCCAATATACGGCGAACCCCGTAATCAAGGGAACACCACCGGCCATTCAATCCCATCTTGTTTCAGGGAACGTACCGCCCGATCATTCCTGCCCCTCAGGGAGCCCCCGGAATGACCGACCGCGCTATCCGACGTGTCCTGCTCATCCTTCTGGGTCTCGGTGTCCTGCTTCTGATCGCCAGCCTCCCGGGCCAGCGAATCCACGGCGATGAGGCCGCCTTCGCCGAGTTCGCCTGGTTCCAGTCGCAGGATGGCTATGTCCACACCGAGTTGTTTCGCGGCCTTCTGGAATACGAGACCCGCGTTCTGCTCTACCACAAACTCTTCATCTGGCTGGGCGCCGGGATGGTCTCGCTCTTTGGTTACGGGATCTGGCCTTTGCGGGCGCTTTCTCTGCTTTCGACCCTTGCCCTGGCGCTCTTGCCTTGGCGGTTCGTGCGCGGCCAGGATTCCGGCACCCGGACCCTGACCGTCCTTGCGGCCATGACGTTCGTTCTGCTCGCCCCGCTCACCTTCAAATTCGCCAAGTTCTACCGTCCGGAGATGATGCAGGCGGTCACGGGGCTGGCATTGTACTTCGCGCTGGAACGCGGTGTCCGGGACGACCGGATGGCACTCTACGTTCTTGCCGGCTTCGCCGCCGGCACATCCGTGCTCATGCATCTCAACGGCGTCGTGTATGTCATTGCGGGAGCAACCGTGCTGCTCTTGCGGCGCAGGTGGAAGGGCACGCTGGCGTATGGGGCTGCGGCGGCAATCGCCGTGTCGCCATTCTTCTTCGAGATCATCGGGCGATTCGACCTGTTCTGGCTTCAGTACAACTTCGATCCGACCTTCGGGGAAAACGAGCGCACGGTTGCCGGCACCTTGTTGAAGCTGGTGGAGGAGCACAAGCGCCTTTTCCGAAGCCCCGAGATCATCTTTTCGACCGTGCTTTTCATCACCGCGCTCATCGCGAATGTGCGCAGCGAGGGCTGGCGCCGTCGCGACTTCCATGTCCTGACATTCGCGTCGATGGTCGCGCTCGGAGCGCTCGCGCCCGCCAAGACGACCCCCTACGCGATTCTGCTTTTCCCCTTCTGGGCCATTGAGGTCGGGCACTGGATCGGCCGCCTGCCGGTCACATGGCGGTCAACCCCCGCCCTCTTTCGGTCCGCCTGCGGAATCGTGATCGCGGCATTCGTGGTTCACTCGCTGGTCGCGGACTCGGTCAATGCCCTCTCCGACAAGCAGGATTGGATCGGCGAGAACACGCGCGCACTCGCCGTGGTACCGGAGGGCGCCCGCATTCTCGGCCCGCTGGATCTTGTCCTCGATGAATTGCCCGATCGTCAGATCGCCGGTCTGCGCCTGGCGGAATGGCGCATCCACGATTGGGGCCAAAAGCCCTACACACTGCAAACCCTGACCGCGTACGCGGACTCCGCCGGTTGCGCCGCGCTTGTTCTGGACCGCGAATTGTGGCGGCGGTTCGGGCTCTCCGGGACGCCAGAAACACCGCCGGCCAATGGCTACCGGCTGGTCTACTCCGACCCCGATGGCAATCGATTCGTGTTCGTCAATGGGGAAAAGCGGGAATCAGGCCCGGGGGACTGAGGTCGTCGTTCCGGTGTAAAGGTGCGCGACATAGTCCATCCCCGCGCCCGGCAGCTTCCGAATCTCGGCACGGCCGAATCCGGCCTGCTCCGACAAGGCCCGGATCGATGGCTCGTCATAGAAATAGACCGGACACTCCTTAATCCGGTAGCGGACCTTCCGCAGCGGGGTGCGAAACCAGTGCCGGCTGGGAAACGATGCGACCACGCAGATGCCGGCATGCGCGCGCATCTTCTTTAAGGTGCGCAGCGGATCGGCGATGTAGTCGAACAACCCCATCGCCACGACCAAATCAAACGTCTCGTCGGTCTCCCAATTGTCGAAATCGGCGAGGACCAGGTCAATCTTTGACTCAGCAAAGGGATGCGTCATGGTCCGGGCGAGGTGCAGCATCGCGACCGACAGATCGATCCCGACCAATCGGCCGATCCCCATTTCCGCCAACGCCGCCAGGTAGCGCCCCGATCCGCAGCCGACATCCAGCACGCTTTTCGCCTGAATGTCCGCCGCGCAGTCCACAGTGCAGAGGAAACGCTCGGCGATGTCGCTGCGGAAGCGGCGATTCACCCACCGCATGAGCGCACTTTGCCGCTGTTCGCTGTAGAGTTGATCGAAATCCTCGGCGCTGCGCTCGAAGTAGGCGCGGACCTGCGCGGGGGACGTGGGCGAACCAGCGATCACTCGTACTGTCCTCTCAGGCCAAATCCTCCGCGAACCCGGCGGCGCGAAGGACGTTGGCCATGGTATCGAAGGGCACCGTGCGCAAAAGCGACGCCAGCCGTTCCTGCCCCCGGTGCAGGCGCACATAATGCCGGAACCGCCGCGCCATCGACAGCCCCGTAAGCCGCGGCGCCGAGGGCCCGATCTCATACGGATGAATGTAGAAAACGCAGGGACGGCGCGAGCGGCCGCAACGCTCGAAGAACACCCGTGTGACCGCCAGCGGATAAAGACGAAAGTACCCGCCGCCCCCGATGGGCAAAGCCGAGCCGAACAGATGGACTACCGGCAGCGGGAATTCGACCAGCCCGTTGTGCCAGCGGAAGATCGACTCCGGAATGCCCTTCATCCCGTAGACATCATGAATCGACGTCGGCACGATGCTGGAATCGTAGCGAAACCCCGCTTCCCAAAGTTCATCGAGCGCCCACCGGTTCGCCTCGCCGATCGAAAAGTCGGGGGCCCGAAATCCGATCACCGGCTGACTTCCGGCATCTTCCAGCGCGGACTTGGCCTCCCGCAAATCGCGGCGAAACTCATCGCGCGTCTGGCCCGTGATCCGCCGGTGAAGCAGGGAATGGCAGGCGATCTCATGTCCCGCCTCGGCCACACGGCGCACCAGGCGCGGCGCGCTCCGGGCAATCCGTCCGAGGAAGAAGAAAGTCGCGCGGCGGCCCGTTGCGGACAGCAAGTCCAGCGCCGGTCCGAGATTTGCCTCCACCTCACGATCGTTCAGGTCCGCAGCAAGGAGCGCGGGGGCCACCGTCACGCTTTCCGCGTGCGACTCGGCCATCCCCTCAACATCAACCGTGAAAGCATGCGGCACGGAATTCGGGGGCGCGGCGGGCGGCACACGCTCCGGGGCATTGGAAGCCGGGGTGTTCAAAGCCGGAAATACGACTCAAAATCGGGGGCGTATCCGCGCGGCGTGTACTCGCCGCGCTCTTTGTCCAAAACGTAATCGCCGGCATAATTGCCGGCGGCGATGTTCTGGATGCCGTCGATGAAGCGGTCCACCTCCTCGGAGGTGTTGTACAGGCCGAAACTCATCCGCACGGTCCCGGGGAGCCGCGATCGGTCGCGAGAGAGGATCTCCTGCTCCATCTGCCGGGCCTCGTCATCGGGCACATTCAAGAGGCACTTCACATAGGTGTGGGCGCAAAAACAGCCCGAGCGCACCCCGATGCCGTACTCGTAGTTGAGGACAGCCGCCACCAGGCTGTGCGGGACGCCATCCACCGAGAAGGAAATCACGCCAAGACGGGAGTCCGCCCGCCCCGGGTCGAGATCGCCATAGACACGCACCTTGGGGATGCCCGACAGGCGCCCGAGCGCATACGCGGTCAATTCGGCCTCATGACGGATGATCTCCTCCCAGCCAACCTCCTGCAAGAGTTCAATGGCCTTGGCCAGCGCCACAACGCCGATGATATCGGGCGTTCCCGCTTCTTCCTTGTCCGGCAGGTCGGTCCAGTACGCTTCCTCGAGGTTTACAATATCGACCGTGCCGCCGCCGACCGTGTCGGGGTCGCCGTGTTCGAAGGTCTCCCGGCGCGCAACGAGGATGCCGACGCCGTACGGGGCGTACATCTTGTGCGCCGAAAACACGAGGTAGTCGATGTGCCCCGGGTCGGACATCGGACGCATGTCGATCGGGCGGTGCGGGGCAAGTTGCGCCGCATCGACCAGCACCTCCGCGCCGGCCGCATGCGCCTCTCGCGCGATCTGGGCAATGTCGTTGATGTAGCCCGTGACATTCGATGCCCCGGTAATCGCCACCAGCCGCACTTGCGGGCCCCAGCGTTTCAGTTTCGCGCGGAAATCCTCCAGCGAAAGACGCCCGTCCTCCTCGATGGCGATGTGCTCGACCTTGGCGACCTTGCGCCAGGGCAGTTCGTTCGAGTGGTGCTCCATGAGCGAGGTCAGGACCACCGGCCGCTCGGAGAAATCCATGCGGTGCGCGAGCTTGTTGATGGCCTCGGTCGAATTCTTGGTGAAGAGCACAATGTGACGGCCCAGGTCGGCATGGACGAACTCCGCAATCCGGTCGCGCGCCTGTTCAAACGCCCAGGAGGACAACTGCGACTTAAAGCCGGTCCCCCGGTGCACGTTGGAGTACCAATTGAGAAACTCATCCACCTTCTGGGCAATCGGACGGAAGGTCGGCGTCGAGGCGGCATTGTCGAAGTTCACGTACGCCACCCGCCGATCCCCGCGCACGGGCACCAGGGCATCCACCCCGATCAACTCCCGGCGGAGGGCCAGGGCATCGGGGCGGCGGGTTTGCGTGCGGCTGTCTACAGCGATCGGCATGGCGACTCCTCCCATCAAGGTCGCAATATACCACCCCCGGCGACCCCATCCAAACGGACCTCACCCCGGCGGCGCTTCCAGAAGGAGGATTTGCAGATCCATGACGTTCGTCATGGTCGGCCCCGTGATCAGGAGATCACCGGCCGCCAGGAGCGCCCGGTGCGAATTGCAGGCCCGCAGCTCCTGGCTCACGTCGAGACCCGCCGCCCGAACCCGCCCGGCGGTTCCCCCATCGATGATACCCCCGGCGGCATCGGTCGGGCCGTCAGTTCCGTCCGTTCCCACGGAAACGAACGTCACGGATGGATCGCCGGCCACCTGAGATGCCACGCACAGCGCCAGATGTTGGTTGCGCCCGCCCTCCCCGTGGTCGGTGGGCAGTACCATGGTCGTCTCGCCACCCCAAAGCAGACAGGTGGGCGATGGGTCGTCCGCCTGGCGCCAGCGCCCGATCTCGGCGGCGATTTCGCCGGCCAATGCCACGGCGTCCCCGACTTGGTTGCCACTCACGATTCTGACCTTGTAGCCAAGGTCCCTCGCCGAGCCCGCCGCGGCACCGAGGGCCATGCGATTATTGGCCACCACGACGTTCTGGACCGCCTGGAAGGCCTCATCCCCCGGTTTTGGTGTTTCGGCATGGACCCCGTCCTGCCCCGCCTGCAGATGGCGCAGAACGGCTTTTGGAACCCTGCCCCCAAGTCGGTACTTCTGGATCACACCGAGCGCGTCGGAATACGTGCTTTCGTCCGGGCAGGTCGGACCGGAGGCAATGACATCCAAACGGTCCCCGGGGACATCCGATATCACAAGCCCGATGAGGGTTGCCGGGCAGGCGGTCTGTGCCAGGTGTCCCCCCTTGATCCGGGACAGGTGCTTACGCACCGCGTTGATTTCATCAATGGAGGCCCCGCAGGACAACAGTGCCTGGGTCATCGCCTGTTTGTCCGCCAGGCTCACCCCCGCCACCGGTGCGGGCCAGAGGGCCGACCCACCGCCCGAAATCAGGCAGAAGGCTATGTCCCCTTCCCGCAGGCTGTCCGCCACGAGGAGTGCCTTCTCCGCCTCATCGACTCCCCGGGCATCCGGCATAGGGTGCGAGGCCTCGCCGATGGAGATGCGCTTCAACGGCCGGCCGTGGCCGTCCTTCACGGTCACGTGCCCACCCGTGATTTGCTCGCCGAGGATCTCCTCCAGCCCCTCGGCCATGGCCGCCGAGCCTTTGCCTGCCCCAAGGACGAAGATGCGAGCATCCGGCAGGAGCCCATGAGGCACCCCGGCCACCACGATCCGGTCTCCCTCGATCTCGACATGGCGGCAGACCGCCTCGCGCGGGTCCACGGCCCGCAGGGCGTCATCGATGATCGCCCGGATATGAGTCCGCGCGGCATGGGATGCGGAGTCTGACTGGCTCACGGTTATGGAAGTAAGCCCCGGGAGGCAATCCCATCAAGCCCGCCCGGCACAAAAGAAAGAACCGCCCCGGATCAAAATCCTCCGGGGCGGCCGCGTCATCCAGGAAGGATGGACTAGAAGTTGCCGACGAGTGAGAAGCGGTGGTTCTCTTCGAGGAAATCCACCTTTTCCGTCACGTAGGCGTAATCAAGACCGAATTGCTTGAAGAAGAGTCCCGCGCCGATCGAGAACGCGCCGTCATCGACCCCCGCGCGCAGCGCGGTGCCGTAGTCGCTGTTGTCGAAACGGTGCATGTACTCACCGCCGATGCGGAACTTGATGTCATCCACGTTCTGGGTCTTCTGGATTTCGACCGGGAACGTGAACCCCTCCATGACATCCGGCATGAGCGCAAGGCCGAGGCGGAGGTTGTAGGGTGATGTTTCGCCGTCGACTTTCAGGCCGAGGGATTGAGCAGCCAGGCCGAAGCGCGCTTCCTCGTGGAAATCCCACTGCATGCCCACGTCCGCACCGACACCGGTGGCATCGGAGACCGCGTTGTTGGCGATCACCAGGCTCGCGCCCCAGCGGAATGCGGACGCCTTGTTCGCGTAGGACAACAGGAAGTAATTGTCCTTGTAACTGTCCTTCAGACGCGGGTCCGGATCGGCGACGCCATCCCGAACTCCGTCGATACCGGCATTCAGCCAGGAGCCCGCGACCGCGCCCCATTTGAAATTACCGGCCAATGCGAGGTAGTTGAAACTGCGGTCGAACGACATGTCGGCCGACAGCATGCTGGCGAATCCCCAGCAGTTGATCCGGGTCAGACCCGCCGGATTGAAGAATCCGGCTGTGGCGTCCCCGGCAACCGCCACGAAGGCGTTGCCCATTCCGGCCGCACGCGCCCCAACACCCGTGCGAAGCCACGGTGTGGCGAACGGCGTCTCGGCCATTGACACGGTGGTCAAACTCACCACGAGAACCATCACCGTGCCGAGGACCACCGCCCACCGTTTGCAGCATCTGTGGTTCATTGGTCTGTCTCTCCTTGGTAACCTATGGACTTTGTTTCTGTCCTCGTTATCGGTTGTCAGCCCTCTCCCGCCGCAGTCGGCGGGAGAGGACCATTCGTCTCGTGGTTCTTATTCGGCTCTCTGCAACACGATCTTGAGGGCCTTGGATCTCGGTCCGGAGGCCGCGCCGCCGGTCCGCTGGACGTGGAGGAGATAGACCGCCTGAGCAACGATGTCTCCGTCCTCGTTCGTTCCATCCCACTGGACCAGACCGGTCCCGACATCGACGCCGAGCGACCGAACCTTCTCACCGGTCAGGTCATAGACGATGGCGCTGACACTTCCGCCGCCCGTCGCGAAGCCGTTCAGATTGATCGTGACCGACTCGCCCTTGTACGGATCGAAGGGATTGCCCTCCGCGACCTCAGGATCCTTGCCCGCGTCCGTGCCGCCGTGGCAGGCCGTCGAACTGACAACGTAGTTCTCTTCCACGATCTCGGTGTGGTTGCCGACCATATCCGGCACACCGTCGCTGTCGTAATTGTACACATACCGCACGCAGCCGCATTCCTCGTTGTACAGAAGCGAGCGCTTGCCGTTGTAAATCACGAGCCGCAGACGGTGACCTTCGCTGATCGCCTTGGTCAGGCAGAAGAACACCGAATCCCCGTCACGCTCCCACGCGTCCGGCGTCTCGGTATGGAGCAGCCGTTCGGGCGACAGTTCGTGCGGGGCCGAGATCGTCATGTCGTACACATCCGCGTAGACCGAATCCCAGTTCACACCGGAACCCTGGTCGTTGACCTTAAACCAGAAGCACGGGTTCGGGCAGACATACCCTTCGACGACGTACACATCCGGCTCGCTGACATCCACCGAGAAGGTGAACTCATCGGAGTTGCAGTAGCCGGCCTTCGTGAACGCCTGCACCGAGATCGTGTGATCGCCGGAAGTCAGCGGCAGCACCTCGGTGTCCTCGTAGAAGTTGCCCTCGTCGTCGTAGTACCCGTAGTAGTACTCGTCGTCTTCCGAATCGTAGTAACCGTAGGCGACGAACCGGGTGAACAACTGACCCGAGATGTTGTCCCAGTCGACATCCCATCCACGCGCGCTCTGTCCGTTCGAATGGATGGTCACGCCGTCCAGGAGGACCGAGATCGAGTACCAGTCGATGTCACCGTTGCCGTTCTGGCCTTCGATGTTCGACTTGACCGTACCGTAGATCACCGGCCAGTTGCCGACGTAGCCGTTGTACGACGGGGAGAACTGGTCGACGCTCACGGTCAGGGCGCCCGACGTGCACTCGCGGCCCGCAGAAACCACCGCGTAAATGCCGTGCAGGTTGTTCGTGAAGAACTTCGCCTTGCCGTTTTCGATCGCCGGACCGGCGAACAGACCGTCGGTCGTGTTCCAGTGATCCTCATCCCACCAGGCCACCGTCAACTGGTCGCTCGGCAGCTCGGACGTGTAGGAGATTTCGATCTCCGCGTACGTCCCTTCGTTGAACCCGTACTCGAGCGGCGAGGTCAGGCGCAGCGCGGTCGCGTTGCCATCCGGAGTCCAGACCTGGATGTGCGGCTGCATGAGAGCCACCCGCGGCAACCGGGCCGGGAACATGACCAGGCCGTTCTCGGCAGGCAGCGCCTCGGCCTCGAAGTCAACCGTCGCGCCGAGGTTCGCATCCGTCACGCGGAAGTGCGTGTTGCCCGGCACACGGTAGACATGCATGGTCGCGTTGCGCAGGTAGGTCTTCAGGCCGATGTTGTAGGCCAGCCAGAAGTTGCCTTCGCCGCCGTTGAAGATCTGCGAATCGTCGAAGTTGCCCTGGAGTTCAGTTCCATCTCCCCAAGTGACTTCGTTCAGAGCGACCTTTTCTACCTGCAGGCCGCCCAGCAGATCCGAGTAAACCGCGAGCATCGAGTTGTGCGCTTCGTCGGTGGTCGTGACATCAACCAGGCCGAGGTTGTTGAAGCGCTCGTCCTGGAACCCGATCGTCGCCGCGGCCAGGTTGGCGGTCACCGGCTGAACCGAGGAGACGCACTTGCCCTGGACCGTCGTGTTCGTGATCTGGACACGGACAATGGGCTGGATCGCGAAGTCCTCGTTGCCCGCCTTGTCGGTCGGCACCATCCGCAGATCGTACTGGCCGGTGAGCAGGCACGGGTTCCACTGGGTCACCCAGCAGAGCGAGTCGGAGTTGACACGGCCCGCCACGCCGATGCCCGTCCAGTCGGTTTCCGACGTGGAGCCGGCCACACGGTACTGGAATTGGACGTGATCGATGTCGGTATCCCACGACTGGCCATAGATCCGGTAGCCGCGGTTCATGTGCTCGTCGGTCCACACCCCGAAGCCCGCGATGTAGCCCACCGGCGGGGTCCGGTCTTCGATGCAAACCTGACGGAAGTTCGAGGTATAGGTGTTGCCGATCTGATCGGTCACAACCGTCCACGCGCAATAGGTGCCCGTCGGGAGACCCGTCGGATCCCAGTACGCGAAGGCATCGTCGTCACCGTCGTTCAGCGTGACCTGCTTGCCCCAGATGATGCCCACGTCGCCGCCGGAGCCGAGGCCGCCGGAAATCTGCGAAGCCAGGGCCGCGAGGTTGGCGCCCCACGACGATGTAATGTCGAGCTGCGCGCCGCCGGTGGTCGGGGCAATGATGGAGTAGCCGGTGCTGTCACCAAAGTTGATGACCGTGTTGATCTGAGCGTCGGAACCGATCAGGCCCGGAACGATGGAGGCGAAGTTCGAAATGTCATCCGCATCCTCGTCGGTGACCAGAATCAGGACCTTGCTGCACTCGCCGCGGAACGGATACCACGCAAGCGCGTCCTGCATGCCGGTCAGGCCGTTTTCGGTGCCGGAGCCCTGGTCGCCAACCGAGGTGATCATGGTCTGGAACGTCGCCAGGTCGGTCGTGAACTCACCGGTTCCCGCGCCGCCCTGCTTGTAGGAGCCATCCAGGGCGATCGGGTTGGAGATGTCCGTGTAGGCCATGACGCCCATCCGGAAGTCCACCCCGCCGAGGCCGACGAACAGGTTCGCGGCTTGCGCAGCGATCTGCTCCTGATCATCGCCCATCGAGCCGGAGGCGTCCACCACCCAGACGATGTCGACACAGCCGCCGCCCAGACCTTCGCAGTTGCCCACGAAGAACTGGAGGTACTTGGCGCCCGAGTTGTACTGCCGCTCGTCGCCCGCGCACGACCGGTCGTCAATCGCGACCGCGGTGAACTTCACCTGCGTGTCGTTGCCGGTCAGCACGATCTCGTGGCAGTCGCCGAACGTTTCGTCGCCGTCGATGTCCACGATCTCGGTGTACGGATCGGTGTTGTCCACCATCACGTGCACGATGTTCGAGTGGTTCACGTTGCCGGCCTTGTCATACACCCACGCGGCCAGCGCATAGCGCCCGTCGTAGCAGTACTGCTCGTCCGGCAGACCCTGCGTGAACCAGTCGGTGCACAGCGAACCGTAACGGTCGGATCCAATGTAGGTCCAGCCGAGGTTCGGATCCGGCGCGTTCGGGGCGCCCGGGGTCTCGCCGAGACGGTAGCACCAGACCACCGAATCGATTCCAACACCCGACACCACCGACGACAGCGAGTCCTTATCCAGGCACAGATCCACACGACCGCCGACAAACGTCAGCACATCCGGACCCACGGTGCGGGTGTAATTCGGCACCGGCGTCTTGAGCACGATGTTGGTCGGGGTCTTGGTGATGATAATCCAGACCTTCTTCGGCGCGTTGTCGATCTTGGTCGAGCCGCGATAGGCCTCGCCCCAGATGTACTTGTCGCCTTCCGAAACGTTCTTGATGTTCCAGTTGACATTGAACTCGTCACCGCTCGGCGTCGCCTTGCCGAAGTAGGTGCCCGCGCCGGTCGCGGTCGCCGCATAGAAGAAGCGGACCGAGTCGATACCGGCCGGAGCCACCGCCTTGGACAGCTTGCGCGCGGTCACGGCCACCAGGGTGTCGCCCACGCCGCTCACATAGTCGCCGTGCAGCGGCCAGGTGATGCGGACCTGGTTCGAATCCATGTCCAGAATCCACAGGTCGGTGTCCTCGTAACCCGAGTTGCCGAGCGGATCCCAGACCGTGGTGCGCAGCGAACCGGACCAGATGCCGTTGAGCAGACTCACCAGACCCGAATCGACCGGATCAAAGACGTAAGTCAGCCCGTCGCAGCCGTGCTCGCCGTAGACGCCGTTTTCGGCGACCACGCCGTAGCAGACCGTCTCGATGTCGCACTCTTCTTCCGGCGTCACCGTCACGGTCAGGTCGCGGCCCGACTTGATGGTCATGCCCGGATTGAGCGCCACTTCGAACGGCGTCACGGAGCGGTCGATCCGCAACCACATGTGGTTCGGGTAGGTCGCCGGATCGAACGTGAAGTCGTCAAACAGGCCGTCTCCGTCAAAGTCCTCAGACTTCTGACCGCTGGAGGAGGTGACCACCGCGCGCACGCGGTAGAGGCCCTCGCTCAGGCCCGCGGTGCCGAAATTCACGATCGGCTCCCAGCGGCCGTTCTGCGAAACATAGGTCAGCGTGCCGTTGTTCGGCGACGGACGGAAGTACTGGTCGTACACATCGGAACTGCCCGCCGGGGACATCCAGATCACCACCGAGGAAATGTCGGCGTTCTCTTCCGGCGTCAGGTTGATGTTGATCGAGTCGTCGACCACGTTGAAGTAGTCGCAATAGAACACCGCTTCGTCGACCGCGATCGTGCCGGTGATGAGCGGATTGACGATCTCGACGTACCAGCTGTTCGACCAGGAGTAATTGCAGGCGCAGTCGGTCGCCTTCGAGTAGATGTAGTAGGTGCCGTTCGGCAGACCGGCGGTCGGCCAGGTGACCATGTACAGGCTGTCGATGTTCGGATCAACCGCCATCAACTCGCCGAAGACGACCACGTCCTCGTCGTCATAGATGTACACGTACATGCTGTCGATGCCGCAGTTGTCCGCCTCGCCGTAGCCGTTTTCGGACTGGTTATCCCGCGCGAACGCGTAGATGTCCACGTCCGAACCGGACACGATCCGCGTCGGATCGCCGCTGCCGCCGTCGGAACCGTCACCGTTGACCTCGATGACCTCGGTCCACGGGGAGGTGTAATCCATCTTCACCCAGACCTTTTCGGACATGGCCGTGGTGCCGCCCTTGGTCCAGGCCTGGGCCCAGATGTAATAGGATCCGTCGTTCAAATCATCCTTGGGATCCCAGTGGTAATTGTAGGTGCTGCCCGTCGAGTGGTAATCGCACCCGATCGTGTAGACGTTGTCGCTGGTCACGTACTGATAGTAGAAGCAGACCTCAACGACCGGGTTGTTCGGGTCGGGCGAGGTCGCCACCGCCGTCAGCTCGAGATCGCAACCCAGGAAGTTGCCCAGGCTGACGTCGAACGGCTCCGGAACGGTGAGCTCAACCGTCGGCAAACCGCAGGAGAAGTACACGGTGATCGGGTACGTATCCTCCCACGCCTGCCGGTTGAGCGAGTAATCCACCGCCACCACGTTCAGCTCGTAAGCGCCGTCCGTCAGACCCAGCGCGTGCGGATACCAGATCACGCTCGCGTAGTTGTTCCCGCCGACGTTGGTCGAGTCGAACGGAATCCAAGTCTCGGAACCGGCGGCGCGGTAGTAGAACACCGCCTTTTCGATCTCGTCGCTGTTGAGCGAGAACGCGGTCACTTCGATGCCGCCGCCGGTCTCGTCATCATGATCCTGACAGAAGACTTCCGAGTCCATCGGATCAAGGATGATGGCGTGGGTCGGCTCGACATCGAGAATGTAGAGCGTGATGCAATCCGTGAAGGTGTTGCCGCAGTAGTCCTCGACCTCGACGGTCAGCACGACCGTTTGCGCGCCGTTCTCAACCTGCACGAACGGCACCACGGAGAGGTCGATGGTCACCGGGTTCAGCGCTTCGGCGTCCTGACGAATGGCCACGACTTTCGAGCAGCCCTCTTCGTCGTCGCCGCTGAAGAAGCTGTTCGATCCCTCGCAACCGCACTCGGCGCACTCATCATCGTACACCGTCCACGTCACCTTCTTCACGTCGCTCATATCCGCGAACGGATAGATCGACGGCTGAATGGTGAAGGTCTGGCCGTACTGAATCCAGGCCCAGCCGCGCGGATCGGAGAGGCGGCAGGAAACGTTCGGCTGAACCACCTCTTCGCCGTCCACCAGCGTCCAGAGCGTGTCCATCGCGATCGACGGCGCGGTGTTGTCCACAAACCACGTCGCCATGTCGCAAGCGGACGAATCGAAGGTGTTGGCGTCGAAGTCGCCGTTGCCGTCCAGATCGTACGAGTAGGTACCCCAGAGGGTCTGGGCGATCACACGGAAGTCAACGAACTCCTGCTCCACACCGCCTTCGAGATCGTTCTCGGTGTCGATGTTGTCCCAGCGCCAGACCGAGTTCCGGGTGCCGTAGCCGGCGAACTCGCCGTTGCCGAAGAAACCGGAACCGAGCGAATTCCAGAACTCTTCACGGTCGGGATCCATGGAGCGCTTGTACCACAACGTCACGTCTTCAATGTCATCGATGTTGTCGACCGCCAGATCGAGGTCGGCCACAATCGTGATGCTGCCGGAGATCTTCTCCACGCCGTCGGAGCCGACGCAGATGTCCGGGCTCCAGATGCACAACGGCGGGGTGTCGATGTCCACGCACACCTGCACGCACTCGGTCGTGTAGAAGTTGCCCTGGTCATCGTACACAATCGCGCGCAGGAAGATGTTGGTGCCCGACTCGGTGATCCACGCGAGATCCTCGGTGTTCCACCAGTCGGTGCAGAACACTTCGCCCGACTCCTGAACGCCGGCGCTGAAGTTCTCCTGCCGCGGGCCCGGAACGATCGCGAAAGTATGCCACGTGGTGCTGTCTTCGCACACGATCGCCGCGCTGTCCGGGATGAACACGGTGATTTCCTCACCCTGCTCGGAGAAGTAGCAGTGAATGCGCTTGATCACGCCCCAGAGTGACGGCGGATCGCCATCGAGCTCGTTGAAGTAGGTCGTGTCGCAGGAATCCGCGCTCGTGCCGCCCTCAACATAGGTCGATTCACGCAGGAAGTACTCGTAGCCCAAAATCTGGCCTTCGGGGCAGCAGAACTCGGACCACTGGAAGTCAACCTTCAGGACATCGTCCGGATCGATGCAGTTTTCCAAAGGATCGATCGTGACACAGATGTCCTCGACCGGATCGAGCATCGAGCGCGAGCGGCGGATGCACTTGCCGTCGACCGGGTTCGTGATCCGCGCGCAGGGCGCGACCGAATCCGGCACGCACAGCCAGACTTCCTCTTCCGTCTCGGCGCCGCAGGCGTCGGTCCAGCGAACCCGGAGGCGGCCCAGACCCTTGTCCCAATTGGTCGCATCCAGGTTGATGCACATGTCTTCGGTGCCTTCTTCGGTATAGAAGAAGTGGTCGTTCCAGGGCTCGACATCTTCGTCGTCATCGGCCCAGGCGCGAACCTTGTATGGCGGGATGCCGCCTTCAACGTGGAAGCAGACTTCGTTGGTCGCACCCCAGATCGGGAAGCCCACTTCATTGCAGTAGGCCTGATACAGCGGCTCGGCGCCATTGATCGTCAGGATCTCACCGTCGAGCTCGTGCGTCGACCAGGTGAACCAGAACTCATCGCAGGCCGCCCACGCTTCATCCGGCGTGCCGGTGTTGCCGGCCTCGTCGGTGCCCACCACCGCCACTTCGATGACCTTCGACGTGTCGGGGCCAACCAGGCCGTCAAACCCGCCCAGTCCCAGCGTGAAGCACACTTCCGCATCGTTCTGTCCGGCACCCGTCCACGCCGTCCACGGACCGGGGTTGCCGGTGCCGTCGTTTTGCAGACGAATGTACACGGTCACGCCCACGACGTCGTTGGACGCGGGGGTCAGCGGGCAGGTGTAGATTTCAAAGTCATCGCAGTACAATCCGCCCGGTTCCGGCTGGAACACGCACATGGTCGGCGGGGTCGCATCCGCCACGCACGCCACCGGGGTCGGGTGCTCCTGCTCGACGTTGCCGCAATCGTCCACGGTCCACACCTCGAACCGGTAGATCGTGCCGTCCACCAGAACCACCGTACCATCGGTCGACCACGGCGGGGCCACGCCACCGCTCACCTCCGCCAGAGGCGTGGTGTAGCTGATGGTGCCGGTGCCGTTGTCCCAGTATATGCGATAGAAATCAACATCGGCGGCCGGATCGGTATAGTCCCAATCCAGCTCGATGATGCCATCCGCGAGACTCCGGCACGACAGATTCTCCACCGGCAGCGGGTACTCCGTGTCGATGTTGTAGCCGGCGTTGGCCTGCTCGAGGAAGCTTGTCGCCACCGTGTCCCAATTGCCCGCGTCGTCTTTCGCATAGAGATAGACAACCGCGGCCGGGTCGTTGGCGGCGTAGTCGATGGCCGAATCCTGCGGCTGGTCGCCGAGGATCCAGTCCAACTGCCACACGCCGCTTCCCAGATCGGACAGCGGGTACATGGAATAGAACACGTTGTTCAGGTCGCCCAAACCGGCCTGGAGCACGTTGGCATAGATCGAATCGAGGTCGGCATCCGTGGCGTTTTCCACCCGAATGCGGACGCTCTCACCAATCTTCAGGCAGCCGTTCTGGTCGGTGTCCGACAACCGCAGGAATTCGCGCAGCCAGGCCGCGGTGTTCAGCGGCTGGTTGTCGACCGCGTTGGGCAGCGTCACCTGGATCGAATCCTGGTTGCAGCCGTTGTCGAACACGTGCAGCCACACGCTCTGCGTGCCGGCGGCGGCGTCGAGGATGCCCTCGGCCACTTCGTGCTTGAACTCGAAGCGGCGGTCGCCCGCGTCGTCCACCATGCTGAACGCGTACGGCGAACCGTACCAGCCGTAGAGCGTCGAATACACCGTGCAGATCTCACCGAACGGCTCGTTGGTCATGTCGATGAAGAACCGGATTGTGTCGCCCGGGTTCACGATGCCGTTGCCGTTGGCGTCGTAGTGCAGCGTAAACGAGCTCGGACGGCCCGCGACCACCGGCTTGTCGGTGTCGATCTTGTAGGGAACCAGAAGCGAGCAGCGCCCGATGTTGTTCTGGGCGTCCTTCAGTTCCGCCACGAGGTAGTAGAAGTTCGCGTTCACGTCGACCGGGTTGTTGACGGTCGTCGTCGGGATGTTCATGAGGTCATACGGGCCATCGCCGTTGGTCGAGTCGAACTCGGCCACGTAGCAGAAATGGTCGTAATTCGACCACCCCTTGTAACGGCCCATCGCCACCGCCGACGCGTTGCTGGTGAACTCCCGCACAAAGATCTTCGGCCATCCGGCCACGCAGGTGTCCATCGCGATGTTGTTGATGTCGAGCGTGAGGTCGATCAACAGCGAGTCGCCGAGACTGAGAACCAGATCGGCGCCGTCGCAATTGGTGCCGCCCACCGAGTCGCAGAGGTTGAAGATGTTCAACAGCGACAGATCGGCGCAGGACGGGGCCTGGTTGTCGATGATGATCGAATAGGCGTTGTTCGCCGGCGAGGTCGGCACGCAGGCCAAACGCAGCGTGTCGCCCGGGTTCGGGCCCCACACCAGGTTGCCGTTGCCCGGGTTCGCCGTGCCGCCCAGAGCGATACGCTCGGGGCGAATGTTGACCATGACACCGGTGCCGTCATAGGTCGTGTTATTGCCGATACCAGCCGTGTTCATGTCGACGACCAGGTGATACCAGCGAGTCGTATCTCCCGGGATCACCTCGGTCAGACCCGAGATCAGGACCGAGTCGTTGGTCTGGAACGGCGTCGTCACCGTGACGGTCTGCAGCAAAACGTCGCCGGCGTTGAAATACGAACCGGCGTCGGTGCTGCTTCCCTGCTCCCGGTACAGCCTGATGGTCCCGATCGTGTTGGTGCGCTCGCAGATTGAGTGCACCCACATCTGGAACAGCGTGTCCGGAGTGGCGTCTCCGTTATCCAACCGGAAACTGAAAATCGGCACGCCCGTGCTGCTCGGACCGGCCAGATTGTACCACCGCTTGCTGAATGCGGTGGACCGCCAGGCCATGTCCGTGCAAGAATCCGGATCCGGCGCCATGTACTGGGACACGTCGGCGTCGGAATTCGCCCACGCACCCCAAGCCGTCTGCGCCGTCACCGCGCTTACCAGCAGGGCCGCGAAGACCAGCATCCCTGCCCATCGGATTGGTTTCATCCGCGCTCCCCCCTTTTGAGGTGAAATCGTCCCGCTCCGAAAGCGGGGCGTCCGCGCAACTTCTGTGGTTCCTGACATGTTGTCTGTACGTCCTCCTCCTGGAATATGAATCATTGATCGTTTCTTTCTAAATCGAACGGATACAAATGGTAAAAATCGGCTCACCACCGTTGGTTCATTCATGGGCCCCCCGTTTCTCTCTGAAATAGACGAACGAACTTTTGCCCTGCCCATTGTGCCGTCGCTCCCCTGCTGTTCGCTTCCTGCGAACCGGCCGCCGCACCGGCCGGGAACTCAAGACGGCTTATTTGTGCAGAAATCCACGGTCGCGGCCACCCGGAAACCCTGTCCGGATGTTTGCCCTGCCTGCCGCTTTAGTCCGTGGCGTGACCCTCCATGGTAATTCCGCGAAAAACCCTCCGCCCCTTAAAAGGGAGATTCCCCGCGTGGTTCAACGGTCCCGCGACCAACCGTCTTCTGACCCCGGCTGGACAGCGACGCTGCCGTCTCAACAACCGCCCCGAAACGACCCGTCACCTTGTGTGAAACCGTCACAATCGTCGTCTTACTGACCTTCCCGCTGGCTACGTCAAATTCGTGCGCTTCCCATCTGGGAGAAATGCGCGCCGGCGGCCCCGCAAAGCGGGACGATTGACGTCGCCAACCGTACACATCCGGCACTGCCGGTGTCAAGTCAATTATTCCCACCATAAAGTATGGGACGCCCACCACTCTTGGCGGGCGAAACCGTTATCCTCTATCGGTTCTCAGGGCCTTTGGGTTTAGTGGCTAAGTGCTTAAGGATTCCCCTCCTTGAACGGCACAGCCGTCCCCAACTTGGGGCGCCAATATGAAAACGCCCCCAGAACCCCGCAAGACTTTTTTTACCATCCCTCGAAAAAAAACGGCCGCCCAACTCAATCATTTTCCAACAGTTAGGCCAAATGAGCCAAACGGTGGCTTTAATTCGGAGGGCATACGGGCAAGCCCAGACGACGGTTGCGGCCACGCCGCGAGCGCCGTTTTGTCAAACCGAGCAGCCCCTCAAAAATCGCAGAATCCCGCTAACCTGAAAACAGGACCGGGGTTGTTCAGGGCCAACCGCAGCCGGCATTCCGGCTCGGCCGGCCCCGCCCCTTGCGGATCTGTCATGTGAAATGGAGTGCTATTCGATCCAGGGAGAACCGGGGCAAAAGTAAGGCTCCATACGGACAGTTATTGACCTCTTTGCGGTCCCGCCATCGGCCAAGGCCGTCACTTGAAACTCGAATCCGCCGAACCCGCACCCCGGCGTGGTCGCCGCCACCCGCAGGTCGGGCCCGACCCGGCCGGTCAGATCAACCCCCCAGCCGGTTGATGTCCACTGCACCGACGCCAGAAGGGGATCTGTGGCATCGCCGCGGACCGACAGAGCCAGCACCGGTTCCTCGTTGGGGTCCCAGATCACCTTGCCATCTTCCATGGCGTGGTGCGCGGCGATCTCAAGTGAGGGCGCGCTCGTCAACGGCGTGCGGCCGCACGAACCCAGTAACACGGCAAGTCCGGTCAGCAGAGGCGCGGCAATCGCCCGCGAGAATCTCTTGGATCGAAACATGCGGAACTCTCCCATTTGCTCTGTGGCCTGTCGAAATGCCCGTGTCGCTTAAGTACCCGGCCCGGCTCGGAACCGGATCGCTTCGACGTCCCGCCTCCGGCAGGACTTCTCGCCATGACTTGGAGTTGCCGGTCATGGCGGGCGAACTCCCGGTCGACAGGCTTCTTCAACAAGCCCGTCTAGGGGCGGGGTCCCCGAACCGACTCCGCCCATGCCAACATCATCGGAAACTCGGCCCGCGCGACAAGCACACATGCCAGGCCGTTCTCATCCTCCCAGGAAACCGCCCGCATGCCGTCGATGGTCGCCAGCCGGTAAGATCGGCCGCCCATGGCGACCTTCGGCTCAATCGTCATCGGGAAACAGCGCACGGTCCCCAGAAAAAGGGATGCCTCTCCGAAGCCGCCTTCGAACTCGACTTGCGCGATGCGGCCGGTGTTCCACGGCAGGATGCAAACTTCGTGTGCCGACAACCCCGAGGGCGCGCGCTCCGGCACCAGCCCGCCGATGGGCTCACCCAGACGCGCGGTCAGGAAGACCCGC
>JBFMFQ010000039.1:0-20338 GCA_040752075.1 Candidatus Zixiibacteriota bacterium | reverse complement strand
ATCCGCCGGTGTGTTCGCCCCGCTAAAATCTCTGTTGGTGACCATTGCCCTGTACTTTGCCACCTGCTTTGTCGGGGCGGGGACACTCGGTTTCCTGTGGTATCGGACCTTGCGGCGGTATGACCTCCGTCGCCGCGAGGTAGAGTGGGAACTGCGTCAGGCCCACGCGACACTGGAGCACCGGGTCGCGGACCGAACCAGCAAACTGGCGGTCGCCAATCGCGAGCTGACACGTCTGGCCTCCATTGTGGAGTTCTCCAGCGACAGCATCATCGGACTCACCCTGGATGGCGCGATCCAGAGTTGGAACGCCGGGGCGTCCCGGCTCTACGGCCACACCGAAGTCGAGATGCGGGGGAAACCGTTCGCCCAGATTGCCCCCCCGGAACGACAGGGTGAGTGCGAGGCCGCCCTGCAACGTGTGCGTCATGGGACGCCGGTGGAGTCGCTGGAAACCGTGCATTTGGGCAGGGACGGGGGGCGTGTCGACGTCGCGGTCAGCATGTCGCCAATCCTGGGCGAGGATGGACAGCCCATCGCCGCCGCGCTGATCGCGCGCGATGTCTCCCAGCGAAAGCGCACGGAGCGACGTCTGAAGCGCACCCTGGATGAACTGGCGATCAAAAACCGTGAACTTCAGGAGTTTGCTTACGTTGCCTCCCACGATTTGCAGGAGCCGTTGCGCAAGATTCAGGCCTTCGGCAGCCGGCTGCGCGACCGCGCGGGCGTGGCGCTACCGGCGACCGCGACGGACTACCTGGAGCGAATGATCAACGCCGCCGAGCGGATGCAGACCCTGATCTCGGATCTCCTCAGCTTCTCGCGTGTCGCCACCCACAACCGTCCGTTCGAGGCCGTCCCGCTCGAACGAATTGTCCGTGAGGTCATGACCGATCTGGAAGTGCGGATCGAACAGACCGGCGGCGCAATCGAGATGGGGCCGCTGCCGACCATCGATGGCGATCAGACGCAACTGCGTCAGTTGTTCCAGAATCTCATCGGCAACGCCCTCAAGTTCCACCGTCCGGGGGTGCCGCCGCGCATTCGGATTCAGGCCTCCGCGCCGGTCATGGAGCGATTGGGATCCGAGGATGGAGGGGAGATTGAGGTTGTTCACATCGATGTATCGGATAATGGGATAGGATTCGAGGACGCTTATCGGGATCGGATTTTCCAGCCGTTTCAGCGCCTGCACGGACGCGGCGAGTACGATGGCACCGGGATCGGGCTGGCCATCTGCCGCCGCATTGTGGAACGCCACTCGGGCATGATCACGGCCTTCGGCGTTCAGGATGAGGGCGCGCGGTTCCGGATCACCCTGCCCGTGCGGCAGATACCAGAAGGAGCGGACGAATGCACGACACCGGCACAGGGATCGTCATCCTCATCGCCGATGACGACGTCGACGATTGCGAGTTAGCCCGCGAGGCGCTCAATGAATGCCGTCTGGCGAACCAACTGCGGTTCGTTCACGACGGCGCGCAGTTGATGAACTACCTGCGCCGCCGCGGGGATTTCGCCACGCCCGGCGCCGCACCGCGTCCGGGGCTCCTGCTTTTGGACCTCAATATGCCCAAAATGGACGGCCGTGAAGCCCTGCGCGAAATCAAGGCAGACCCCGTGCTCTGCGACATTCCCACGGTGATACTGACGACCTCGCACGCGGAGGAGGATGTCTGCCGCAGCTACAAACTGGGCGCCAATTCCTATGTCACAAAGCCGGTCTCGTTTGAGGGACTGGTCCACGTCATGAAGTCGATCGGCCGGTATTGGTTTCAAATCGTCGAGCTACCGCCAAGCGAGGAATCCGATGCTCACGGCAGAATCGCCCGTCAAAGTACTGCTCGTTGACGATGACGAAGACGCTTTCGTGCTGACGCGGGACATGCTCCGGGATGTCTCGGAGCGCGGCTTCGAACTCGAGTGGGCCGCCAGTTACGAGGAGGCGCTCACCCGCTCGGCGTCCGACGCGCACGATGTCTTCCTGCTCGACTACCGGCTGGGACGCCAGACCGGGCTGGAGCTTCTCCGTGAGATGCGTGACCGCGGCATGCGCACTCCCGCGATCGTGATCACCGGGCAGGGCAACCTCGAGGTCGACAACGAGGCCATCCGGATCGGCGCGGCCGATTACATCGACAAGAACAATCTGCAGGGAAACGTCCTGGAAAGATCGATCCGGCACGCCATCGAGCATGCGCGCATCCTCGATGATCTGCAGGAAAGCGAGGAGCGGTTCCGGCGTCTGGCGGAAGCCACCTCGGAAGGCATCGTAGTGATCGAAGACGGCCGGATTACCGACGCCAACGCCAACATCTCGCTCATGACGGGGTACGATGCCGACGAGTTGCTGGGAATGCCCGTTCTGACCCTCATTGCCCCCGAGTTTCTGGAGCAGGTCACTGATCGGACTGTTGAAGGGCACGAGATGCCATACGAGGTATCGTGCCTGAGGAAGGATGGAAGCATCTTTCCGGCCGAGGTCTGCGGCCGGGTCATACCGATCTGCGGCCGCAGCTTGCGGGTCCTTGCCTTCCGTGATTTGACCGAGAAACAGCGCGGCCTCGCCGCAATGAAGCTCCTGGGTACCGCGGTCGAGCAGGCCGCCGAATCCATCATCATTACCGACATCGCCGGGACCATTCAGTACGTCAACCCGGCCTTCGAGCGCATTACCGGTTACCGGGCCGAGGAGGTCCTGGGCCAGAATCCGCGGATCCTTAAGAGCGGCCAGCACCCGGAGGAGTTTTACTCTGCCATGTGGGGGACACTCCAATCCGGGGAAGTCTGGTGCGGGCGTTTGGTCAACCGGGCCAAGGACGGGACGCTCTACGAGGAAGATGGGACGATTTCACCGGTGCGGGATGATTCGGGTCGGATCGTGAACTACGTCGCGGTCAAACGCGATGTGACACAGAGTGTGCTCATGGAAGGCGAACTGAGGCAGGCGCAGAAAATGGAGGCGGTCGGATCGCTTGCCGCCGGGATCGCGCACGAGATCAACACGCCCATCCAGTTCGTCGGGGACAACGCCAGCTTCCTCCGGGATGCTTTTGAGGAGCTAATGCGCCTCATCGACCGGGCGGTGGAAGATTTGCCAACCTCGAGTGTGGGCGCCCCGGCGGCATCCGATCTCGGTGTCGATCTGGATTTCCTGCGGCGGGAGATTCCGCGTGCGCTTGAACAGACCCACGAGGGCGTCCGCCGCGTGGCCGCGATCATCCGGGCCATGCGCGAGTTCTCGCATGTCGACAGCGCGGCCATGGCTCCCTCCGATCTCAACCGGGCGCTGATCAACACGATCACGATCACCCAGAACGAACTGAAGTTCATCGCGGACATTGTCACCGATCTGGATCCGGACCTCCCGCTTGTGGTCTGCGACCTGAGCTGCCTGAACCAGACATTTCTGAATATCCTCATCAACGCGGGGCATGCCATCGAGGATGTCATCGGGCGTCATCCCGAACACAAGGGCACGATTACGGTTGTCACGCGCCGCGAGGGCGAACATGTCCGCATCTCCATTTCCGACACGGGCACCGGAATCCCCGAAGAAATCCGCAATCGCGTTTTCGACCCGTTCTTTACGACCAAACCGGTCGGCCGGGGCTCGGGCCAGGGACTGGCCATTTCCCACGCCGCGATCGTTGAAAAGCACCACGGCTCGCTGACTTTTGAAACCGCTGTGGGGAAGGGGACGACCTTCACGGTGAGAATCCCGATCGATCCGCAGGGTGTTCAGCAAGGACCGGGACCGGTGGTCGAGGGGCGCCGGTCACCGATCGTTGCCGAGCCCCACCAGTGATGCCTGGTCCAGCGATCGCCGGAGCCGGCCCGATCCAGGTGGCCGCTGGCTCAAATCGCGTATCGCGCGACAATTCCCTGACAAACCCCCGGCATGATTTGCGTATTGGTGGGATAGCCCCCCGGGGCACGACCACATGCGCACCTTCCCCTACGAGCACGCGTCCCGACGGCGGGCGCAGTACTACCCCGGCGACCCGGAGGGCATGATTGCGGTCGACAGTCTGGAGGTCGGACCGGGGCGCGGTGACTTCATTTGCGCCGAGGCAAAGGACCACCCGGAGCGGCGGTATGCCGCCATCGAAATCAAGAAGCGCCGCTACCTCAAGTTGATCAGGAAAGTCGAGGCGAAGAATCTGAGCAATGTCCTCCTGGTGCAGGGAGACGCACGCATCGTCATCCCGGAGCGGCTTGCGGAAGGGACGCTCTCCGAGGCGTACGTGCTGTTTCCCGATCCCTGGCCCAAGCGTCGTCACACCGGGATGCGGCTGCTCAGCGCCGAGTTCCTTGAGATGCTGGCCCGCCGCATGCGTCCCGGGGGCATGATTGTGATCGCCACCGATGATCAGGAGTTCGCCAGATGGATTCGGCGGAACGTGGCCGGAGTTCCCTCCCTGTCGATTGATTCCGAGAACACATCAGCGGATGAGACTCCGGTTCACACGCCCACCCGTTACGAATTGAAATGGAAGGCCGAAGGGCGGATCATCACCACGATCCGGTGCCGGCGAATTGCGACTGTCCACGGGCAGGAGCCGTTGCTCCGAGGGGAGAAGACATGAGCACGAATGGTGCGACGGGTTCGCCTGATCGCGGAATTCTCCTTGTCAATCTCGGATCCCCGGATTCGGCATCGGTGCCCGATGTCCGCCGGTATCTCAACCAATTCCTCATGGATTCCCGTGTCATCGATGCGCCGTATCTCATCCGCCGCTTCATTGTGTCCGCGTTCATCCTGCCCAAGCGCCCCCATCGGTCGGCCGAGGCATACCGCTCAATCTGGTGGAAGGAGGGCTCGCCTCTTGTCGTCATCAGCCGGCGTGTACAGTCGCTGCTTCAATCCAGGGTGACCATGCCGGTCGGCCTCGGAATGCGCTATGGGAATCCCTCCATCGAGGCGGGGCTGGCCGGACTTCTTGAGTCAGGCGGACCGGGACTGCGGGAGGTGTTCCTCATCCCGCTTTATCCCCACTACGCGATGTCGACCTACGAGACGGTCGAGGTCGAGGCGCGCGGGATCATGAAGAGGCGGTGGCCGGACGTGAAGCTGACCCTACTGCCGCCGTTCTATGAAGATCCACTCTATGTCAAAGCGCTTGTCGAGAGTGCGCGACCCGCGCTCGACAGCGGTTTCGATCACCTGTTGTTCAGTTACCATGGGGTGCCCGAACGGCACCTGCGCAAGTCCGATCCCACGAAGTCCCACTGCCTGCGAAGCGGCAACTGCTGCGAGACCCCCTCGCCGGCGCTGGCCACCTGCTACCGCGCCCATGTGTTCCGGACCAGCGAAGCGTTCCTCCGCGAAGCCGGAATAGCGCGTGAGAAGGCGTCCATCGCCTTCCAGTCACGCCTCGGGAGGGATCCGTGGCTGCAACCGTTCACCGACACTCGGCTCCGTGAACTGGGCGCCTCCGGGGTGAAGCGACTGTGCGTCATCTGCCCGTCGTTCGTCTCCGACTGCCTCGAGACGCTTGAGGAGATTGGGATTGAAGGACGCGAGACCTTTCACCAAGCCGGAGGGGAAGAGTTCAAACTCATCCCCTGCCTGAACGAGCACCCGCTCTGGATCGAGGCGCTGGCGCGCTGGGCAACCCACCCAGATGCGACGTCGGATTAATTGATCGGAATTCGAAGCACGAATAGCGGCAGTTCGTCGTTTGCCATCCCGCCATCCGGCGACTCGTAGGCCAGCTGATAGTAGAGTTCTCCGACGAGCGTCCCGGCCAGCGCACCGGCCAGCACATCGGTGAAGAAGTGGCGGTCGGCATGGATGCGCGACAGCCCGACAAACCCGGCCCAGCCAAAGCACAGTATGGGCGAGGCGACCCGGCCGATTCGGTACTCGTCGGATGTCCAGTTCATCCGCATTTCCCGGCGCAATCGGAGGTTGAGAAAGGTCGCGGTGTAGAAGGCCGATGAGGCATGTCCGGAAAAGAAAGAGTGCCCGTGGCTTGGATCATCGTCGGTGTTGCCGTTCTCAGGGCAGATTCCCTCGACGCAGCAGGGGCGGGGACGGTGCGCCAGGCGTTTGGTCAAATCCGTGACGGCCTTGGTCGTCAGCACTCCGGAGACGAAAAAGGGCAGGTCCCGCCCGAATTCCCGCTGGTCGATGTCGAGTCCGGCCATGATCAGGGTGGCGGCCAGCGGAGTGGCCGCCGATCCCCGATTGTTGTCGAGGAAATTGCCGGTCAATCCGTCACCGCGATGGAGCCGATCCCGCCACCAGCGATCGAGCGCATTGACGCGGTATCCACTGGCCACGACCGAGTCTGCGTGATCCCTCGCCAATCGGCTCACGAGGAAAAGGCCGGCCGAACCTGCATACACGGCCGCCTCCTCGCCATCGCTGAGTGCCCGGGGGACCGCGACCTGTGCATCCGCTGCCTCGCAAAGCAGGCAGGTCAACCCGCCGACCAAGATCCAGATCAGCCGTCGCGCGGGTTGGGCAATCATCTCAGTCAGTCAGATCCGGTCGGCGCCGTGGCTGGTTCCAAAAACCCGGAAAGAATAGCGAGGTCCTCCGGGAAATGCCAAAGAGAATATCGCCGCCGATTATCCACTCGAACGGTGCTTCGCGGCAATCGGGTCGTTGTATTGGCGGTGCGAATCCGGTATTTTCGATCCTCCCAAATGGGACGGAATTGCTGACGGCACCATCGGGCGGACGGATGAAACGCTGGCTCCAAAAACTGTTGGACATTCGTGAAGGCGAGCGGGCCACAACCTTCGCGATGATCACCTACATTTTCCTGATCATTGCCGTCCTGACAATGGTCAAGTCCGTTCGGCAGTCCCTATTCCTCCAGAAGTTCGGCGCCGCCAGTTTGCCCTATGTCTACTTGATGATCGCCGCCGTCGCGGGAACCATCGCCACCATCTATCAGCGGTTCGCCAAGAATGTCCCGGTCCACCGGCTGATCGTTTGGACGATGGGATTCGTCATCCTCAATCTCCTGATCTTCCGCCTTCCCGTCGTCGCGGCGTGGGAGCCCATGGCCTACGTGCTGTACGTCTGGGTTGCGGTCTACGGTATCCTGACCACGGCGCAATTCTGGCTTTTGGCCAACGAGGTCTATGATCCCCGTCAGGCCAAGCGCCTCTTCGCCATCCTGGGAACCGGTGCGACACTGGGCGGGATCGCCGGCGGCTACATCACCCAGTACGGCGCACCGGTCTTGGGAACGGAGAACCTGCTCTTCGTGTCCGTGGCCATGATCGTGGTCTGCGCCGCGCTGGCCATCTATGTCGGCCGCGCGGAGGCGGGACGGATCCAGGATGCGGCCCGTGCCCTCCGCTACAAGGCGTCGGCCGCCGAGAAGACCGCGGGCGGATTCCGGCTGATTTGGGAATCTCGGTATCTCAAGCTGGTCATGGCCGTCATTTCAATCAGCATCATCATTGCCACGGTCGTCGACAATCAGTTCTCGTTCGTGGTCCAGGAGCATATCCCCGACAAGGATGCAAAGACGGCGTTCTTCGGCCAATTCTTCACGTGGCTGGGGTGGATCGGGTTTCTCACCCAGTTCTTCGTCACCGGCCGTCTTGTTCGCCGATTCGGGATCGGGGTGGCGATGGCGATTCTCCCCGTGGCGCTCTTTCTCGGTTCCGGAGTCTTCGTGCTCGTGCCGATGCTCAGCACTGGCGTGTTGGTGAAAATCGCCGATGGCGCCTTCCGCTACACCACCCACAAAGCATCACTGGAGTTGCTGTACCTGCCGATCCCCGTTGGGGTGAAGAACAAGACCAAGACCTTCATCGATGTTTTCACCGACCGCTTCTCGAAGGGCATCGCCGCCCTGCTGGTCCTCTTGGTGACGAGCGTCCTGGGGTTCGAGTACACGGCCCTTTCCTGGTTCATGATGGGGCTGGCGCTCCTGTGGATCGTGGTCACCATCTTTGCCCGGCGGGAGTATGTCGCGGCCTTCCGCGACTCGCTGATGCGCCGCCGCATCGACGAGGACGAGTTGATCCTTTCACCGACGGACGCGGCCACCGTGGACGCGATGGCGGAGGCCTTGAATCGCGCCGACGATATGCGCGCCGCGCGGCTGCTTGAACTGATCTCCGGGGTCAAGTCGCCGGTCCTCGTTACGCCGCTGGTCCGGCTGGCGCAATCTCAGAATCCAATTGTCTCCATCCGGGCGCTCGACTTGCTGGCCCTGCAGGATTCCGGCGTGCCCGCCGTGCAACTCTTGGGGCTGCTCGACCGGACGGACGTCGAGGTAGTCTCCCGGGTCGTCCGGATTCTTTGCAGCGACGGCGCCCGCTTAAAGCCGGTACGGCTGGGCCCCTACTTGGCGGATGACCGGCCGGTTGTCCGTCTGGGGGCGGTCATGGCCGCGCTGCGCTACGGCGACGATGCCGCCGGCGACATCGTCGATCCCGAGACGCTCGAGCGATTCCTCACGGATTCGGGCGGGCAGGAAGACCGGCGTCAGTTGGATCGTCTGATGGCATCGCTGCTGCGTGCGCTTCCACCCGGGCCGATTGCCACCAATTACATGCAGCGCTTTCTCAACAGCGACGACCCGGAGGTCCGTCTGGAGGCCATCCGTGCCGCCGCAAGGTTACGGCCCAGAGAACTGGTCGAGCCGCTCGTGCGCGCTCTGGCGGATCGGCGGCTGCGGTACCGCGTCAGGGACGCGCTTGCGGCCTATGGAGAGTCCGTTATCGGGACATTGGCGGATTACTTCCAGGACCGCAGGACGCCGCGCGCGGTTCGATTTCATATCCCGCGCGTTCTCGAGCGAATCCCATGCCAGAGGGCCGTCGATGTGCTGGTCAGCGTTGTCAGCGATCCCGATGAGAGTGTGCGTTTTGCCGCCCTGAGGTCGCTTGGACGCATACGTTCCCAGAACGGAGGGCTGGTCTATACACACGAAGTCCTTCAGCAGAAGCTGAGGGAGGAAATCGCCAAGTCATACCGCTACCAGGATTGGCAACTGGGCGTCAGCGCCACCGACGCCACCGCCCTGCTTCGCAAGACACTGGCGGAGAAGTATTGGAAGGCCACGGACCGGCTCTTCCGGCTTTTGGCCATGCAACACCCGCCGGATGATGTCTATGCGGCCGCGCGGGCGCTGCGATCTCCCAATCCCCGAATCCGCGCCAATGCGGTGGAGTACCTTGACAACATCTTGGCGCCCGGAGACAAGCGTTGGGTGCTCGGGCTGGTTGATGACCGGCCATCGCGCGAACGGATCGAACGGGCCCTCAAGGAACTTGGCGATGAGTCCACCCCCTGGCCGGCATTGCTGGAACGACAGGCACAAGGGCCCGATGACTGGCTGGCCGCGTGCGCGTTGTACACCATCTGGGCCGACAGGCAAACGGCGCTCTTCCATCTCCTCGACAAGGCGGATGGATCCCTTGCCGATTGGGAAGACCGTCCCCTGACCAAAGAAACGCTGTCGGCCCTCAGGGTGAAGCGCGCCGCCACACAATCTTCGCATGACACCGATCGTTGAGCAGGAGAACAGGATGCTATCGACCATTGAACGAGTCTTGGCCCTCGAAAAGAACGAGCTCTTCGCGGAGATCTCAACCGAGGGCCTGGCGCACCTGGCCGCCATTGCGGAAGAGGTCGAATTCCACGCGAATGAATCCCTCTTCGAGGAAGGAGCCATCCCTGATGCCTGCTACCTGATTCTGGCCGGAGGAGTCGACTTGACCCGGTCCGGGCGAACCGAGTTGAGTGTCGGCCCGGGTGAGGATCTCGGGGTCTGGGCACTCTTCGATGGCGAACCGCGGGCGTTTTCGGCGAAGGCCACGGCCAACACCCATGCACTCAGGATCGGCCAGGAGGAATTCTATGACCTTCTGTCGGATCACACGGACATCGTTCAATCTCTTTTTAGGACTCTCGTGCGCCGCATACGGCGCGTACTGTCCGAACAGGCCTCACCGGCGGGCCAAGCCTGACACTGAACTGACCTGAAACCCATTGCCCAATGGCGAGAACGGTACTGGAATCGCTTCGCTTGACCGCCCCGAAAGATGCGGAACGGGACCCTGCCTTCCGGGAGGATCTCCTGTCCCACATCAGGATCGGGATGCGGGTTGCCGGTATGCTGGGAGTCGGCGGAACCGCGGCATGGACGGCGGGTCAAATGCTGTTTCGTCACATGCCCTTTCAATGGGCGCTCGACGGTCGGTCGGGCACGGTGAGTCTGTGGTTTCCACTCATCGACATGGCCCTGAGCGCCGGGGTCTTCCTGCTGTCGTTTTCCCGGCGTGCCCGGGAATGGGGACGGGTTATCACCGGGGTGCTGGCCGTGGCCGTGTTGATGGCCTCCGTCACGGACTATCTCGCCGCCGGAATCGACCATCCCTCCCGTCACGGGATGATCGCCCTGGTCATGCTCGTCGCCATCGGCACCATGCCGTACCGGGCCGGGCAGACTCTGGCTCTGGGGTTGATCACGGCCTTCGTCTACGCCGTCGGTGCGCTTGCGATTCCCGGCCTCTTCGGCCATAACCCCATCAATCTCATCCCGGAGTTTCCCATTTTCGTCGCGATCCTGATCGGCATGTGCACGGGTATCAGCGCGATGATCTACGCCGGGCGCTGGGATGCCTACCGGGCGCGCCACGAGGAACGGGAGCTGCGGCGTGTCTTAAGCGATTCCGAGCAACGGTACCGCGCACTGTTCGAGGATGCGTCCGACGGGATCTTCGAGTACTCCGACATCGAGAACGGGTTTACGATGGTCAATCCGGTCATCGAGCGCCTCTTGGGCATGTCGGCGGCCGAGCTGGCACGCACGCCGTTCACCGAGGTGATTCACCCAGAAGACCTGGAGCGCGTGGTGAGAATCCACAAGGCGCGCCTGAGCGGGGAGGAGGCGCCGATGCGCTACACCCTGAAACTCAGGCGGCGGGGCTCGGATGTGCCGATTGTCTGCGAGATGACGCTGCATCAATCGGACGACCTGCGAATCACCCGCGGCGCGGTCCGCGACATCACCGAGCACATGCGCATGGAGGAGCAAATCCAGATCCTGGCGCAGTTGCCGGAGAAGAACCCCTTCCCGGTGATTCGTTTCGACCGCGACGGCCGGCTGCTCTACAAAAACGCCGCGGCGCGCAACTTTCCCGCGGAGATCGGGAGGCCCGATCTCACCATCACCGACCTGTTGCCGCCGGACACGCCGGCGCGCGTCAAGCGGCTGATCGAGACCAACACGACGATCATCGACGGGCGTCATGATGTGCACGGGCGCACCCTGTCGGTCACTTATCGCCCCCTGCCCGACAGCCAGCAGATCTTCGTCTGGCTGGTCGACGTCACCGAGCGCATCCGCGCCGAGGAGCGAATCCGCGCCTACGCCACCCGTCTGGAAAACGCCAACCGTGAGTTGCGCGAGATGCAGTCGCAACTGGTCCAGACGGAAAAGATGGCGGCCTTGGGCAATCTGGTGGCCGGTGTTGCCCATGAGATCAACACGCCCCTGGGATCCATTCATGCCAACGCGGATGTCAGCCGGCGCGCCTTGGACATCGTCCGTACCAGTCATGCACAGGGACTGTGCCATTTCGAGCCGGAAGCCGCGCCGCGGCTCCAGCGGGCCATCGAAATCCTCGATGAAGCGAACATGACCACGCGCACCGCCACCGACCGCATTGTCCGCATCGTCCGGTCGCTGCGGAACTTTGCACGGCTTGATGAGGCGGAAGTGAAGGAAGTCGACATCCACGAAGGGCTGGAATCGACCCTGACTTTGGTCTACCACGAATACAAAAACCGGATTGAAATCGAACGCGACTTCGGCCATCTCCCCCCGGTGCGGTGTTATCCCAATCAGCTCAACCAGGTGTTCATGAACATACTCGTCAACGCGATTCACGCCATCCCCGGCGAGGGCAAGATCACGATCGGCACACGCGCGCTGGGAGACCAGGTGGAGATCAGTTTCACGGACACCGGGGTCGGAATCGCCCCGGAAAACCTTGACCGGATCTTCGATCCGGGCTTTACCACCAAGGGTGTCGGGATCGGCACCGGTTTGGGCCTCTCCATCGTATACAAGATTATCGAGGCGCACCATGGCCGCGTCGAGGTTGAAAGCAAGGTGGGCCAGGGGACCACATTCCGGCTGATATTACCGGTCCAGATTCCTGAGAGTGAAGGAGACCGGGAAACCAAGCAATGAACCTGCCACCCCGCCCGACCAACGGCTCCGGCCACACGGTGATGATCGTCGACGACGAGGAAATCGTCACGCGCTCGATCGCCAATTTCCTCGAATTGGAGACCGACTACCGTGTCCTGGAGTTCCAGTCTCCCGAACGGGCGCTGGCTGCCTCACGCCAGGAGCCGGTGGACTGCGTGGTCACCGACTTTCTGATGCCGGGGATGGACGGGCTCACGTTTCTTAAGGAGTTCAAGCGGATTGCCTCGGGTGTTCCCGGAATTCTCCTGACCGGCTATGCCGACAAGGAGAGCGCGATCAAGGCGATCAACGAGATCGGGCTGTATCACTACCTTGAGAAGCCCTGGGACAACGACCACCTGCGGATGGTCATCCGCAACGCCATTCAGCACAAGTCGCTGGAGCAGCAGCTCACCGAGCGGCTGCGTGAACTCGATCGTGTCTTAATGGACCGGGATGCGCTCCAGCGCTCCGCCGAACAATTCGAATCGGAGATGCGGTTGGCCGAGGAGGTTCAGCGGTCCATTTTCCCCCAAGGACCGCTCGATGATCCCAATTTCCGGTTCTTCTCGCGGTACTATCCGACCGGCCGGCTCGGCGGCGACTTCTTCGATATTCACTTCACGGGCCCCGGGTTCTTCAATGCCATTGTGGCCGATGTGGCCGGGCACGGCGTGGCCGCCGCGCTCGGCACGATGCTCGTCAAGGTCGTGTTCACCGAGACCTCCCAACGGGGTGAATGCTGTGACGCCAGCCTGGTGGAGATGAACGAGCGGCTGCGGCGGTGGCTGCCGACCCGCCAGTACGTCACGGCGTTTATGCTGAGCATCAACGCACAAAACCGGATCATCACCGCGTCCCCGGCCGGCGGACCCCACCCAATCATCATCCCGGGCGACCCGGCGGTGCCGGTTGAAAGCTGGTGTCTCAATGGGCTCCCGCTGGGTGCGTTTCGCCCCGAGATCTTCGGAAGGCCCGAAGTTCAGCAGCGGTCCATTGCCCGCGGGGATCGCATCCTGCTTTACACAGACGGTCTGCTCGACACCGAGGTTGACGTGGGGGATTCCATCGACCCGCGCGAAATCGTGCGGTTCGTTGAAACCATCCGGCCACTCGACGGTGATTCCCTCCTCGACCGGGTTGCCGAATTCCGGGGCGTTGGCCGGAAGTCCCTCCCCGATGACGTCAACTTGCTTTTGATCGAGTGCTGCGCTTAAGCAAGAAACCCGGAAAAACGACCCGCGGTCTATTGACTCGGAACCCGCGCGCGGGATACCTTCCCGCTTCGATGGGAGCGTCAGTGACGCCGGGGGTGATGAATCCACGATGATTGACAACGGGAAATACCGCGTGGCTGTCGTAGACGACGAGCCCATGGTCACCCAGAGCATTCGCAACTTCCTGGCCCTGGAGACCGACTATGAGATTCTGGTTTTCAATTCGCCGCGCGAGGCGATTGCGGCCCTGACGAGCACCCCGGTGGACTTGGTGATCTCGGATTACCTGATGCCGGAACTCAACGGCATCGAGTTCTTCCTGCAGCTGAAGGAACTCCAGCCGCAGGCAACACGCATTCTCCTGACCGGTTATGCGGACAAGGAGAACGCGATCAAGGCCATCAATGATGTCGGGTTATATCAGTATATCGAGAAGCCCTGGGAAAACGAGGATCTGAAGCTGACGATCCGTAACGGCATCGAAAAGAGGATGCTCCTCAAACGGCTGGCCGACAAGGTTGCGGAACTCGACCGCGCATCGGCCGACTTAAAGGGCGTGTACGCCGACCTCCTCAAGGCGTTCAAGTAATCACATTCTGCGCGACGCACGCATGCCTGAACATCTGATTCCCGGAATGTCATCTCTCGGTTCGTGCCGAAACGTGCTCCGGCGACACCGTTTCCCGTCCTTCTTGCTTGTGGCCGGGATTCTAATGGGGATCGCATTGGACGGCGTCCCGGCGTGCGCCGAGACCGGCCGGGATACGACCGCGGTTCGCCCGCCGCGGCGCACTGACCGCAACGCCATCGAGTATGTGCTGGCTTTGCCATCCATCGCACTCAAAATCCCGGTGCGCGTAACCGCCACATTGGTGTCTGCCCCGATCATCATTGTCGAACGAAACACCCTTCTTCCGACACTGGAACGGTGGTTCAGTTTCGTCGACTTCGGCGGGTTGCAGCCGATTGCCGGATACGGCTCAACGCCGGGACTCGAGGGCGGGCTCTCCTACCACCATCGTCACGTCTTCGGCCGCGGGATCGGTTTGGGAGTGCAGGGGAGTTACTCCACGAACCTGTATCGCCAGGGATCGGTACGTTTCGGCGGGAAGCAGTGGCTTGACAGCCGTTACGGATTCATGGCGGAATTCGGCTGGCAGGGCGCGACACGCGAGCGCTTCTACGGTATCGGGGCGTCGTCGAGCATCGACAACGAAAGCAACTATGGTTTCGAGGGGCGGTTCGGCTCGGCAACCGGATTTTGGCATGTCCGCCCCGGGCTCGAAGCGACGGTAAAGGCGGGGCTGCGACGAATCGATCCCGAGGACGGTCGCCTGCGCCGGATCGAATATCAGCTCGATTCGATCTCCCTGCTTTATCCAGACGATGATCTCTTTGGCCTCTTCGAGACGGTCGATCTGTACGAATTCGGTTTCGAGGTCCGGCATGACTGGCGTGACCGGCCGGGTTCCCCGCTTCGCGGCGGGACCGAGTTGATCGCCGTCTCGTACGTAACCGGAAGCAGTCAGGACGACACGGACATCGGCTATTGGAGGGCAAAGGCGGATCTATCGCATTACCTGAATCTCTACCGTGGCCGGGCCATCGGGGTGCGGACACTCGCGGAGGTCACGGAGCCGGACGACGGCACGCGAGTCCCATTCTACGAACTCTCACGTTTGGGCGGCGGGTCGCGTCTGCGGGGCTACCGCAGCGACCGGTTCACCGACCGGGACCTGGCGTTGTTCACCATCGAATACCGGTGGCCCCTCTGGCAGCGGATGGATGCCTTCTTGTTTACCGACCAGGGGCGGGTGTTCGCGAATCTCGAGAAGGATTTCGAATTCAGCAATTTCCGCTCCTCCTACGGCGGCGGACTGAGGGTATGGAATACCAGCGGGGGAACAGTGGAATTCAGCATCGCCCAGGGTGCTGAGACGACGCGATTCTATTTTGATTTCGGAGCCGCCTTTTGAAGCGAAGTCTCCTCAGCGCGATTCTCCTCACAGCGCTCGCCGCCGTGGTCGGATGCGGGGGGCCCCGCCCTTGGAACCTGAACGAGCCGGATGTTCACCCCACCGATCAAGACACGCTTGAGAAAGCGCCGAAAGAGCGCGACCCGAGTCTCTACTGGGATGCCGTCAACCAAAGCTCATTCTACCTCGTAGAGCGGTCGCTCGATCTGCCCAGGCAGTACAGAAAGCTGACCGGGCAGCTCAAGGAGGCATACAACGCGGATTGTTTCGGAGAAATCCCGGATTGCTCCTGGTTCACCAACCGTCATGGCCGCTCGCGCCTGACCGCGGCCGAGTTGACCCGCGGACCGCGCACGATCGGTGGACCCGACACCTCCGAAACTTGGACCATAACCCGTGCAAAGACCGAGGGGGTCACTCCGGGATTTTTCGTCAAGGATGCCAGGGGGGAAACCTTTGTTCTCAAATTTGATCCCATCGCGCATCCCGAATTGGCCACCGGTGCGGAAATGGTCTCGACTTCCATCTTCCACGCGATCGGCTACAACGTCCCGGAAAACTACCTCGTCATCTTCGACCCTTCCATCCTGACCATCAAGGATGGTCTCCAATTCAAGACCCGCCGGGGAGAACAGGAGCCATTCACGCCGGAGGTGCTTGCGCGCGTGCTGGGCAAGGTGGCAAGGCGTCCTGACGGACGCATTCGTGCGATTGCCAGCCGTTTGCTGCCGGGAAAGCCGCTCGGGCCTTTCTCCTACCATGGGCTTCGCAAGGACGATCCCAATGATCTTATTCCCCACCAGCACCGCCGGGAATTGCGGGGCCTGAAGATCTTTGCCGAGTTCACCAATCACTTCGACACGAAGGATCACAATTCGCTCGATATCCTGGTCGACGACAGCACCGGCCGGTACGTGCGTCATTACCTGATCGACTTCGGGTCCACGCTGGGTTCCGATGGTGACGAACCCAAGGCCGTTTACAAGGGGTACGCCTACGTCTTCGATCTGGAGCAGGCGCTCGTTTCGCTTGGCACGCTGGGATTGCGGCAGTGGTCCTGGGAAGGAGCGAAACCGGACGGAATTCCGGCCTCCGTCGGGTACTTCGAGTCCGATATCTTCGATCCGCCCGGATGGAAGCCGCTGCAGGCGAACCAGGCGTTTGACGACATGACGCACAACGACGCCTTTTGGGCGGCCCGAATTCTCGCGCAATTCTCCGAGGACGACATCCGTGCTTGTGTCGCCGCGGGAGAGTACAGCGACCCCGCGGCGAGCGAATATCTGGTGCGCACACTCCGCGAGCGGCAACAGAAGATCCTCGGCTATTACTATTCGAAGGTCAACCCGCTTGACGACTTCCGCCTGTCGCGGACCGGCGAGAATCTCACCCTCACGTTTGCTGATCGCTGGGTCGATGACGGGGTCGGTCCCGCCGACCGGGTCACGCATCGCGCCCGCATCGGGCAGGGGAAGGGATCATGGACCGAATGGCGCGATCTCGGACGCGAGCGCAAGATCACCATCGACTCCGAAGTGCTTTCGCAAATCTCCGACGCGATCAAGTCAGCGAGATCGGATTATGATCAGGTGTTCAACATTCAGATCGAGTCGCATCGCGACGGCGCTCCGCCACGCTGGGTGCGGGTTTACTTCTATTTGGATGATGCATTGGAGTCGCCGCGCATAGTTGGAATCGAGCGCGAGACGTAAGGATTTCCGCCGTCATCCTGTCAAATTCGCATAGGTTAACACGCTGTATATCAATGAGTTGCCCGCATTCCCCCGGGGGCGCACGATCAAGGCTCCCGAATTGACACACCCGTGTCCAAATCGCGGGTACCTTCGTGCATCGCGGACCCTTGGGGTCCGATCTCCTGAGACGGTGGAGTTGCAGGGGAGCGATATGGTATACTGGCGCGTTTGTCCGGCGCCACGAATGCGGGATAGAAAACTGAAAATACTGCTTTCGGTCTTATAACACTCGAAGGGAAGAGGAGAATTAAGATGTCCACTCCAGTTGCGGAAATGACGAGCGGTCCGCGTGCCCAGCAGGCGGCGCCCGGTTCCCCGGCCATGTCGGCGTATGTTCAGCAGATCATGGCGGACGTCAAGGCGAAGAACCCGGCCGAGCCGGAATTCCACCAGGCGGTGCAGGAGGTGGTCGAGTCTTTGTCGCTGGTCCTCGACAAGCATCCTGAGTACCGCAAGTACAAGATCGTCGAGCGCATCATCGAGCCGGAACGCGTGCTCATGTTCCGTGTGCCGTGGCAGGACGATCAAGGCAACGTGCATGTCAACCGCGGCTTCCGCATTGAGATGAACAGCGCGATCGGCCCGTACAAGGGCGGACTGCGCTTCCATCCGTCGGTCAATCTCGGCATTCTGAAGTTTCTCGCCTTCGAGCAGGTGTTCAAAAACAGCCTGACCACGCTTCCCATGGGCGGCGGCAAGGGCGGCTCGGACTTTGACCCCAAGGGGAAAAGCGACGCCGAAGTCATGCGTTTCTGCCAGTCCTTCATGAGCGAGCTGTTCCGTCACATCGGCCCGGATACCGACGTGCCCGCCGGCGACATCGGCGTGGGCGGACGCGAGATCGGGTTTCTCTTCGGGCAGTACAAGCGCCTGCGCAATGAGTTCACCGGCGTGTTGACCGGCAAGGGTCTCAATTGGGGCGGCTCGCTGATTCGTCCCGAGGCCACCGGCTACGGCTGTGTGTACTTCTGCGCGAACATGCTGGGCACCCGCAACGAAACGCTCGAAGGCAAGACCTGCCTCGTGTCCGGTTCGGGCAACGTGTCGCAGTACACGGTCGAAAAGCTGCTCCAGCTCGGCGCCAAGCCGGTCACGCTCTCCGATTCCAACGGGTACATCTACGATCCCGAAGGCATCGACAAGGAGAAGCTGAAATTCGTGATGGATCTGAAGAATGTCCGCCGCGGACGCATCCAGGAATACACCGCGAAGTACAAATCCGCGACCTACACGGCCGTCGATCCGAAGCTCGATTTCAACCCGCTTTGGAACCACAAGGCCCATTGCGCGTTCCCGTCGGCGACCCAAAACGAAATCAACGGCAAAGACGCCGAAAACCTGCTGAAAAACGGCGTCTACGTGGTCGGCGAAGGCGCGAACATGCCCTCCACCCCGGACGCGGTCGAGAAGTTCGTCCATGCCAAGATCCTCTACGGTCCCGGCAAGGCCGCCAATGCCGGCGGCGTGGCGACCTCAGGTCTGGAAATGGCCCAGAACAGTATGCGCTACGGCTGGAGCCGCGAGGAAGTCGATGCGAAGCTCATGGGCATCATGAAGAGCATCCACAACGCCTGCAGCGAAGCCGCGAAGACCTACGGCACGGCCGGCAATTACGTCAATGGCGCCAACATCGCCGGCTTCCTCAAGGTTGCCGACTCGATGATGGATCAAGGTCTGGTTTAGTCCATCTCTCCTTTCACCGAAGCACCTGAAAACACGCAGGGGAGGCCAAGTGGCCTCCCCTGTGGTGTGTGCGGGCACTTTTCTGTATCACCACCGCCGCGGGGCATCTTTGATCACGCGCACCGTGTCCCGCGCGATCAACAGTTCCTCGTTCGTCGGGATGACGAACGCCTTGAGCCGTGATTCGTCGGTGGAGATTTCCCAGCCGGGAGTGACCGCCGGGTTGCGGTTTTTCGCCGGGTCAATGGTCAACCCCAGGACCCCGAGACCACTGCAGATGCGCTCCCGTATGGGCGGGGCGTTTTCGCCGATCCCGCCGGTGAAGACCACCGCGTCGGCGCCGCCCAGTTCGGCGTGGTAGGCGCCGATGTACTTTTTCACCCGGCGGCAGAAAATGTCGATCGCCAGGCGCGAGCGCCGATCCTGATTCTCGGCTTCCTCCTCGAGCAGTTCGCGCATGTCCCCCGTGAGCCCGGAGAGGCCGAGCAGGCCCGACTGCTTGTTGAGGATGGTGTCGATCTCACGCAGGGTCATGCCCTCTTTCAGGGTGAGATACTCGATGATGGAAGGATCGATGTCGCCGGCGCGCGTGCCCATGAGCAACCCCTCAAGGGGGGTGAACCCCATCGAGGTGTCGAACGACTCGCCGGCTTTTATTGCGCAGGCCGAGCACCCATTGCCAAGGTGGACCGTGATGATGTTGACTTTCTCGCGGGGGATGCCGCGAATCTGGCGGTACCGGTAGACAACATACCGGTGCGATGTGCCATGGAACCCATAACGGCGGATCTTGTGTCGGCGGTACAACTGATAGGGGATGCCATACAGAAATGAGGTTTCAGGCATAGTTGAATGGAAGGCTGTGTCGAAGACCGCGACCTGTGGCACACCGGGTCCCAACAACTCGCGCGCGGCGCGGATGCCGCGCACATTGGCCGGATTGTGAAGGGGCGCCAGTTCCATGCAGTCCTCGATGCCCCCCAGCACATCATCATCGATCTGCACCGAAACCTGGAATCGTTCTCCGCCGTGCACCACACGATGCCCGACCGCGTGGATGTCCGCCATGGACGAGATATGGCTGATTCGCGATTCCGGGCTGATAATCCAGCGGAGGACGGCGTCGATTGCCGCACGGTGATCGCGAAGGGGTGTGTCCAGGCGTGTCTTCGGATGTCCTTCGGCCTGGAAGGTGACCAGCGCGAGTCCGCCGACACGCTCCAGATGCCCGCTGGCCAGTCGCCGGTCGGCGTCCCTGGCGATCATGTCCAGATCAGTTTCGATTATCTGAAAGCGGACTGATAGTGAGCCGCAATTGAGAACAAGGATGTTCATGGGAATCTCCATTTGCCTCGTCTTGGCATTTCCTGAGGCGGTGGGAAGTTAGTTACGCATCCCGAAGGGAGCAAATGGAGGGGCGAGATTCTGCCAGGGGCCACGGGATTGCTTCGTCGTCCCGCCTCCGGCGGGACTCCTCGCAATGACCATGAGGAGAATCGTCATTGCGAGGAGGAAGCCCCGCTCAGCGG
>JBFMFQ010000038.1:0-20488 GCA_040752075.1 Candidatus Zixiibacteriota bacterium | reverse complement strand
ACCCCGGCGGCTTTATGTCGGGGTGAGGGATATGCTGTTTGAACGGCAATCACTGAGCCGCGGAGCGGCGGCACAACGTAGCCCACGGCGTCAGCCGTGGGACCAGTGGCGCCTGCGTTTTCGTAGAGCCCCGTAGGGGCGACACAGTTTTGCCGGGGGAACGCGCCATGTGTCGCCCCTACGGGGCTCATTTCATTCTATGACGTGCGTCACACCCACGGCTCACGCCGTGGGCTATGTTGTGTCGCCCCTGCGGGGCTCCCGATACTTGCCGGCGCTGCGTGGTCTGTCAGGAGCCCGGCGCGATAAAACCTGCGACGGGCTCCTGACCTACGGTGGGCCGTGTGTTATTTGATGATCACCAACTTCCCCGTCTGGGTGCCCAACTCGGAATCGACACGCCAGATGTAGATGCCCGAGGTCACCGCCTGAATGTTGCGGCTGACGAGGTCCCAGCCGACCGCGCTCGGATACTTCGTCAGGAACGGATCGGGGTGGTTGATGGTGCGGATCAGGTCGCCGTCCAGGGAGAAGATGCGGATCGTCGCCTTCTCCGGCAGATTCACAAACCAGATGCGCCGGTCCTGCTCCTCGAACTTGTAGATGCCTCTCCCCTCGTAACCCTCCAGGTAGTAGGTGGTCCGCTCGCCATCGCCGCCATCGTAGATGACTTTGTATGGATTCGGGTACACCGAGACTCTCAGAGCGGAGTCGACCACCACATCCGGCGAGTAGATCGGGTGGGCGTACTCGCTGTTGTTCGCCTGCGAGGATTCGAGCTGCTCCAAGCCGACTTGGTAATTGCCGTAGTCGAAGGCGGTCACTGCAAAGTACAGGGGAACTGAAGGATTCAGATGGTCGATGGTGGCTTCGTAGACGCCGTACTGCAAGGTGTCGCCGCCGATCACCGTGTCGCGGGTGCCGATGCGCTGGATTGGGTTTTGCACCCAGGCGTCGTTTTCGAAATACTCGTTGCTGCGGTTGTAGTCCTCGCGCTCCCAGTACGAGAATCGCTCCTCGCGGCTGATGCGGATGATCTCGCCGGTGGCATTGCGGACCGTGTCGGTCACGGTGTCGATGTACGCCTGCTCGAATGACGGCACGGTGTAATCGCGGGGATCGAATTGATTGTCGCCGATTGTCTCCTGCCACTGCTCGACCGTGGCGGGGAATGAGATTTGTTCCCATGTCCCTTCGTCCGACTTGTAGGCGAAGCGCTTGTAGTCCTCGACATCCCAGGAGGCGACCATGGAGTAGAGGTCATCGCGGTCGAACTTGCCGGTGTAGATCCGGAACCCCTCGCAGTCGCGCCTGCCCGAGAGGGGATCAATCGCCAACTCAGAATACGCGCCCTCCCAGCGCAGGGTGATCGCGCCGGGCCGGCTGGTGAGCGTGAAGGCGGGCGGGGGCGGCGGGATATAGGGGGCGCGGAAGTCGGGGACACCGTCGCCCCGGTAAAACACCGTATCACATTGCTCACCTTTACAATTGACCAGGTGGTACGGTCCCCGGTAGCCGTCGCCGTCGGTGTCGACACCGGGGTTATCGAAGACCCAGTCGGCCCAGCGGGCGTTGTTGATGAGATCGGTGAAGTCGAGGTTGTCGAGGTAGGGCTGGGGGTTGTCGGGATCGAAGTTGCGGGCGAAGTTGTCGGGCTTGCGGTGGAAGTCGAACCCCGCGATCATCGCCACGGTGAACGGGATCGAGTCGCCGGGGAGGAGAGGGTCGGCGAGGGAGATTGAAAGTGTGCCACCGGTGCCAGCCCCACGGGCGATCCCATTTGCCACCCATTCCCGTGAAGGAGGTGGGCTCCATCCTTCCGCGGTCTTATCGGTGGCGGTCCATACCTGGTCGTAGTCGATCTCGCCGTTGCTCATCTGGCGGTAGTTGCCTCGATCGCCATAGTACCACCCGACCGATCCCGCATACCCCATCTCGTCTCGTCGGTGACGCGGCCCCCAGCTGAATGAATTCCCCTCATTCGACCACACGCTGGCCGCCCAGTTGAAAGCGAAAGCCTTTGTTGCTGATGGTCGCAAGATCCGCACTCCGATCACCCCGGTCGGACTCTCCGAACTATAGACCCCATTGAATGGAGCGCCGTCGTTGCCCGCGAACCACGCGATGTTGAGAGTATCCGAAGTCATTTCGACAATGCCGGGGGAGACTCCAACCAATCCGCAGAGTTCGGGTTGGGGAAATTCTTGCGCGACGTCATTTTGGATCGTTGGGGATACCGCGAACTCGGCGAAGACCCCATTGAGGACTTCAGTCGAACGGTTCGTGATCAGGTAGTCAATCAGCACGAACCGCCTCGCGAAACGGGAGGCCCAGCCAAGGATGGTCTGCCGTACCTCAAGGCCAAGTGGTATGTGGAGTCGGCGATCCAAGTAATCCTGGCTATATTTGATTGAGCGCCAGGTGGTATCTGAGAGCACGAGAATAAACTGCTGGTCGGCAACGGCTCCCTTGCTGTAGCCCGGATGCCCGGGGAGTTGGGACGACTCCGAAAAGAAAGTCAAGGGATAGAGTTCCTGGCTGTCCGAAAATAGCGTGTCGTGCCTCTTAATGGCACCGACGCCCATTCCAGCCAGATAGAGGTAGTCATTCCGCGAGCGTGGGGGAAACTCGAAGGAAGGTATGTAGGAGATGCGAAGTGATCGCATGTCTTCCTGCGGCTCGGGGACAATTTGTGGTCGGTTGTGCCCGGAGCCGATCATGAGGCCGCAAACGTTCATCCAGATCTCATTCGCTGTAAAGATTCGGGATCTTAAAACAGCCTCCGCCCGCACACGCGTGGACGGCATCGGTGCGCCGACCAAGCATAGGAGCAGTGCTGCCCTGAGGCAATGCCGGCCCTTCGCCCCTCCGTTCCCGTGGTATCGTCCGCGCCAAGCAATGACCCTGGCCGGGCTGCCGTCACGAGTGCGAGCCGTTTGTGAACGAGTTTCTGACATGCCTCTCGCTCCAGCAACCAGGACAGCACGACAGGTCAAAGCCGCCCCCTACGAGGCGAACAGACGAGTGAGCAGCGGTTGACAACCAATTGTAATATTGGGCGCCGTCGATTCATGTCAAGCAGCGGTCCGCGAGCGTTGTCAAAACTTGATCCAGCAGGAGTGTCGCAGGGAACGCCCGTCCCAGGCTGCCGGGCATGGCCCGGTAGAATCAGTCGATTATGTGGGGTGACCTCGAGCATCAACCCTACAGTGGACTGGGGGAGTGCGTCAACCTGTGTCCCGGCGTCTCTTTGCCGAGTCGAGGGAGATGCTGTTCACGCGCGGGCGTCAGAAACGCAGAAGCATATCCTTCGGCTTCGCCCCTCCGGGGCTACGCCTCAGGATGACCCCGCGGAGTGACAGAGGCACGAGCGGGTCCGAGACCTGCTCCTGCGGCGGTACTTGATCGTGGTGGATGCCCCCCCTACCGATGTGTCGGATCGGGGACGTTGAAATCGAACGTCGTGGTGGAGTCGGAGTAGGGGCCCACCCACTCTTCGGTGCCGCCGGGCTGCTCGACCATTTGGCCGGTTTCATACTCGACGATGAATGAGTAGTTCCCCGCCGGTGTCGGCGCATCGACCGGGACCCAGACGACCTTACCTGAGACCGTGTTGCCGTTGCGGATCAACCAGGGGCCGGGGTCGTCGTCGATATAAGACGCATTGCCGGATTCGGCGTAGAGTTCGTAGCGGCGCAGGCGGCAATCCCGGCCCGTGGAGGACGTGAATTCCAATGTCCAATTGAAACTCAGGCCGGCGTCATGAATACCGTCCTCGTGGAACGCGCTGAATTCAAAGATCTCGAATGCAAGGCTTGAGGAGTCGGCGTCGGGGCCATCGCCGTTCGGTCCGCCGCCCTTCTCGCCAGTGCACGCGGAGAGGGCAACGCCAACGAGCACGACCCCAACGAGGCGTCCCCAGAACACCTCCGATTGGATTTGGGTTCCCAACTGCCGCCTCCCAAGTTGATACGCGGGGATCTGTTGATTGGTGTGATGTTGAAGCGCGCGCGTGAGTCAGCGGCGAAGCGTCATCCCACCACTTTCTTAAACATCTCCATGAGGTCGAGGGGATCGACCAGCTTCGCAAACTTGGAGGCGCGTCCCAGTATCTCCTTCGCGCGGGCGTGAATCGACTTCTGGGCGATGACGAGCACCGGGATGTCGTGAAGTTGGCAGGAATGGAGCATGTCACGCGGGGTGAGATTGGAGTCCGCCAGGGGGACGACCTTGTGGAGGAATCCCACCACCACGCTGATGTCATCGGCCTTGCTGAGGTGACCAATGAACTTTCCATGGTTGTCGACACCGTTGCTGAGCGGGACTGTGTCCATCCCACGGGCAATGAGTTCATTCAAGAAGAGGGAATCGGTCCCCTCCAGATACCCCACTCGGATCATGCCGCACCTCCTCTGACAATCGGCGTGGACCGGCTGCAACACGGAAATGGGGCGATAACGGACTACCCTGTCAAGGGTGAAAGCCCGGGCTCTGACAAATCGTCGGTTGATCGTTGGTGGGACGGGATGCGTATTATAGGATAGGACCCGGGCCGGGGGGCTCAGACTCCGCAAGGTGACCCGGTTTTCGACCGATCTTAAGAGAAGAATGATCGAGCGACACTCCATGGTGGCTTCCCTGCGACGGCTGGGGCTAGTGTCAACGGTTGTGCTACTGGTCGCCGGAATCGGCGTCATCCGCCTGAACGCGGTGCGCGCCGATAATCCCGCGCCATCAGCCTCGGCGACCGGCTCCGCGCAGGTCACGATGCCGTGGTATTCGTTTTCAGGCGGGGGTGTGATCGGCAGTTCATCGGTGACGCACCGTGCGGGGGTGACCGCCGGACAGGGAGCGATCGGAAGCGCCGCCGGGACCGGGCTGCGGGTCGGCACCGGTTTCTGGTATGGGGCCGCCGGGTGCGATTGCCGTGGCATTGCCGATCATGACGGGGACGGGTTTCCGACGGCGACAGACCTGCAGTTCGAAATCGACATTATCTTCTTTGGCGCTTCCGATGTGTTTGATTCCCTCTGCCCTTACACGCGGTCCGACTTGGATTGCAACGGCTTTGGCGATGCGACCGATCTGGCGTTCATGATCGACCTGGTGTTCTTCGGCGGCAGTTACCCGTGTGTGCCCTGCGAGTGAACCGCGACTTCGGTTAGCGCGACCTCTCTCCACCGGTGTTGGTTCGTTGGAATTCACCCGTGCGGGTTCATCACTGTTGTGTGGATGCCACACCTGCCGCGGGGCTCGGCCCCGTTTTACGGGATCTACGACAGGAGCCTCGCCCTCCCGGCGGAACATTCTCCTATTCGAGTGATGGCGGTGGACAGCGGCTAGTCGCCGTTGACGAGACGGGCGCGTTCCTGGGCGGCGAAGCGGGCGGCTTCGTCGGAGACGCGCAGTTCGGTGAGGACCCAGTCCTGCGGGCCGGCGATGGTCATACGCATCCAGCGCACCGGGCCGACTCCGCGTGCGAGGTCGATCCCCCAGCCGAAGTCGGCGCACTGCGCGAGGTCGCCGAACTCGCGGACGCCATCGAAGCGTCCGAACGGGGTGTTCACCACCGCGTAGTCATCGTAGAGAGATAGCGAGTCCAGGCAGGGGCCGAGGCCGGCGTACCATGTCTCCCCGAGCCTGGCATTGTGCGAGATCAGTATCCGCTCTGGCAAGCCCAGTTCCTCGGTCCAGAGGAGATCCCCGGTCTGGTCACGGCAGACCCAGATGCCGTCGCCCAGGAAGCTCTTGGCGGAGCCGCGAAGGTGGAAATACCGCTGGCCGCGCCAGTTCTCGGCGCGATCGATCAGGATCGTGTCGACCATCGCGGGCTGCCCGGTCGGGAATTCCCACGGGGATGATTTGAAGATCCACTGGTTGCCCAAGGCCAGCGGGAAGAAGGTCTGCCCAGCCGGGTAGATCTCTTCGGTGTTGCTGGAACGGCAGGCATAGAGGACACTTAGAATGACCACGCCGACCACAAGAAACGTGGCCTCTCCAAGCAACTGCCATGGACGGGCGCGGGTTCTGGGCATGGATCGCCTCCGTGGAGAATACCCACGGGGGATCGGGTTATTCCCAGCGGATTTCGAAGGGCGTCAGATTGGGCTGGGCTAATCGAGAACTTTCGATATGACGCATAAGGCAATATAGGACATATTGTTAACTACTCGCCGGTCGACTCGGAAGGCTTGGGGAGGCGCTTTTTCATGACCTGGTAGCGTTCCTCGAAGTACGGGAGATTGTCCACCGAGCGGGGCAGGCCGGCGATCTGAGCGTCAATCCTGGCGATACGCTCTTTGGTCTCCGGGTGGCTGGCGGTGAGGTTTTCGAAGAACCCGCGGTCGCCGGAGCCGCCGGAGAGTTTCGCGAGTTTCTCGAACATGGTGCGTGCGGCATTGGGATTGTAGCCGGCCCTCTGCATGTAGTAGACCCCGAAATTGTCCGCTTCGAGTTCGTTGCTGCGTCCATAGCCGGTGAGGGCCAGCCCCATTACGATGCTCAAGAGCTGGCCGCTGGTCTCCTGGGATTTCTCCCCCAGAGCGAGTTCCAGCGCCAAGGCGCCGCCCATTGCTGCCTGGATGGTCTTCACCGAGTGACGCCCGACGACATGGGAGATCTCGTGGGCCATCACCGCCGCCAACTCGGCTTCGTTTTCCATCATCTCGAGGATGCCGGTATAGAAATACACAAACCCGCCCGGGGTGGCGAAGGCATTGACCTGATCGGATTCGATGACATGGAACTTGAAATCGAGGTTCGGGCGGTCGCTCACCTTGACGATCTTCTCCCCCACCTCGGTCAGGTAGGCCTGCCACAGGCTGTCGGGCAGGAGCTTGTTGGTGGCCCGGACTTCCTCGTCCACCTGGTGCCCGATGGCAACCTCTTGATCTTCGGGGATCAGAATGAGCGACTTTTTGCCGCCGGGGCCGGTGGTGGCGCAGCCGGCGAGCAGCAGGGTGAACACCGCGATCCAGAGAACCGCAAGCACTCGATATGCGGAAAGTGTTGAGAGTCGTCCTGACATCATTGCCTCCGAATGAAGGGTTTTACCGTCCTGTGAGCCGGACGGACGGGATTGTATGGGGTAGGGAGACCCGCCCGGTCAAGATAAAACGGGGTTGGGTTCATCCTGCGGGGCAGAGGTTGGTGATTTGACCCTGCAATCGGGACAAAAACGGTGATGGTTTCCGGTGTGGGTGACTTGTATACTTCCGGAGCTTCTCATTTACGGCACGTCAACTTCAAGAGGAATGGACCCATGCGGACACCGACCCGGTTTGTTCTGGTTTGCATCAGCGCACTTCTTCTGTCGCCTGTGTTGCTTTTGACCAACTGCTCGGACAAATCATCCGGCCCCGGCGACGGCGGCGGCGATCAGCCGATCGCAAAGGTGACCGGGTTTGTGTACCAGGAAACGGCAGCCCGATTGAGCGCGCACGCATCCGCCAACGGGGTGATCGTGATCGACAGCGCCGGCCATGCGCCGGAGGGATACGATCCGGTGGCGGGCGCAACGATTCGTGTGCGTGACATTAATGGGGATCAGATCAAGACGGCCACGACCGATGCCGCCGGGCATTTCGCTCTCGACTCGCTCCCCCCGGGACTCATTGAACTCGATGTCCGTGCGCCGGGCTCGCCATCCGCCGACACGGTGGTGGCGGTCACGGCAATCGCCGGTGCGACCATCGAAGTGGGCGCCACGCATTCCGTGACACGTGGGGAGGCAACCCAGATCGGGCTGAGTGGCCTGCCCTGTCAGGCCATGCTACTAGCCACAATGCAGCCGCTGCCGCCGGGTGTGCAGGTGTTCCCCTTCTTCGAGAGCGCATTGTCGCCGGATGCGCGCACCACCGCGGGGTACGAATGGCTCCTGGTCGTCGATTCGCTGGCCGGAGGCGTGTTCGAGCATCCGGTTCAGTACATTTTCGTCGATGCCGCCAGCGGGGCGGTGACACGGGTCAATGCGATGAGCATGCCGTCTTTGAATGGCGCGTCGTTGTGGACCTCGGATCTCGATTATGTGGCGTATGAGGGGATCGATCTGTCGGATCCTTCCGATCCTGACCTTGAGGCCGAAGGGGCCGCACTGAGTCCCGAAGTCGTGCGTTTCGAGGAGTGCAATTCCGCTCCGGAGCCGCAGTCGGCCAGGTCGCCGGTGGTCCCGCCGGGGATTCTGGAGGATGTGCGGACCGCGGCGCCGGAGGACATCTTCACGTTGAATGTGATGGGGGGCAACCGATCGGATTTCTTTGCGGACTTTAACAACATGCAAGATTTCTTCGACGGGATCGCGCCGGCGCAGAACCGGGGGCTGGTGGCGTTTCCGGTTCATCCCTCAACCACCGCCACAGAGGACTACTTCGGGCCGTTCAATGCGCTCAAGGAGGGCATCGCCGACCGGATCGTTGAGGGCGGCAAACCGCTTTTAATCGTGCACATCGCTGCGCATGGCGGCGGGGGAAACGTGTATTCCGAGCACTCCGATGGGAAGATGTTCACGCTGACGCCGGAGTGGCTGCAATTGGAAACCACGCAGGCCTGCAAATTCCGTCTGATTGCCAGCACCTGCTATGCCGGGTCGTTTGTGCAGGGAGTCAAGGAGAGGTTTGAGGCGCTGCCCATCACCCAGCGGGCGGACTTTGTCGGGTACGGCTCATCGAATGAAGATGAAACCTCAGTCGCCAAGATTCTCGTGCAATCGGTGATCTCCCTGGGACTGATCAAGACGGGTTCCATATTCAACAATGAAGTTATCCCCCGTTTGTCGATTCAGAATGATGATCTGGCGGGACTGCGCCAGCCGAATGGGCAGTTGATTGCCGAACTGGAGGTGCTGACCGCCGGCCTGGGATTTCATGCACAACATCCGGTGCTGGTGCTTCTGACCGGCAACCCGACCCGGTGCGCCGCGCCGTTGGGGCCGCTGGTCAGCATCACTTCTCCTCCGATCAGTTACACGCACATCGACAACGTGCTGGAGTGCCGCGATTCCATGGGCAACGTCCTGATCGCAAACACCGACACGAGCCGGATCAGTTGGGGGTGGTCGAAAAACACAGACTACTATGATCTCTCGACCGATCACGGCGAATTGGCGCCCGATGAAACCGTGTCGGTCGGGGTGTACTACACCTGCGAGTCGGAGACATCGTTCGGGCTGTCCTTGAGCATCGGCGGCCAGCGGATCAACGGCACACGCAGCGGAACGGCCTCGACTTTTATCTCCGTGACGCTCGATCCCGGGACGCGATCCCAGGACTTCACGCTCAATCCACCGGCGCCGTTGGCCGGGCAGACGGTGCGAATCTGGCATCCGCTGCCGTCATTTGCGGAGATTGATTCGAGCAAACTGGTGATCGCCTCAACCGGCGAGCCGATCCCTCAAATGCCCTGGCCGTCCTGCACCGGCACAACTTTCACGAAGGCGTACGAGGGGACCAACCCGGAGGACACCACGCAGTACGGTGTGCGCCTCGAGGTCAGCAATGTCTCCTTCGACGGCTGCGCAGGTACGCCAATCACGGGACGGTACACGATTTGGTATTCGCGGAGGCCGTAGAGATTACGGTTCGCACCGTCCACAGGGCGCAAACCCCGCATAGAACGCCGAATCGCGGCTCGGAAAGCTCATTTCGTTCTGGCGTTTGATGCCGGCCACGCTCTCGCAGTCCGGCTTGTGGAAACGGAAGGCGGTAAAGGAGCCGACATAGTGGCCGGCCGATTCGCCTGACGGCTGTTTCCAGAGTCCCCGGCGGGCGTTCATGGCGTCGTGGATGGCGCGGACGAACTGGTCTGAGTAGTTCATGTTGCGCTCGAAGAAGTAACACCAGGCCCAGCCGGCCTTCACCAACTCCAGATTGATCATCCGGTCATCGACAAAGACAAAGGCGAGTGTGCGGCCATAGCGGTCCTGCGCTTCGTTTCCGATCTCAAGCCGCACTGTCCTGCCGAGCACGTAATCCGAATTGAATACAGTCGCCGAATCCGCGCCGGGGCGGCCGACCTCCGGTGTGTCGATGCCGATGTAGCGCACCACGCGGCCATCGGCCAGTTCGATCGTGTCGCCATCGCGGACTTTCACCACGGTGGCCGGTTCGAGGTGGCGAAGCGGGGTGCGTTCCTCGCAGAGGAGAACGAGGAGCCCGCCCAAGGCAACCAGCAGCGCCGCGGCGCTTTTGTAGCGACGGGGCAGGCGTGCGCCGATTCGCGGGTAACGGCGTCTACCCACGTCTCTCCCCTGTCTTCTTTACGGGTGCGGGCTTGCGCCGAATCAGATCCGAAAGCGGCCGCTGGCAGATAAGCGCCCAGACCAGCCACGGCAGAACATCCGACAAGAGAAACCACGGCGAGAGACGTTTGTAGGCGCCGGGGCCGAGTTGATGTGTGTCGATAATCGATTGCACGATCATGAGGAATACAACATGCCAGGCGATGAGGATGGCAAGACCGATTGTCGACCCGAGGATACGCCGGCGGGCGCTGATCCCCCACATGGACAGGATCAGACTCAGGAATGGGATGATGTTGTAGAAGCGCGGGGTGATGATCGGGATCGCATCGCGCATGGAGGACGGGTCCAGCGAGAGCGCGCGAAGCAGGGCGCCGTAGAAGCGGGCATAGACCGCCTCGCCCTGCCAAACCCACAGCGCGAAGAGCGCGGCGGAGGCGAGCGCGAGTTTGAGGATGAAGATGGCGAGGGCGCGGGTCATTGGCGCGGTCCGCTTAAAGACACTGGGTCCCGGTCCCGCCTCGCGAGGACCTGCGACTTATCGCCGGGATGACAATGGATTGGTTGTGTGGATGCCGTGTCTGCCGCGGGGCTCGGCCCCGTTTTACGGGATCTACGACAGGAGCCTCGCCCTCCCGAAGCGCCTCGACCTCTCAATAAGCATCGCCTTCCCGAGGGATGCAATGGTGGGCTCGGTTGGCTAGGCACCGGCTTGCCTCGTTGTGCGGGAGGCGACCAAACGGATCCAGAGGATCCAGACGGTCAGGATCATGAGGATCAGTGTCGCCTGCCAGAAGTAGGTGTGAAGCAGGTCGAAAGACTCGGGCCAGCGGTCGCCGACGATGACCAGGAAGACCATGCGGACGATGTTGATGAGCAGCAGCGCCAGCGCGCCGCCGATGATTCCGGCCGCCTTCGCGCGCCAGGCGGCGGGGAATGCGATGACCGCCGCCCAGAAGATCAGAATCTCGTAGATGCCGGTGCATTCCTCGATCACCTCGATGGCGATGTGGGGAGTGCGGATGGTTCGCCCGGCCAGCACGAGTCCATCCATCAAGGGCGAGGCGATCATGGCCACGATGGATGCCGTGGCCTCCATCAGGCGGAGCGTGACCCCATGAAACCGGGTGGAGAGCCAGGGATAGGCGAATGAGAGAATCGCGAGAGCGCCGACGAAGACGATGAGGAAGCGGACTGTCGGCGTGAGCCGCCGCCAGCGGTGAATAGGTCCGGCCTGCTTCATGTGATTCATCATGTGACAGTCATCAACACATTGTCTGGCATTGCATTACGGCGCCGCCGACTGAACCGCGAGAGTCAACTAACGCCCGTTGTTCGTCGATAACTGAGATAAGGGTCGATCCGGTCAACTTCGGCGCTGAACGCCGCCTGTCGGGGGCGTGTGCGCCGTTGTGTTCGACCCCGACTCCAACGGGGAACTAGCAGGGTGTCGATGCCGGTGTCCAGTACCAACTCATCGCGATTCAGCCATCATGTGCGGGACCTCTTTTTGGTCCTGATTGTCCTCGTGTCGCTCACCAGCCTGTCTTCGGTCTTCCTGCTGGACCGTGTGCTAAGCGAGGAGGACGCGAACGCGGCCGGGCAATTGAGCCGTGTCATCGAGGTGGCGCGTCAGCACTGGCTGCGTCAGCCGCGCGACGCATCCCTGCCGCCCGCGGAGTTTGCCGGACTTCTGAGCCATAACCCGTCGGGGCGATTCGCGCTCTCGGTGCTCCGGACCGATTCGACCGGTGCACGGTCGTGGCATCACCTGTCGATTGGCGGGGGGCACCCGTGGAGTCCGCATTGGGATTCGCTCGGTGACGCCTCTCCCCTGTCGCCGCCGTCGGACTGGCGGGTTGGCGGCGAGTACTGGCGCTCGGTGACTCATGCGGAACGCTGGGGCAATGATGCGGTGGTGGCGACCGCCGCCATGCCGGCGCCGCTTTTGGGCACGCTTCGTTTCCTCATGGTGCGCGAGCTTTGGGTGCGCGGGGTGGTGCTTTTGTCGTTTGCCGTGTTTGCGGTCATGTTCCATCGGTATGTGCTTCGCCCTTTCCGCGACATGCGACGCCGTGCGGCATCGCTGGTGGACAGCGGTGTCCTCTCGGAGGAGCAGGGGATTCCCAGCGAGGACCCGGAGTATGTGATGGCGACCTTCGATGTGCTGGTGCGCCGTTTGATGCGTCAGACGCAGGACCTCCAGGCACGGGCGGCGACCTCCGAACGGCGCGCGCGGGACCTCGAGCGGTTCAACGAGTACATGCTCACGTCGCTCTCCACCGGGGTGGTGATTGTCGGCGCGGATGGCTCGGTTTTGCGGCTGAACCGTTCGGCGGAGAAGATCCTGCGGCTGGACGCCATCGATGTCATCGGACGGTCGTTTGCCGAGGCGGGCTTGTATCCCGAACTGGTGGCGGTGATCGAGGAGGGATTGCGCGACGGGTATGTGTATTCGCGGCGGGAGGTGCGGGTCGATCTCGCGCACGCGTCGGGTCCGTGTTACCTCGGGATCAACACCTCGCGGATTCTGGATGAGAACGCGGTTGTGGTCGGGCTTTCGGTGCTCTTGACCGATCTGACCGAGATCAAGCGGCTCTACGATGAACTGGCCGAGAACCAGCGTTTGGCCGACTTGGGCGAGATGGCCGCCGGGCTCGCGCATCAGTTGCGCAACTCGATTGCGGCGATCATGGGGTATGGCAAACTGCTGGAGGAGCGTCCCGAGTCGCCGCGTCCGGAGTGGATCGGGGCGATCATCAGCGAGACCAACGAGACCGCGGCGATGATCACGAAGTTTCTCGACTTTGCGCGTCCGCTCAATGCCGACCGTTGCCCGGTGGACCTGCGCGATGTGGTGCGCGACGCGGTCGCATCGCTGGACAGCATGGGGCGCTCAGGCGGGGTAACGATGACGGTTCACCCGCATCCTGACATGGACGGTTGCCGTGTGAGCGGCGACTCGGTCTTGCTGAAGCAGGCTTTTGTCAACCTGATCCAAAACGCGATCGAAGCAATGCCCGATGGCGGCGCGGTCGATATCCGGTTTGAAACATGCCATGACATTCGTCCGCGCCGGCCTTTCTACAAGGTCACGGTCACGGACACCGGCGGCGGTGTGCCCGAGCGCAACCGCACGCGCATTTTCCACCCCTTCTACACCTCGAAAGAGACCGGCACCGGCCTCGGCCTGCCATTGGCCAAGAAGATCGCGATTGTCCATGGCGGAAACTTGATGCTGGAATCGTCGGGCCGTTCGGGCTCGACTTTCGCGGTGACGCTGCCGGCGGAGCCGGCGTTGGATCAGTCGGGGGCGGCGGCGTTGGAGGGTCACGCCGTGGCCGCCATCCCCCTGCACGGGGATTGACACGGCCCCGGCGGTCGCGTATTGTGGCGCGTCTCATACCCCGCTCCCGCGGGGTTGCGGCGACGCCGGAGTGGTGAAATTGGTAGACGCGCTGGACTCAAAATCCAGTGGGACCTAAATCCCGTGTCGGTTCGATTCCGACCTCCGGCAGTGAGAATCCAATCGACGTGTATTCATGTGGCCCTGACTGGCTCTTGGGCCGGGGTTTACTCTGTGGTGCCGGGAGAGGCAACATGGCTTCACGTAGGAGAGGTTTGATGCGCGAGACCTGGCGATAATCCACGGCGGGGCGACGCCTATCTACTCGCTCCTGAAACCGAAGCCTCACAAGCCGTGTGCGGACTCTACGGCGTCGTTTGCCTCGTCCTTTGGTGGGCCGGGTTCAGGAATCCATCGTTTCTCAGACCATTTGAAGTACGCCACGGGGTTTTCCAGGGGCTTTCCCTTATCCCACTCAAAGCCGGCAGTACAGCCTTGGACGTACGACCGGACACAGACCCAAGCCCCAGCCAGGAACCTACAGACCTCCTCCTCGTCCCTCGCCCGCGACGCAAGCATGGTACCTAGCTCCAAGTTTCCGAGGAAGCTACAACCAGCCTGAAGACTCCACGTTCTCTTACCACTGTAAAAGTAGAGGTCTCCGTCGGGATGCCACTCACTCAGGGGATACCACTCGAACTTCCCACTTAATCGGATGGTCGCTTCGATTCTCGCCATCGCGTGCACATTGCTTGAGTTCGATACCCGAGTTAAAATCTCGCCGATCTTCAATTTCTCTCCATCTTTCTCGTTGGGCATCCTCGATTGAAAACTCACGACGGGTGACTTTCGCAGTCCCAACTCCTGTTCGGACAAGCGGGCGATCTTCCAAGTTTGTTCAGTATAGTATAAGACGACGATCAAGGTAAGCGCGAGCACAATTGTCCCGGTGGCATCCCAGCTTCTTGAACTTAAATAGCCCCCTGGGATGTACCAGTTCCACGTGTGCAAAGCAGGCGGGAGACCGATAAGCACCAGAAGCACAAATACCGCTACGCCTACCGTTATCCGGCGCGCATGTTTAAATTCAGCGTCTTCTTTCATGCTACCATCCGGCTTGCTACCCTACGCTCGCAATAACCTCACCCCGGCCACCCGGCTAAGCTGGACTGGAGCTATCAGTTCGCGTTAATATTGATTGCGTTACTAGCTAATCCTTGTCATAGCTCACCGTAATTGTGCCGACCTCGGCCCCGTAACCGCCCGCAAGATTTCGCCCCAGAACAGATACCGTGATTGGGCTACTTGTATCCAAAGTGAATTCAAAATGGTCGGCTTGGAACGGTCCTGACGACCCATCGTCCACAAACGAAGCTACGCCGCAGCGCCAAACGGTCGAAGCCCACCGTACGCATTCAATCGCGCAAACCGCCTGCCCTGGGTTTAGCACGTCGCACAACTTTAGATTTGTCCCATTCAGCCCAAGAAAGTACTCAATCCAATCTCCTTCCGCTTGGATGCACGCTACAGGGAAGGTGACTTTGAAATAGTCCCCAACTTCCCCTGCGGGGAGGACTACGGATTTCAACACGGTCATCTGGCCCGGGGGAAGCAAGTAGACGAAAGATGTGTCATCCACTTCTCGGAACGTGTTGTCAAGTCCAGGATGGGAATGAGTGCTCGGCGGCAATTGACCTTCTGAATCACCGATCCGACCCTCGCTCAGCAAGTCCTCATATGCGGAGAACCTTAGTGTATCGAGGGTCCCAATCACAAGGTCCCCTGCATCTATCGTCTTATCGAGTGAGGCTGTGGCCGTATCCGCCCGTTCGGAGTGCTTGGATTCCCAGGCGTACGGGATCGAAACTAATCGGGTTCTGGGTGCCGTTTCGGCATTCAGACCGACTTGAAGTCCCAACCACCGATCAGGCGACGCAAACACCGAATCGGGAATTGGCACCACGGCCCCCAACAGAACATTGAAAAGCCCCCTCTGGACGGTAATGAGCCGCCCCTCCTGCCAAACAGCGCTCCCCCCGGACTCATCATCCCAGATGCGAAACGTCACCGAGTAGTTGCCGTCCGGTAGGGGCACACCGGAATCGTCCGAGAGAACCGCCTGATAGTTGATCAGCGGTGGAACAGCCGTTAGCCCCGTTCCGGCAGTGACCGCTAGAACGGTTGCAAGCGCCGCGAGATTGCGTGTATTCATCCCCATCTTTCCCTAGTAGTGCGTCAGTTTGAACTCAGAGCTGTCTCTTCGGGCGAGTTGCGTACAGCAATCCGGCAAAAAGCACGATCACAGCCACAACCCGAACGACGAGCAGGGCCACATCGACACTTGCACCGTCCGGCGGGTTGTAAATCGGCCAAGTGCCTAACCGAAGGAAATCGTCTTTATGCAGGTACCTATCGACCCAGGGTGGAAAAACAAGAACGAGTACCAACAGGACGAATCCAATGGTGGCAATCACTTTACCTGTCCTTGTCATAGGTCTCCAGTTCCCTCAGTCATTGCGCACACGGCTCACCCGGCCCTGATCCACCAAAAAACACGTAGTCAATCATGACCGCCAGATCGACGGCGTCTGTCACTCCATCCGAGTTGAAGTCTCCCCGCGTGTCGGGGCAGAGCGGGTCTTGCGGGTCGGGGCCGCCGAAGAAGACGGCGTCGATCAAGACGGCCAGATCGACAGCGTCCACTGCCCCGCTTTCGTCGAAGTCGGCTTGCCAGGGGCAGGAGCAATCGCAGACGTCGCCGATGCTGTTGCCATTGGTGTCGGATTGGTCGGGGTTGTAGACGTCGGGGCAGTTGTCGGCGGACCAGCAGATGCCGTCGTTGTCGGGGTCGTTTTGCGGGTCGAGCAGGCAGGGGTCGCAGACATTGCCGATGCCGTCCCCGTCGGCGTCGAGTTGCGAGGCGTTGTAGACCGTCGGGCAGTTGTCGCACGAGTCGGCCACACCGTCACCGTCGGTTTCCTCCTGCAGGGGATTATAGCGATTCGGGCAGTTGTCGCAGGCATCGCCGATGCCGTCGTCATCCGTGTCCAGTTGGTTGGCGTTGGCGACGCTCGGGCAGTTGTCAACGTTGCCGCAGATGCCGTCAGAGTCCACATCGTTGGAGGCATCGAGCGGGCACGGGTCGCAGACGTCGCCGAGGGCGTCGCCGTCGGAATTGGTCTGGTTGGGGTTGTGGTCGGTGGGGCAGTTGTCGCAGGCGTCGCCGGGGCCGTCGGCGTCGGTATCGGATTGACTCGGGTTGCCCGCATACCTGCAGTTGTCACATGCGTCACCGACTATGTCGCCGTCGACATCCTCCTGTAGCGAGTTCGGGATAGACACACAGTTATCGCACGCGTCGCCCACGGAATCCCCATCGACATCGCCCTGTCCTGGATTCGGGTCAAAAACGCAGTTGTCGACAGAGTCAGGAACCAAATCGAAATCTCGGTCTCCCATATTCGGGTAAGCGCCGATATCGCTTCGCGTCCCATCTGGGTCGTTGTATATGAGATCCGGGCTGCCAGCATCAATACACGGCGAGGAAGGCTGGAGCCGATGGTCGAACGGGGAACCGGCGAGGAACAGAGGATCAAGACTTAGTGAATTGGGCCCGGGCGCGTTTCCGCTCCCGGCATAGTCTATAGGTGTGTTACTCCAGACGTCATTGAAGTCCTGAAGTTCAGGAACAATTCCACTGCCGTACTCGAGTCCTCCGCCGACGCTTCCGAGATTCCGTGATACGATGTTGTTGAGGAAGCTTAGGACCGAAATTGCACTCAGGTAGATCCCCGCAGCGGCGTTCGCGGTGTTGGAGTCAATTGTGTTGTTTCTGAAGACAAGAGTATCAACATTGTCGATGAAAAGTCCTCCACCGGGCCCTGTGGCGCTATTAGAGTAGACCAAGTTGTGAAGGCACGCAGCGTAGTCACCCAGACGAAGTGTAATGGCGGCACCGGACGGCCCAAGGTTGTTTTCGAATCTGTTCCCGTACAAGAGAACTCGCCCAAAACCGTCGCACAGCAGTCCGGCCCCGGTGTTGTCTGTTTGATTCCCCGCAAAGATCGTTCCCGTCATTGTTAAGGATGAACCATTTATCACCCACAGTCCGTTATTTCGATTCCCCTCAATCTTGCAGTCAATCACTGCCAAGAAGCTATTGCTGCACCGAACGCCTACGATCGAGGAGGAATTGGCTCCCTTAATCTTGAATCCTTCAAGCTGGTTTCCGGCCATTACCCCTGCGGACACCGACACAACGTTGTCATTCGGGTTCGCGGCCACGATCTCTGTGACACTCCATCCCCCCTCGGATCTGAGTACGACGGGATGGCCGGGGAACACGACGTTTTCAAGATATGTCCCCGGGGCCACCAGCACTGTGTCTCCAGCGACAGCTGAGTTAATCCCCGCCTGGATCGTCGGCAGGTCGCCCGGGACGTGGATGGTTGCAGCGAAGCCGGCGACGGGAAGCAGTGCGGTGACTGCTGCCAGGAGGACGGCGATTCGAGTTGCTGAAAACGGTGCCCGGCCCATCGTGACCCCCAGCGCCCCCATTTGCAAGATAGGGTAATGCGTCACTATCGGATCAGGCAATCGCTTTTTGGGGGGTTTTGTCACGGGTCGGGCGATCCCTTCTTGTGCCCGGCGCCGAGTGCAACGACGCTGGGTCCCGGTCCTGATTCGCGGGAATCTTCGACTTTCGCCGGCATGACAATGGGTATGGCGGCGTCCGAGATTGGGCGGTTCGCGCGATGGCTGACCCTACTTCGGCCGGGTTTCGCGCCAGAGCGACACGGCGAGGGCCGCGGATACCAGGGCGAAGGCGACGCTGATCCACATCGGGGCTTCGTTGGCGCCGATGGTCACCGTGATGCCAAGCGCGAGGCGCAGCAGGTGCCCAAGGCAGATGATCGCGAGGAAGAACATGGTCAACATGCTGGCGGGTTTCATGGGGTATCCCCTTTCTGTGTCGGGTTGAACTGCGCGCGCCGTTTGGATGGCGTTGTAAGCTAGGTCTCCGACGGGCGGGGTGCAAGAGTCGTGTGGTCGAAGGGAGTGGTGGAAGTGGATGAAGTGGACACAGTGGACGAAGTGGACGAAGTGGACACAGTGGACGCGGTGGACGAAGTGGACACAGTGGACGCGGTGGACGAAGTGGACACGGTTGACACGGTGCACGAAGTGGACGCGGGGGAAACGGTGGACGCAGGGGATGGAGCGGATGCGGTGGATGGGGTGGATGGAGAGGATGGGGCGGACGGATGGGATTGCTGTTGGGGGTGGTTTGGGGGCGGGTGCGCTTTTGGGGTCAGGTTGTGCGGGGGAAGTGGACGATGATTCGGGTGCCGGCGCCGGGTTCGCTTTCGACTTCCACTTTGCCCTGGTGGCCGGCGATGATGCGTGCGCAGGTGATGAGGCCGTAGCCGTGGCCGCCGGTTTTTGTTGTTAGTTGGGACTTAAATAACCGGTCGCGGACCGCGGGGGGCATGCCGGCGCCGTTGTCGGCGACAATCAGCGAGATGGAGTCCGGCGTGCGGGTAGTGGCAATGGCGATGCGCCCGTCGCTGTCGCGGATTTCCGCGATGGCATCGCCGGCGTTGTTGAGAAGATTGAGCAGCAATTGGGCGATCTGATCTTTGTCCATCTCGAACTCGGGCAGGTCCGGCTCGAGGTTGACGGTGAATCTGATCCTCTTAAACCGCTTCTGCACCGCCGCGAAGGACAGGACATCGTTGATGACCGAATTCAGGTCCGCGCGCTCGCGCTGCGACTGCAACCGTCCATAGTCCATCAGGCCGGCGGTGTAGCGTTCCATTTGGAGGGCGTTGTCCTTCAGACGGGCCAGGTAGATGCCCGCCTTGTCGGCCTTGCCGTCGTTGAGGGCGATTTGTGTCAATTCCACGCCGCCCAGGATCATCCCGAGGAAGTTGTTCAGTTCATGGGCGATGCCCGAGGCCATGACGCCCTTTTCGGCCATGCGCTCCAATTCGCCGAGGCGGTTTTCGCTGTCCCGCTGCTGCGTGATGTCATCGAGCGTCAGAACCCAGCCGTCATCGCGCGCATCCCCCTCATTCTGGAGGGTTCGGCAGCGGGCGTTGTAAACCCGCTGTACACCGCCGGCCGGCGCGATGAGACTTTTGATATTGGGGGATTCACCGACGGGCACCACCGGCCGCAGTTTGTCCAGCCATCCCGGGAAACCGGCGCCGGGAAAGACCTGCTCGATCTGCGAACCCAGGAGTTTGTCCGCGGCATCGCAATCGGTCAGATGGAGTTCGAGGAGTGCGCGCCCGGCCGTGTTCAGGTGCACGAGGCGGTTGGCCTTGTCGAAGACGAACACGCCCTGGCCCACGCTGCCGAGAATCGTCTGGTGCCGCTCACCCAGACGGGCGAGCCGTTCGAAAAGAAGCGTGTTGACAAGAAACGGAGTCACGGTTCCGAGAATCGCCGAGAGCAGCTCCTCGGACTCCCGGTCGAAGGGCTTGCCGGTGAGCCGCGCTCCCAGTCCGACGACCCCGATGATGTCGCTTTGGTGGCGAAGCGGCGCCAGATAGCGTACGCCGGAGTCGATCAGCTCACTTGAGAGCCGCGCGTCGATGCGTGACGTGTATTCCCGACCGGGATCATCAGGTCCGCCCGGCACCTGCCAGGGACGCACCAGGCGCTGCGGTTGCAGGCCGGAGGGGATGGCGGCCAGTTCGCGGAATCGACCAATGCCGCTGTGCCGGATTCCATTGGACGATGCGTCGCTGGCATAAAGCCAGGTGAAGGCGCTGCCGACAGACAATTGCCCCGCGAGCACAAGCAAGAGCCCCTGGGCCGCGTTTTCGAAGTGCGGCTCCTCGGCAAACTGACGGGTGAGCTTGGTCAGGGCATCAAGCGCCAAGAGCCGTCGCTCGGCGGCG
>JBFMFQ010000037.1:0-20660 GCA_040752075.1 Candidatus Zixiibacteriota bacterium | reverse complement strand
AGCCAATCATCATAATTGTGGAGGAGTCCCGGGCCGATGACCCAGGCGTCTGGGTTGACAACCGGACGGAATTCGTCGCGAGTCGTGACAATTGGGAGTCTGCCGGTGGACATGGCGTTCCAATCGTAAACGTAGAATTCCGCGCCGCGGTGATGCACGAGGCAAGTCACATTGGTCGACCGTGTGAGCCGGGAGTCCGGACGACCGGCGATTGATTCCCCCACCCACTTGCGCCGCTGCACGGCGGGAACCGGCCAGCCGGTGACGGGAATGCCCGTGGTCAGGGCCCAGCCGCAGGCGGTGGCCCATCCGATTCGCAGCGCGGTCAGGGAACCTGGGCCGGTCACAATCGCCAGGGCATTGATGTTCCGGCGACAAAGCCCGGATTCTTCAAGGGCACGATTAATCAGTTGGTCGAGCGTGCCCCCGCGCGAGCGATCCGATTGGGTATCCCAACGGCCAAACGCCCGGCCGTCGCCGGCGATGCCCACGGTCAGAATCGGAGAAGTTGAATCGAACGCCAAGAGGTTCACTTCTTTAGTCCAGCTTCAGCGACATCGAGTTTCCGGATCGTAATCTTTCTCGCGGTGGGACCCTCCGGGCTGATCTCGATTATCCAGCCGTGGGGCGGCCAACGCTCCGGAATCTTGTCTGCCCACTCGATCAGGCAGACACCGTCCCCATCAAGGTAGGGTTCAAGGCCGGCAAAATCCAGTTCGTCGGCCGACCCGACACGGTACAAGTCAAAGTGGTACAAGGGGATTCGCCCCCTGTGGCAATTCAGGATAGTGTATGACGGCGAGGGCATTGCGGTCTGAATCCCCAAGGCATGTCCCACCGCGCGTACAAGAACCGATTTACCGGCCCCGAGCGGCCCGATCAGGCCGACCCAATCGCCGGCGCGCAGCGAAGCGGCGAACCGTTGGGCGATGGCCACTGTCTCCGCTTCGGAGTGCGAGAGTAGTGTTTCTGGTGTTCCCATCGGAATCGGAGGCCGGGTACGGATCAACGCGGTTTCAGAGTGGCCACCGGCAGGACAAGTTCGGGCAGCGAGATGCCGCCATGGACGAAGGTGTTGGCGAACTTGCGCTGGTACTCATTGAAATTGGTGGGGTAGACGAAATAGTAGTCCTCACGCGCGAGCAGGTACGTGGTGTTCGAACTGAATTTCGGCAGGCGGTACTGCCGGGGGTCCTGGACAACGACGGCATCCTTCACGTTCGCATTGAGGCTGTCGCCGAATTTGTAGCGCAGACTCGCCGAGGTGTCGCGCCGTCCGTGGGCCATCGTCCCCTTGGTTCCAAGGATGCTGCCGTGGTCGGTGGTCACGACCGCGACGGCGTCGGGTTCACGCGCAATCTTTCGGAGGACCTTAAACCACGATGAATTGACAAACCAGGTCCGCATGAGGCCGCGAAAGGCCGCTTCATTCGGTGCCAGTTCCTGGAGGATTTCGTCCTCGGAACGCCCGTGGGCGAGGTGATCGATGAAGTTGTAGACGACCGACAGAAGCGGCGTGTCCTTGTACGAGGAGAACTTCCGCGCAATACTATCGCCCTCGGCAAAGTCGAGAACCTTGACATACTTCGCCGGCGATGCGAGCCGGACGCCGAGACGGTCGAGCTGTTGATCGAGCAATTGTCGCTCCAGCCGGTTTCGCGAGAATTCGTCCTTGTCGCCGATCTGCCACAACTCGGGATAGAGCCGTTGGATCTCATCGGCGAACAGCCCGGAGAAAATGGCGTTGCGCGAGAAGGGCGTCGCCGACGGGAGAATGGAGAAGTACAGGTCCCGCTCGATTTGAAAGTACTCCGCGATCTCCGGCTCGATGCCGATCCATTGATCGAGGGTCATGCAGTCGATGACGAAGAAGTAGACCTTGCGGCCGGCGCGCAGGTGCGGCGTCAGCCAGCGGGGCACCACATCGATGGACAGAGGCGGGCGTTCGGCGGAGTCGAGGTTGGCCAGCCAGCCGGGGTACTCGCGCTCGAACCAGCGTCCGAACTCGACGTTCCATTCGCGCTTGTGTTCACGGTGTGTCTGGTCCAGCCCGAGATTCACGAACAAGTCGAGATCGAGGTCCCATCGCGACAAAAGCAGGTGCGCCTCGAGCCATTCCTGCCAGTGGGCGTCGGGGGACAATGCCTCGCGCAGGAGGTTAAAATCGTCGACGTACTTCTTCGCCAGGTGCTCGGATTGGATCTTGCGCCGTTCCAGCAGGCGTTTAATGACGGAGAGGATCTGTGACGGATTGACGGGCTTGGTCAGGTAATCGTCGATCTTCTGGCCGATGGCCTGATCCATGATCCGCTCCTCCTCGCTTTTGGTCACCATGACCACGGGGAGGTTCGGGGCCAGTCTTTTGATTCCCTCAAGCGTGCTCAACCCATCCATGCCGGGCATCTGCTCATCGAGGAGGACGAGATCGAAGCGCTGCTTCTGCACCAATTCGAGGGCGTCATCCCCGGAATGGGCCTTGGTGACATCGTAGCCGCGCTCCTGAAGGAACACGAAGTGGGGGGCGAGCATTTCGATCTCATCATCGACCCAGAGCACTTGCCGGTTGGCTGGGGGCATCAGGCGTTCTCCTTGGATATGGACCAGGCCGACTTTGCGTCATGCCGGCAGATGTACGACAAACCGGGTCAACCGATTGGGGACGGATTGTTCCAGATACAGGTCTCCCCCGTGGTATTCCATAACGATGCGGCGCGCGAGCGTGAGGCCCAGACCCCAGCCGCGCTTTTTGGTCGTGAAGCCCGGCTGAAAAACCTTCTTCTGCTGGTTACCGGGGATGCCTCGTCCGTTATCGGTGACCGTGATGAGTACGCCGCCTTTGGCATACGGCACCACTTCCACCTCGATCAAACCGGTTTTCGGATCCACCGACTCGAGGGCGTTTTTGATGAGATTCTCCAGCACCCAGGCAATCAACTCAGGATTGATGGAGATTTCGGGAACGCTCGAGATACTCGATTTGATCTGCGCGCCGGTCCCTTGGAAGGGCAGCCGTAACCGGAAGTAGCCGACCACTTCATCCACAACCGCAGCGATGTCGTGGGGCTTGCGGTCCGGATCGGATCCGATCTGGCTGAAGCGATTGGCGACACGCCGCAGGCGTGTGACATCCGCCTCCATCCGGGTCACAATCTCCGACATCGGGGTGCCGTCGGGGGTCGTGCCAGCGGCGGGAGCCGGGCATCGTTCACGGAGAATCTCCAGCCACCCGAGCAGTGACGAGAGGGGAGTTCCGAGCTGATGGGCTGTCTCCTTGGCCATGCCGACCCAGATGTAGCGCTGCTCGGCGCGTTTGATGTTGCGAAAGCCCACGTAGGCGATGAGCAGAAAGAGGCTGGTAAAGCCAACTTCGATGTAGGGGAAGCGGGCCACGGCCCGGATCAACTCGTAGTTTCCATAATGGAGATTGTAAAGCAGGAGGCTGTCGTAGGTGATCGGGATCGGCGGGTAGACTTCCGCCATCCGGTTCATCCGTTCACGGACTTTTCTCAGCGTGGCCTGGGACGTGTCGCGCTCTTCGATGCCGGACAATCCTCGCCAATACAGCGGTTCGCCGTCGGCATCCGCGACAACGATCGGGAAGTCTGCCCGGCTGATAATCTGGTCGAAAAGGTAGCCGATCTCGCCGGGTTCGGTTGATTCCGCGGCGCGTTTCCACTGACCGGCGTAGGCGTTGGCCAGGCGCGCCTCGGACGCCTTCAATTCGGAAACCATGGTCTGGGTGGTGTAAACGAGGAAGCCGGCGATCACAACCACGCCGAGGATCATGAGACCCTTAAAGGCCAGAGGCAGGCCGGTGTATCCGCCCCGGCCGTGAATCATCATCCAGAGTTTGCGTCGCATTCGTCGGCCACACTGATCGATCGCGGCGAATCAGGAAATCTCGGTCTGCCCGCCCATGTAGGGAACCAGGACATCCGGGACACGGATTGTACCCTTCGCGGTCTGGTAGTTCTCCCAGATGGCGATCAAGGTGCGCGGCAGGGCCAGTCCGGATCCATTGAGTGTGTGCGGAAACACCGGCTTTCCGCCGCCATCGGGCCTTGCCCGCAGGTTCATGCGGCGCGCCTGGAAATCCTCGAAATTGGAGCAGGAGGACACTTCCAGCCAGGTGCCGATCCCGGCGGCGAACGCCTCGAGATCGTAGCACTTCGCCGCGGCAAACGACAGGTCGCCGGTGGCCAGCAGGCGCACGCGGTAGGGAATTTTCAACGCCTGCAGGATGGCCTCCGCATCGGCAACCAGGGATTCGAGTTCATCGTAGGAGTTGGCCGGATCCACGATCTTCACCAATTCCACCTTGTCAAACTGATGAACCCGGATCATCCCGCGTGTATCCTTGCCGTGCGCGCCCGCCTCACGGCGGAAACAGGGAGTGTAAGCCACCGACCGGATGGGCAGGGCGCCGGCGGCGAGGACTTCACCCGCCGAGAGATTGGTGAGCGGCACCTCGGCGGTTGGGATCAGGTACAGATCGTCTGCTTCGATGCGGTACATGTCCTCGGCCAATTTGGGCAATTGCCCTGTTCCCTGCATGGTCCGGGGGGTCACCAGGTAGGGAAGCCGATGTTCGACGTAGCCATGGGAAACATGGCGGTCGAGCATGTAGTTGATCAGTGCGCGCTGCATTTTCGCGCCCGCGCCGCGCAGGACGGTGAATCCGCTGCCACTGACATTGGCGCCGGCGCCGAGATCGAGGATGCCCAGTTTCTCGCCCAGTTCCCAGTGCGGCTGTGGCGTGAAGTCGAATGCCGGCTTCTCCCCCCAATCGCGGATGTCTTTGTTGGCGGATTCGTCTCCCACCGGCACATCCGGGTGCGGCAGGTTGGGAATGCGCAACTGCAGTTCAAGGATCCCTGATTCCACGTCGCGCAAGCGGGTATCCAAGCCTTGAATCCGATCCGCAACTTCCCGCATGGCGGCGATGGCGGAATCGGCGTTCTGCCCAGCCTTTTTGGCGCGGGCAATCTCCTCGGACGCGACGTTTTTCTGGTGTTTCAGCGACTCGACTTCGGCAATGATGCCGCGGCGCTGTTCATCCAGCGCCTGCAGCTCGTCCAACGTGTCCCGCTCCCGCTTGTTGCGGATACCGGTACGTACCGTTTCGATGTTCTCGCGGATGAACTTGAGATCCAGCATGGCGGTGGTGGTTCCTTCTGTTGATGCTGTGGGAGGCGGTCGCGCCTGCGCCTTGCAGACTGACACGTCAATTCCGCAGGGTTGTTCTACTCAGATCCCCCGTCGCGGGGGACAATGATGGATTCGAGCCACCTCTCCTCCCCGGCGTCGCTGGGCCGGGAATCCGGGACAAAACCGGGGACGACGCGTTGGAGGACGGCCATGGTCTGCTCCCGATCGCCGCTCCTTGCAATCTCGAGCAATTCGGTGACTTGCGTCTCGAAGTCCGGAGCGGCGTCATCGACGGCGTCGACAACCCAGATCTTCTCGTGTGAGGATCGCCGCGGGATGACATCCGCGCCGAACAGCTCCTCGCTCATCTTTTCGCCTGGACGCAGACCGATAAATTCGATTCGGATGTCGTGATCGGGGCGGAGTCCGGACAGGGCGATCACGTCGCGGGCCAGGTCGGCCACCCGAACGGGCTCTCCCATGTCGAGGACGAGTGTCTGGCCGTTAATGCCAATGGCGCCCGCCTGGAGGACCAGAAGGGCCGCCTCGCCGGCGGTCATGAAGTAGCGGGTGACATCAGGGTGAGTCACCGTAACCGGTCCACCGGCGCGGATTTGCCGCTCGAACAACGGGACGACCGATCCGCTGGACCCGAGCACGTTGCCAAAGCGCACGCTGACGAATCGAGTCTTGCGCTCCTCCGCCCGCCTTAAGGCAAGCAACTCCGCCGCGCGTTTGGTCGCTCCCATCACGCTGCGCGGCTGCACGGCCTTGTCGGTGGACACGTTGACAAACGTGTCGACCCCTCGTTCGAGGGACCAGTCCATGAGGAACCGCGAGCCGCCGACGTTGTTGGTCACCACGGCATCGGGATTGTGCTCCGCGATGGGGACCTGCTTGTAGGCCGCGGTGTGAAAGATGATGTCGGGAACGCGTTCGGCGAAGAGGCGGTGAAAGCGTGTCCGATCGGTGATGTCCACGAGTTCGGCCCGGATCACACCGCCGTTCTCATCCCGGTTGATTTCCGCCAGCATGTCATGCAGTGCGTTTTCGGCGCGGTCGACGAGAATCAGTTCCCTGGGACCAAACCGCAGGATGCGCTTGCACAGTTCGCTGCCGATGGACCCGGCCGCGCCGGTCACCATGACGCGCCGGCCCGCCAGGAAACGCGACAGACTGGAGGAGTCGATTTGAACGGGGCTGCGGCGCAGGAGGTCATCCACTTCCACCGCGCGGGCCTGCTTGACGCTGACTTTGCCGTCGAGGATCTCGCGAATCGACGGGACCGTCTTGAAGGGCACGCCGGTTTCGGCGCAAACGCGCACGATCTCGCGCATCTGGCCGCCGGTTGCCGATGGAATGGCGATCAGGATTTCTTCCACGCGGGCGCGCTTGACGATGGTCGCGAGACGGTCCAGTCCGCCGAGAATGGGCACTCCATGCACGCGCGAGCCGTGCTTGCGCGGGTCGGAGTCAACCATGGCAACGGGCTGGAGCGCCCCATCGCGGACCTTGATCAGTTCGCGAACCAGCATCTCACCCGCATCGCCCGCGCCGACGATCAGGATTCGCTTGCCGCCGCGCAGGAACCGCGGGGTCACCTCGCGCCACGCCCGCAGGGCAAAGCGTACACCGCCGAGGAACATCACCATCAGCGCCCAGTCGATGAGAAAAACGGAGCGCGGGTAGCCGGGGATGCTGAAAAAGAACACGGGCATCACGAGCAGGGCGGTGCCTACCGAGACGGCCTTCAGGATGGAGAGCAGATCGTTGATCGACGCGTAACGCCAGACACCGGCATAAAGCCGGAAAAAGACGAAAGTCGCAAAGCGGACCAGAAAGACGAGCGGCAGGGTATTCCAAAAGGCGATCGATGCATCCTGCGGAATTCGCCCATCGAACCGCAGCCAGAAGGCGAGGTAGTACGATGCCACAATCAGCACCGCGTCGGCGGCGATGACCGTGAGCCGCTGGCGCGGCACCGCTACTCGATCGTCCTTCTCCCCTGTCCCCTGCAATGCCGGCAGGAGTCGTCCACCGCCCAAAAGCAGCAGGAGGGCGGCCCAGTATCCGACCAGAACGGTGCGCGGGTCTGTGAAGGGCCGGGTGGGGTCAAATGTCAGGACGGCGAGGAGCAGGGTGCCGAAGGTCACCGCGTGGAACAATCGGGTCAGCCAGGCGGTGGTGGTTGGGAAGCCTTCCTCACGGTAAAGCCCGAAGGCGCTGAAAATGGCGAACCATCCGACGGTGATCCAGATGGCGGGGCCGAGGTACTGGAGCAGGGCGGGCGGGAGTTCGGCTGGTTCGGCCAAGCCAAACCGAAGCCACATCACGATCGCGAAGGCGCCTTGCAGCGCCACCAAGTCCCAGAGGATCCAGCGCCAGCGCGCGAATTGTCTTCTAAACGATTCCATCCGCCATTCCAAGTCCCGTCTCAATATACCCGGACATCGCCGGCTTAACCACTGGCAAAGCGCTTGCCCTCATTCGATCATATCGGCACGGCGGGGTGTCCCCCGCGACCGGCGGGATCAGTCGGTGTCCTCATTTGGTCGCCGATCAGGGGGTTTCGTGCTCCCGTAGCACTCGCCAGATCTCCGCCCGGAGAAGTTCACCGCGCCGCTCCGCCGAAAACTTGGAGACAACGCGTTCCCGGGCCCGCGATCGGCATTCTTGGGGTGCCGCCAGCGCCGCCCGTATCGCGGACACGGCCGACGGCACCGTTCGGTCCGCCAGGTAGAAGCCAACATCTCCGGCCACTTCGGGAAGCGCGCCCACTCTGGTCACCACGGGAATGCAGCCACAGGCCATGGCTTCGGCGACCGAGAGACTGAAACTCTCATGCCATGATCCCTGGAAGCAGACCGACGCGCGCTGATATGCGGACACCAACTCGGGGCCATGGAGCGGGCCGAGCCAGGTGAGATTGGCGGGACGGTGGCCGACGAAGCGGCGCGCGGTGTCATCCAGAGCTGGTCCCGCGGCAATAAACGAGACATCCGGCATCGCTGCGGCCGTCTGCCAATAAAGGTCCCATCCTTTTGTGGTGATCGTGTGCGCCGCGATTATACCCACGCACAAGACACACTCCCGGCCCCCGGTGGCCCCGGGATTGAAGTCACTGGTATTTACTCCATTGTAAATCATCCGCTCCCGGTTGCCCAGATCGGGCAAGCTTGTGAGCAAACTCCTGGAAGTATACTCGGACACCGTGAGGATCAATCGGGCCGAAGACAGGATCCGGCGCAAGATTCGATGGCTGGGAGAACCCGGCCTGACGCCGTAGTTGATCTCGGGAATCCACACGGCTTCGTAGCCGCCAATGACGATGACGAGCGGCAGGCCACGCAGCCGGGCGAGGAGTGCGGCCACGGCGGAGTGTCTCCCGGCAAACCAGACGAAGACGAGGTCGGACTCCGCGATCCGGCGCCGGAGCTCGAGAATGGATCTCCACCCGCGGTACGCATGCAGTTCCACCTCGAAATCATGGGAGAGCAGCTGCGCATCCTGGCGGGTGAAGCTGGCGACCAACCGAGGAGCGACAATCAGGACGCGCCTGCCCTTGGGGCTCTTATCACCGGCCGACGGGATTTCCGGGCCACGCTTCCCCATTATCGACAGTTCCTCTCGACCAAGGCGGATATGACAACCGGTTTGGTGATCCTGGCCCAGGAGAATTCACGGGCGAATCGGATTTTGCGTTCGCGGTCATCATTGCTGCATGCTTCAAGCATCCTTTCGATCGCCGCGGTGAGGGCGGCGGCGTCCGGCTCTGCCATGCGGAAATGCTCTCGCACCCAAGTATCGCCCGAGTCAAGCATCGAGACAGCAGGAAGGCCCGACGCCCGGTACTCCATCAATTTCAATGGTCATCCCTCCCGTGATGAAGGGCATCCGAATTGACAAGGGGTGAATGCGCAGCAACCATCCAAGTGGAATCAGGTTGATTGGACTTGCTCAACAATTACGCCGGTTTAGGGACTCTGTTCAGCGCACGCGACCCGGCGTATGCGAGCACGCTTCCCAGCGCCACGGCAACGAACAGGGCGGCAACTGACCCCGCCAGTGTGCGCCCGGGCAGGAGACGGAATATCCACATTCCAAGCGCGGAACTCGCCAGAAACGCCCCCGCCAGGATGAAGGACCTTCTGGCCCAGGTGATCCAATGTTGCTGGATCACGTCCGACGGCACCGCCGCGAAGAGCACGGCAGCGGTTAGAGAATATCCGATGACTGTTCCGGCGGCAATGCCGGCGATTCCGTATTTCTCTGCGGTGAGTGCGGCGACGGCATATTTGCCGGCCAATCCGACCACTGCCCCCGCCAAGAGGGGGCGCCAGGCGGTGCGGGCGTACGCGAAGCGCCCGGCCATCCCGCCAAGAATGCTGGGAATCATCCCCCAGGCGAGCACGGCAATCGCCAAAGCGGTGCTCTCTCGGGAGGAAGACTGAAACGCCCCCCGTTCGAAGACCACCTGAGTCAGCGGCTGGCTGAGCAGGATTCCAATCACGGCAGAAGGCACGGCAACAACCAGCGCCCAGTCCACACCCTTGGTGAAGATTCGGGCGGCGCGCCCGCGGTCGTTCGCCGACACCGCATCACTCAAATAGGGGAAGACAACGCTGGCGAGGGCCGATCCGGCGATGCCCAGCGGCGCCGAGATAAGTACTCCCGCGTACTGGACAGCGGCGATCGAACCCGTCGGCATGAAAGCCGCAAAGTGCCTGTCGATCAGCGTGTAGAACTGCGAGAGAGTATCAGTTATCAAGACCAGGGCCACCCAGGACAGCCCGTGCGCATGAAGCAGTGTTGCCCCGGCCTCCGTGGCCAGAATCGGTGTCGCCCGGTCGCGGAACCCGAGACCACTCCAAAGAAGTGAAGCGACGCTGCCGAGGAAGTACCCCCAGGCCAGAACACGGGATCCACCCTCCGGGAAGATGGCGATGGCGGCAATCATGACCACACTCTGCCAGATCTGGCTCGCTCCGGACCAGGCGAATCGCTTTCTGGCCAAAAGCCAGCTTCGCATGAGCGACTCGGCCGTGACAAAGAGAATCGCGGCACAGACAATCCTCAGTAGGATCGCCACCTCCGCCTGGGCGGACGCCTCAAAACCCTTCGATGTCAGGGAGGACACCCAGGGTGCGGTTACCCAGATGGCCGACGAGATGACGGCCATCAGGACGAGGAGAACAACCGCCACTTTCCGCCCCGTCGGGTGGGGCGCTCGATGTTCACTGAACAACGGGATGAGGGCATTGGGCAGCGCGTGGTAAAGCACTGTTCCGATGATTGCCGGAACGGCAACGGCGGCGAGGTAGAGATCGATCGGAGCCGAGGTGCCGTAGACGGCGGCGATGACCACTTCACGAACGAATCCAACTCCCTTGCCAACAATCGTGAGTCCAATAACGATAATGCCGGCCCTTCGCAAGGGGCCGCCGAGCCACCCGGCCACTCTGTCGAATTGCGGGATCGGTCGCATTACGGGACTTCACGGACGAGGGCGCGGACGATGTGTTGCGATACCTTCCGGCGACGGAAGACCGGGTCTGTAACACGGGAGATCACGGCCCTGCGGGTCAGACTTCGCCGGATGGTCTCAAGATCGAGTCCGACAACCCGGTTTGCTCCGCACGCAACCAGTTCCGTCCACTCGGTTCGATCGCGGAGGGTCAGACAGGGGGTGCCCGACCAGCAGGCCTCGCGCTGAACACCGCCTGAATCGGTGAGAACGGCGCGGGCGGATCTGATCGATGCCAGGGTGGTGTCATGGTCCAGGGGTTCGGAGAGACGAGTGTGACGGGCATCACGCAGTTTGCGCCAGAGCCCGAACTGGATCAACCGCCGTTTGGTGCGGGGGTGAACCGGAAATACCAGGGGGGTATCAAGTGACAGAAGGATGTCGATCACCCTGGAAAGGCCGTCGCGACGGTCAACCGTCTCCGCCCGATGGCAAGTAACGAAGAGATACTGCCTTTCGGTCAGCCCGAACTTCTCAAGCAACTTATCCGGAGACTTGTGCGTTGAGTTAGCCAGGAAGTTCTCGTAAAGCAAGTCCCCCACCCCGAATATCCGGCCTCTTGTTCCCTCGGATTTCAGATTGTTCATGGCGGTGCGTGTCGGACAAAAGAGCCAGTTGGCCAGATGGTCAGCGATGAGCCGATTTTTCTCCTCAGGTGAAGAGAGGTCGAAAGAACGCAGTCCGGCCTCGACGTGGGCGAGTGGGATTCCACGATACGCCGCGGCGATGGCGGCGCCGGCGGTTGTGCTCGTGTCTCCATAAACAATCACCGCGTTCGGGGATATCCTGCCCAGGATGCCGTCCAGTGCATCGGCGATGCGGCCGATCTGACGAGCCGGCGAGTCGGCCCGAATGTTCAGGAAGTGGTCCGGGCGGCGGAGCCTTCTTCCTCCGTAGAACACGCCGGCGAGATTGTCATCGTAGTGTTGCCCGGAATCGATCAGTATGGACTCGAATGCCTGCTCGAGGGGTCTCCAGATGGCCCCGAGTTTGATCAATTGCGGACGGGTGCCGAAGACCGAGACAACAACGGGCCGGGAATGTCCCCGGCCCGTGGTCTGAGTGGATGGATTTCTGCCGGCCCTCTTTTTCATTGAGTCCCTGAACGCCCGTCAGGCGAAGAACTGCTTGATCGCGTCAATCACCTCGGCTTGCTCGGTCTCGGTCAATTCGGGGAAGATCGGGATGGAGAGCACCCGATCCGCCATCATCTCGGAGACCGGGAAGTCGCCCTTCCTGTAGCCTAGGTGTGCGTAGCACTCCTGCAGATGCAGCGGCACCGGGTAATAAATCTCCATGCCGATGTTCTTCGCTTTCAGGTGGTCGCGCAAAGCATCGCGCTTTGCGGTGGCGATGGTGTACTGGTTGAAGATGTGCCCGGTTCCCTTGGTCCGGCGCGGCAGTTCCAGGTCGCCCACGCCCGCCAGTTCGCGGTCATACACGTCCGCGTGACGTCTTCTGGCTTCGCTCCAAGCGTTCAAGTGCTTGAGTTTCACACTCAGGATGGCCGCCTGAATCGTATCGAGGCGGGAGTTGAATCCCACGAGCTTGTGGTAGTACTTCGGCTTGGCGCCGTGCACGCGCAAGAGCCTCGCGCGGTCGGCAACATCATCGTGATCGGAAACGATCATCCCGCCATCGCCTGCTCCGCCCAGGTTCTTGCTGGGAAAGAACGAGAAGCACCCGACCGTTCCCCATTTTCCCGCGGTGACGCCATCAAACGTTGCGCTGATGGATTGGGCGGCGTCCTCGACCAGCGGAATTCGCCGCGGGTCGGCGATGGACCGAAGCGCTTTCATGTCGGCCATCTGTCCGAACAGGTGGACGGGCATGATGGCCTTTGTCCGTGGTGTGATGCGCTTCTCGACATCGTTGGGATCGATATTGTAATCCTCGCGACGGATGTCGCAGAAGACCGGTCGGCCGTTCAACCGGGTCACGGAACCGGCGGAGGCGAAGAAGGTAAATGACGGGACAATGACTTCATCTCCCGCCTCGACGCCGACCGCATGGAGGGCGAGAATCAGCGCATCCGAGCCGGAGGCGACGCCGATGGCGTGTTTCACCCCGAGCATGCCCGTCACGGCATCCTCGAAGGCTTTGACCTCCGGTCCCATGATGAACTTGTTGTGCCCGAGCACGGCCAGCACGGCGGCGTCGATTTCGGGTTTGAGTTTCTGGTATTGCCGGGTCAGGTCCAACAGCGGTACTGCCATATGATCGCTCTCCCCACCGGGTCCCGCGGGACCCGAACGAGTGTTCAGGACTTCTTGACATCGGGCCAGTTTTGCGCCTCGAGCAACTGCTCGGGCGGGACGGCCCGGAACTTCTTGGCGGGCACACCGGCGACAATAGTCTTTGCCGGTGCATCGGCGGTCAGCACGGCCCCGGCAGCGACCAGGGCGTCATCGCCGACGTTCTTGCCCGGGAGGATGACCGCCCCCACGCCAATGCGGCCGCCGCGTCCGACCGTGACACCCTTGAAGTGCTTGAAACGTTCCTCCGTTCGTCCAACAAAGTTGTCGTTGGAAGTCAGCACTCCCGGTGCAACGAACACGCGGTCGCCGACCTCGGAGTAGGCGGTGATGTAAACATTCGTTTCGAGTTTGCAGTAACGTCCGATCGTGCAGAAGTTCTCGATGGCGACGCCGCGGCCGACGATGGTGAAATCGCCGACCGTCACGTTCTCGCGAATGGTCGACAGGTCCGCGACCAGGACCTTCTGCCCCAGGGTTGCGCCACGATACACGACGGCGTGTGTGCCGATGATGCACCCATCGCCGATCCGCGCCGGGGGCAACTGGACGTCCTTGGTCACCGCGGTGTTCGCGGCCCGCATCGGGAGTTTTCCGATCACCGCGCCGTCATCGATGCGCACGGAGGCGCCGATGACGGTGCCGGCCGCCAGCACCACGTTGTGGCCGATCTCGCAGCCGGGGCCCACTTGCACACCCGGCCCGACGACACAGAATTCGCCCCAGCGTGTGCCTTCGCCGACGCTGGCCGTGGGATCCAATGCAATGCTCACGACTTATTCTCCCCGCCCATGGGTTCAATGTCCACGGGCACTCCTCCGGATTCGAGCGATCGTTGTGCGGCCTCCAGCACCCGAAGAACCCTGACGCCATCCCAGCCATCGGAGCGCGGCGCCTTTCGGTCGCGCACCCGATCGAGGAAGTGGCGGCACTCGCACGCCAGCGGTTCGGCGCTGTCGATCTGGGGGATGAAGGCTTCTCCTGTTCTTAATGTCAGGTACTCGGCGTAGGTCTTGTACTCTGTGGCAAAATCGACACCCTTGTTGAAGATGGTAATCCGCTGGGTCGGCGATGTGTCCGAGAACACGGCCATTTGCTTTTGCCCGACGATGGTGAGGGATCGCACCTTGTGCGGGTCCAGCCAGCTGGTGTGGATGTGGCCGATGCGGTCTTCACCGTACCACAGGGTGACGAAAACCACATCCTCGATGCCGGGCCGGAGGTAAGATTGACCGACGGCGGCCACGCGCCTCGGGTGCTCGCCGAGCAGGAACGACATCATGGAAATGTCGTGGGGGGCGAAGGACCACATCGCGTTTTCGATGTCCCGGACCTTGCCCAGATTGGTACGGGTTGCGTAGAGGTAATAGACGCGGCCGAGCCCGTCTTCGCTCAGGTACTTTCGCAGCCATTCCACGGCGGGGTGATACTCCATGATATGGCCGACCATCAGGATTCGTCCCGCGTCCTCCGCCTGACGCGACAGGCGAACACCCTCCTCCACGTTTAAGACAAGCGGCTTCTCGACGAAAACGTCCTTGCCCGCAGACAGCGCCGCCGATGCGATCGAGTAGTGGCTGACCGGCGGCGTGGCAATCACGACCGCGTCGATGTCCGCGTCCAGGACACGATCCACCTCGCCGGTGATGTCGAAATCGCCATACTGCGCCCGGATGCGCTCGCGGGAGTTGGAATCCATATCGCAGGCGACTTGAACAACCGCGTTTGAATCGAGATAGAATGTTCGGAGGAGATTTTTGCCCCAAGCCCCCAAGCCAATGACGCCGAGGCGAACGGGATCTTTTACTTTGCTCACACTGAGCTTCCTGTCATCTGAATCGGTCCGCCGCCAATCAATGACGGCGTCCGGGTTTCACACTCCGGAGGATCGAATCCAGAGCCTGCCGGCGGGCGGGATCCGTCTCCGCCAGCCGATGATAATACTCGCGGGAAAGCACAAAGGCCAGAACCAAGGTGAATGAGACAAGGAGTGTTGACAAACCAATCAATGCCCGTTTGGGACGCACCTTTTCGCCCCCGTTGGATGCCCGATCAAGGATTGAAAACGAGGGGGTGTCGCGCCGCTCCTGGATTCTGGCGTTTTCGTACTGCTGCATGAGGAGCGCGTAGACACCCTCGGCCACCTTCAGATCCCGCGTGATCTCCGCGAGTTGCTGCACGAGCTTGGGCAGTCCCTCCAACCCGAAGGCCAATCGGTCATTTCTGATCCCGCCGCCGGCGGGCGATGTCATCAGTTCATTCAGCCGGTTTTGGGTCTCAGTGATGCGCGAGCGAAGCAGGCGAACCCGCGGGTGTTCCGTGGACAGGGAAGTTTCAAGCACCGATAATTCGATTTCATCGGCGGTCATTTGCGCCTTCAGGTCGGCGGCATTCTTGACCAGCGCGGAGATCTGCGTTTCGAGCGCCACTGTTCGGTGTTCGTTTTGAAATTGCTCAAGCGCGCGCGCGGCGGAATCCAATTCGGCCTTTGTTTCGGCCAGCCGTTGTTCAACGAACTCCCGTGTCCGTCTTGCCTTCGTGTTGACAATTCGCCGGTTCAGATTGTCTGCCTCGTCCGCCATGGCATTGACCAGGGTGTCCGCAAAGAACTTGTCCTTCGCCGTTGCCCAGACCTCCACAACACCGGAATTGTAGACCTTGGCGCCCGTTTCCTCATTGAGGTACGACTCGACGTCTCCCCGGGACATTTCCCATCGCTCGGTCAGGTTCAGGCGATAGGCGGTCGAGTCCTTCACTGTCCGGGACAAGACAATGGCTTCAAGGATATCAGACGGGGTCGCCATGAGCGGCAGAGCCATTCCGCCGGCCGCAAAGCTGGCCAATTCGCCCAGCCCCAGATCCATGCTTTGGAAAGACCGCTCCGGAGGAAGTATCAGAACCGTGGAGCGGTAATAGCTGGGGAACAAGAGTGAAATCCCCACCGCCAGAATGGCCAATGCGACCGGGTACAGTATGAGCAGTTTGCGGGCGCCGAGCATGATGGCCAGGACGCGGAGTGCCCCGTCGGGAACGCTGCCGGGGTCGGCGCCCCGGCCAGGGCCGGAGGAGGCGAAGGGGACATACTCTGTCATTGGGTCGCCTGATCAATCACGAGATAGATGGTGGCCAGGTTTGCGGCGACCGCCAACACATCCTTGACGCTCCTCCAGAGATCACGGTCGCGAATCGTTGGGACAACGATGATGTCCCCTGGCTCCAGGGACCTGACATCACCTTTCTTTACCGCCGCTCCGGTGCCGCCCTTTATGACGAAGGTGCCGCCGCGATTGGCGCGCCAGGCATATCCACCGGCGCTCTGCAGGTAGTAATCCACCCGGCTGTTGGGCACGTACGCGACCCGGCCCGGTTGCACGACACGCCCGATGACATTGACATAAACCGAACGCCGCGGAACCTCGACCCGATCACCGTTGGCCAGCCAGATGTCATAGGCCGATTCCCCCTTCTCGAACAACTTGACAAAGTCGGTGGAAATTCGGCCTGGTATTGAGAGCGCATCGGCCAGGATCCAATCCGATTCCGCCTCCGACCTCAGTGCTTCGGGCATCCTTTCGAGGCGCTCGCGCCACTCACCTTCCGAGCTGATGATGGCGGTGCGGAGAACACGGGCATTGGCCAGATCGGCCTCTTCGGAGAACCCCCCCGCCGAATCGATTAGGGCGGTCAGGGCGATCCGTCGTCCCGAGAATGCGTAGGTGCCCGGCCGCACCACCTCGCCAGTGATCTCCACGGTGGAGCCCTCGTGGTAGTCTTCAATCGCACGCACAATGAGATGATCGTCGGGAAGCAGCGGGACGGTGCGCCATTCTGAGAGGATGCTTCCCGCCGTCCATGGCATCTGTATCATCGAGTCCGGTTTCTCGCTGAAACGCCAGAGTTCAATGCGCGTGGTGTCCGCGTCCGGCGCGAGCCCGTACGCGAGGTCGATCAAGTCGCCAACGCGGTCCCCCTTGCGAAACTCGAAAATCTCCTCGGAATTGACCGCTCCCGAAACACGAAGCGTGTGCTTCTTGCCGCCAAGAGACGGGACAAGCACCACATCCCCTTCGGTGAGGTAGGGATTCGCGTCGGCTCTTCCCAGGCGATGATAGGCCGTGAGGTCGACGGCTATTGTGTCGGCCCCACGAAAGAGCAGGATGCCCCTCATCGACGCTTCTTCCATCGGGTGAGCGGTCAGGATGGCTTCGGAGAGCCTCGTGCTCGCCGAGACGACCTGCGTGCCGGCTCTCCTGACGGCGCCAATGACCGGGACGCGGAATTGCCTCACCCCGGTCAGCGTGATCGTGATCTCCGCCCTGCTGAAGTACGTCCTCAGGCGAGTCTGCAATTCCGACTTTGCCCCGGCGAGCGTCATCCCCTTGACGGAAACCGTGCCGATGGAGGGGATGATGACGCTGGCTTCCGGGGAGATCATGCTGGTGAACGTCGAGGAGGTCGTACCGGAGATCTGGAAGGACAACTCGTCTCCGGGTCCCACGAGATACTGCTCCGGGACGATCACCTGATCCAGCAGGGACACGTTCTCGGCACGCGCGGAGAGCGCCACCCGCTGATCGTCAAGCAATGAGTCCGGCACACGTGGCGCCATTTGAGCGTGCGTTGTTCCGAGGGGAAACGCGGCAACCAGCAGTAGAGCGGCGACCGCTGCCAATCCCCTGATTGGGGCCGGTTGGCGGGCCAGACGATGGATTGGACGATCCTGCATAGGCAATGCCGCATGCTCCATGGTTGGAGTTAGGGCCTGAATTTGGGATGGGCTCCGGGGAGTGTCAAGGACAGGCTGCCGGGCAAATCGGTCAGGCGCGGGCGTTTTCGGCCACCGGATTTGGCTCGCCCTCTGCTTCCTCGCTGTCGCGCCACTCGCTGAGTTTGTGCGCCCATTCGCTCAAGAGGGAATCCGCCCGCCAGCCGTGCGTGGCTTCGACGAGAAGCGAGAAGTGCGCGGTCCGCCGGTCGGGAGCCACCCAGACCCAGTCGTGGTCGAAATGGACCCGCACGCCATCGACCAGGTCTCGGGTGAACTCAGAGGTTTCGGACATGACCCGCCGCATCAGTCGCCCCTTGAGATTCCATGGGCACGCGACCGACGCACTGCGGATGGCGCCTGTCTGGCATTCAGTGGCCAGGTCTGTCAGGGTCAGACCGGTGGCCGAGAGCCATCCCAGGAGATGGGCCAGCGACGCCATCGCGTCCGCCCCCCGTTGCCAAGGCGGCAGGATGAACCCGCCCCTGGTCCCGCAAACGAATTTGGCCTCTCCGGAGGCGGCGGCGCGCATCATCGAGAGATGGTCATTCTTGACCCGAATGACACGGGCGCCGGTCTTTTCGGCGATCGATTCCAAGCGGGAGGTGGCGATAACGGGGGCCGCCACGGTGGCGCCCGGGTGGCTCTGCCAGAACAGGGACGCCATGAGCAACAGCAGTTGCTGTGTGGACAGCACCGTGCCGTGCCGATCAACGAGATCCAGCCGCTCTCCCGGCGGGCTGAGCATGACGCCGAAGTCATAGCCGAGCGCCCTGACGATCCGTGAGAGCGAATCCAAGTCGTGGATCGTGCCGTCCATAGGCTGCGGCAGGGAGTTCAGGGAGACCACTGATACCCCGAGCACTTCGAGAATCGACGGCAGGACCGAGCCTGCGAGTCCACCGCCGTAGTCAACGACGATTCGGAAACCGCTCCCGCGGATGCCCTCGATGTCAACGTGATGGAGCAGTTCGTTTCGATATTCCTCGATTGTGCCTTCCGGGTACTCAATGATCCCGATCTCGTCGGGATCCGCCCGCCGGGCATCCTCAGTGACAAACAGCCGCTCGACAGATTGGGCGCGCCCGGCGGGCAAATCGAAGCCGAGTCCATCAAAGAAAATGGCATCGGTGGATTGCGTTTCATCGGGAGTGCGGCGCAGGTAGACACCGGCACAGCCCGCGCCATGGCATAGACGGTGGCGCAGGAGCGGGACGATGGTATCGCGGAGGTCGCGAATGTTCACTCCCGATGACGCGATACCCGCCTTGAGGGCCTCGGCGGTTGCCCGCGCCTCCGCCGAACGATCCCGCGCGACGACTATGGAATCCCCGGTCTTGTACTGGGAGGCGAACGCCGCACCGAGACGGGCGGCAAACTCCGGCGTGATCTCCCGATTGGTGAGACCGGTTACCTTGGCATCGGAGAAGAGTTCACGGTTGTATTGCTCTCCCCAGACGATGCTGGTGGAGACAACCGCGCCATCCTCAACACGCTTTCTGGGCCAGATGCGGCAATTCGCGTGAACGGAGACATCGGCCCCGACGTGGCAGAACTCCGAGAGGATTGTCCGCTCACGCAGGACGCTCTTCCGCCCCAGCCGCACGCCGGTCTGCAGAATGGCTTCGTCGATCATCGCTTGCGCGCCGATGGTTACCGCCGACCAGAGCACAGAGCGTCGAATCTGTGCGCCCGCCCCGATGACGGAGCCGGGGCCGATGATTGAATCGGAAATCCGGACACCCGGGCCGATGGAAACGCGACCGCCGAGGACCACGGTGCCTTCGAATTCCGCATCATCGGCAATCGCGCAACCGGACTCCGCATACAGTGTCGCTTTGCCTCGCTTGACCGCCGGGTGCGGCCAGCGCGGGTCAAAGGCCCCCGTTAGGATATCCTGGTGAGCGGCAGCGTACTCGTTAACATTTCCAACATCCCGCCAGTATCCGGGACTGACGTAACCGTAGAGCCGGCGATTCTCGGTCAAAAGACGCGGGAAGATGTCCTTACCGAAGTCATACGCCTCCTCCTGCGGGAGAGACTCCAGGATGGAGCGTTCCAGGATGTAGATGCCCGTGTTGATGGTGTCGGAGAAGACCTCGCCCCAGGATGGCTTTTCAAGGAAGCGGATGATGCGGCCGTTTTCGTCCGTGATAACAATGCCGAATGCCAGCGGGTTTTCACGCCGGGAGAGCACCATTGTCGCCTCGGCGTTCCTTTGCACGTGAAACTCCACGGCCTTGGAGAGATCAATATCCGTGAGCACATCACCCGAGATGACAACGAACCGGTCCGCCAGTGACTTAAGCGCGTACCGGACACTCCCGGCCGTTCCGAAATCCGCGTTGGGACGACGGTACTGGATATTCACATCCCACTGCGTACCATCGCCGAAGTGCTCCGAAATGGCCTCGGGCTGGAAGTAGAGCAGTACCAGGATCGAGCGAAGGTCGTGCTGCGCAAGCAGTTTAACCACATGCTCCATGAGCGGACGGTTTCCGACGGGGACCATCGGCTTGGGCAGGGATACGGTCAACGGCTTCAGTCTTGTACCGAAGCCCCCCGCCATCACAACAGCATTGCACGCCTGGCTAACCATCGCTGATCAATTAATGAATTTTGCCAGTGGATTAAAGCGGTATCCGGCGGCGAAACGTCAAATTTACCCGAAGAGCCATGCTCCCGCGAGGAAGGCGGAACCAACCAGCGCCAGCCAGCCGACCGGGTCCGTCAGGCGGCAGCGCAGCCATGACCAGGCGAGGACAAGCAGTCCGAGCGCGGGAAGCAAAGTCAGCGCGGAAAGCCCGGCCTTGATCAGGGTATCCGCGAGGGCGCCCCCGGTCGCCGGCTCCAGGATCAACGCCGTGATGATCGTCAGGCCGACGGCCAACCGGCCCCAGGTGTACACACGCGCCAGACCGGTCGAAGGCCCTAGATCGGTCGCAGCTTGGGATTGCATGTCTTCTCC
>JBFMFQ010000036.1:0-20913 GCA_040752075.1 Candidatus Zixiibacteriota bacterium | reverse complement strand
AAATGTTCTCGGGATTGCCAAAAACGAGAGATCGCGGTCCCGGGAGTCGTGCCAATCGATCGGGCGCACTAATCCTTCTTACGTCGCAGACACGGTCCCATCATCACGCCCACCGCGCCGATGAGCGGGTTGACGATCGCAATCCAAGGCGGCTGGTGCGCGCTTTGCATGGCCATGAAACTGTTGGCTTCCTCGGTTTCGGTGCGGGGCGCGGGGGATGTCGGCTGAGTGAAGGCCGGAATCGCAAAGACGATCCCGAGCACGAGCACGACCAGAGCGAGGATCTTGGCCGCCTTCTTGTTCTGGGCGATCAGGACACACACCAGTCCGCCCAGAAGCGCCGCGATGAAACTGAGAATGAGACTTGTGACGATCCACATGGTCGAGACCTCAAATGTCCCCTCCTCGAAGGCCCCATCCGCGCCCATGCCGAAATAGGCCACCGTAAACGAGAGGAACACAAACGCCGCCATCGCGAGGTACCCGACCACCACACCGCCGATCATTCTTCCCATGCCACCTCCTGGTTGGTCCGAGAGTCGTCCGTGTTGACTATCGGTGAAATTTCGGGCTGATTAAGTCCCTCTTTTGGATAGCGGCGCCCCTCGAGCAGTGCGCTCCTACTGACCCAGATAAGGCTCCAGGGCGGTCCGCAGGTCCTCCGGCACCGGCACCGGCTTCATCGGCCGGGACCCCACGCAGACATGACGGGTGGTGATGGTGGCGCGATTGACCAGGTCGGCGCCGATAAAGTCGGTCACCACCACAAAGGACGACCCCCGCAGTTCGGTCAGGCGCAACTGGGCGGTGATGATCTCGCCGTGGCGCATCGGCCGGTGGTACTCCGCCTCGCACCGCTTGATCGGGATGATGTACTCGCCTTTGGCGATGGCGTCAGGGATGGAGTGCCCGATGTCGGCGAGGAAGGCCTCGTAGACATCATGCCAGAGGACAAGATACGTGGCGAAAAAGACGATGCCGGCGGCATCGACATCATGGATGCGGATCGGAAACTCGCGCGTGTAGGTCTTCATACCGATGGCCTGTCATTCGTGTGCGTCGCGGTCTGCGGGGTCGCGTTGCGCAGGCAGGCGACCGCGATGCGAATTATGCCGTATTCGACCTTCTCTTCCAAGTGGTCAAAAATCGGCTTAAGCCGCTCCATCCCGCAAACCGATACCGCCTCGCGGACGCGGCGGAAGGTGTCGTTGTCGACCCAGGGCCGGGGCGAGATGATCCCCTCGGCGGTAATGAAGTCCTCGAGATACTGGGCCGTGGTCGAATGGGCTCTCCCGATCTCCCGGGCGACCTGGTCCAGTGGTTTGCCCTCCCGGAAAAGACGCATGGCCGCGCGTTTGGCCTTGCTCATGTCGGGGTCGAAGTCGGTGCGACGTATGACCGCACGCGGCGCACGGGCCGCAATCTCAAGATCGGTCGGCAAGTCCCGCTGGCGGCAAAACCCGGCGATGACGGGAAGAAACCGTGCCGCAAACTCATGCGACTTGGTATCCCCGACTCCGGACACTTTGCGAAATGTCGCCGCGGTGGTCGGCCGGCGGCGCGCCATGTCCAGCAGTGTGGCATCGCTGAAGACCACAAAGGCGGGCACTTCGCGCTCATTGGCGATGGCCTTGCGCAGGGCCCGCAGCTCTTCGAAAAGCGCGTGTTCGTGCGGATCCGCCGCGACGGCCACGGCCGCTGCCGCCGGACGGGCCGCCTGACGTGGGCGCACCAGACGGGGCGATTCGGCGCCGCGAATCACCCGCCACCCCTTTTCGGTTATGACCAGCGACTTCGGATCGCCGCCGGGCTCCAGACAGCGCTGATCGGTCAGTTGCTCGATCCAGGCGCGGACATCGCTTCGCTGTTCTCCGGAGAGAATCCCATAAGTCGTGAGCTTGTCGTGCCCGTTTGCGGCGATGTGCTGGTCTCCCGAGCCGGTCAGGACCCGCGCCGTGTACGCCGGACTGCGCGGCTCGCCGATCCGGACGACACAGGAGAGGATCTTCTGCGCGACCGTTAACGCATCGGCGACCGGCTCGGCATCGCCGAGACAAATGTCGCAGGCGCCGCAGGATTCCGAGTTGAACTCCTGCCCGAAGTAATTGACCAAAGCGCGATGACGGCATGTGGTGGAGGAGCAGAATCCGGATACCTCGCTCAGTTTCGCACGGGCAATGCGCTGGGCATCGGGTTCGAGAGACTCCATGATCTTGCGCCACAAGACGAAATCCGCCACCCCCCAAAGCAGCACGCACTCGGATGCCAGCCCGTCTCGCCCGGCGCGCCCGCTTTCCTGCTGGTAGTGCTCGATCGACTTGGGCACCGCCGCATGGATGACATAGCGCACATTGCTCTTGTCGATCCCCATGCCGAAGGCGACCGTCGCGACAATGATGTCGACATCCTCGCGGATGAACGCCTCCTGGTTCGCCTTGCGGGTTGGGTCGTCGAGGCCGGCGTGGTAGGGCCGTGCCCGGAACCCGGCTTCGCAAAGCGAGTCGCAAAGATCGTCAACATTGCGGCGCGAGATGCAGTAGATGATGCCGGATTCGTTCGGGTGACGCTCGATCACCGCGAGAATCTGCTCCCACTTGCGGGTGCGTTTCTCGACCCGGTAAATCAGGTTCGGCCGGTCGAATGCCCCGACATGCACCGCCGGATCGGACAATGACAGTTCCTTGGCGATGTCGTCGCGCACCCGCTTGGTCGCGGTCGCGGTGTAGGCGTGGATGGCCGTGTCCGGGAATTTCTTGCGCAGGATGGACAGTTGACGGTAATCGGGGCGGAAGTCGTGACCCCAGGAACTGATACAGTGCGCTTCATCGATGGCGAAAAACGAAATCGGCAGGCCGCGCAATAGTGTGATGAAAGCCGGGGTGTTGAGACGCTCGGGCGCGACATAAAGCAGTTTGCACCCGTTGGATTTCACCTTCGCAATGGCGGCCGCCTGCTCCTGCGGCGGCAGCGAGCTGTTGACCACAACCGCGGGGACCCCGCACTGGGTCAGGGCGTCGACCTGGTCTTTCATCAATGAGATGAGGGGCGAGACCACCACCGCGAAGCCCGGCTTGGCGACCGCGGGAACCTGGAAGCAGAGGGACTTGCCGCCGCCCGTGGGCAAGACCACGATTGAATCGCGATCGGCCATCACGCAAGCCATCGCCTCGCTTTGCAGCGGGCGGAAGGACTCATACCCCCAGTATTGCCTGAGTATGGGAATGAGTTGATCCATGAGTGATGGCGCGTGCCCTGCGGTTCCGCGTAATGCGAAGGTCGGCCCCGGGGTTGCGGGTTGTCAATCATCTGTTGAGCGTGTGGCCGGGGTCATTTTGTGCCAAAGGGGACGGGATTGCTTCGTTGGTCGGTCCGCTTCGCGGCCCTCCCGCCTCGCAATGACGGCCCAACCATCGTCATTGCGAGGAGCGAATCCCGCGCCAGCGGGATGAGCGACGAAGCAATCCCGTTCCCTTTGGCTCACCGCGCGGCCCCGAATCAAACCGCCCGCCCCCGCAACTCCGCGAGCGTCCCGGCCGCCCGCCGCAAATGCGGAATGGTGATCGATCCGCCGACCACCAGCCCGACCGCGAAAATGTCGTCGAACTCCGGATCGGTCACGCCCTGCTCGACACACTGGATAACGTGGTAGGTGATGCAATCGTCGCAGCGCAGGACCAGCGACGCGACCAGCCCGAGCATCTCCTTGGTCCTCGGTGGGAGCGCGCTTCCCTGATCGTAGACCCCGTGGTCTACATTAAAGAAGCGCTGGATGTACTTGTGCTTTGACTCAAGCAGGATCTCGTTGAGCGCCAGGCGCTCGGCTTTGAATTCGGCGATCGTCTTGCGTGGCATCGTTTCGGCTCCTTTCAGCGGCCAGCGGCAATGTCGTAATACAATGTCAGGCAATGAAATACGAATTCTCTGTCGCGAATAATAAATTATTCCATGAATTACTCAAACACACGGCTGGCCCGGGCGTAAATGGCGTGTAGTTTGTTTTAGCGGTCCATTGAATACTGTAGAGAACAGAGGTCGCGATGGAAGCAGCAAGATACAAAGAAACACTTTACGGGCAGTTTGCGCTGATCGCCAAGGCGCTCGCCAGCCCCAAACGGCTGGAGATCCTCGAACTTCTGAGCCAGGGTGAGCGCACGGTCGAGGACCTCGCCGCCCAGACCGGTGCGTCGGTTTCGAGTGTCTCGCAGCACTTGCAGATCCTTCGTCACGCGCGGCTTCTGGAATCGCGCAAAGATGGTCTGTACGTTCATTACCACATCGCCGACGATTCGGTGGTCGATGTGCTCCGCGCGATTCGAACGCTTGCGGTCAACCGTCTCGGCGAACTGCGCGAATTTCTGCGCGACCATGTCGATGGACGCGACGAACTGACGCCGCTGCCCCACGATGAACTGCTCAAGCGGGCGCGCCGCGGCGACATCGTTGTTTTGGATGTCCGTCCGGATGTCGAGTACCGCTCCGGGCACATCCCGGCGGCGTTGTCGATTCCGGTGCCCGAACTCGAGCGGCGTTTGGGGGAACTGCCCCGCGACAAGGAGATCGTGGCGTACTGCCGCGGACCGTACTGCGTCATGTCCCTCGACGCGATCCATCTGTTGCGCCGCCATGGATTTAAGGCGCGCCGGCTCGAGGACGGCTTCCCCGAGTGGAAGTCCGGCGGACATCCGGTCGAGGCAACGGAAACCAATTCACAGGTCAAATATTCCAAGGCCGCGCCCCGCACACGGCGCGGCAAGCGCGCATCCGCATAGACAGGAGGAGACCAAGACATGAAACATGGGAAACACGCGCTGGTGAACTTCGCGGTCAACCACCCCAAGTTCGTGGTGATCGCCGCGGTCCTGATCACCATAGCGCTCGCCATCCCGATCCCGAACGCGGTGATCGACACCGACCCGGAGAACATGCTCGAGCAGCATGAACCGGTGCGCGTGATCCACGATCGGATCAAAGAGGAGTTCGGTCTCGCGGATTACCTCGTGGTGGGGTTCGTCGGCGAAACCGACCTTCTGACCCCGGAGTTTGTCGAGAAACTGGAACGGCTGACCGTCGCCATCGAGGACATGGAGGGAGTCAATGCGGACGACATCCTGGCCCCTTCGACCGTGGATGACATCTACCGCACGCCCGAGGGGGCGATGGTGGTGGGACGTCTCACCGATCCTCGCATGGACTGGGAGAGCCAGCCGCCGCTCTCGGCCAAAATCGCTGAGAACCCGATCTTGAAGGGGAAGCTGGCGTCATCGGACGGCCGTGCGGTGGCGATCTACATTCCCCTGGAAGCGAAGCGGTTTGCGCACGATGTGGCGCAGCGCGTGGAGGCCGAAGTCGCCGCGATCGGCGGCATGCCGACCCCGCACATTGCCGGATTGCCGGTCGCCGAAGAAACCTTCGGCAAGGAAATGTTCAAGCAGATGGGCATCTCGGCGCCGATGGCGGGACTGCTCATCTTCCTTCTGATGCTCGTGTTTTTCCGCAAGTTGTCGGTGGTGGCCGCGCCAATGATCATCGCGGTGATGACCGTGATCTGGACCATGGGGCTTCTGATCGCGCTCGGGTTCACGGTGCACATTATGAGTTCGATGATCGCCATTTTCCTGATGCCGATTGCGGTATTGAACTCGATTCACATCCTCTCCGAGTTTCACGAACGCTACCAGAAGTCGCACTCGCAGCGCGACGCGATCATCTCGACCATGGATGAGTTGTTCTGGCCGATGGTGTTCACCTCGCTGACCACGGTGGTCGGCTTCGCCTCGCTGACCTCGGCGGCGATTCCGCCGGTGCGCGTCTTCGGCGTGTTTGTCGCCTTTGGCGTCGCGGTCGCATGGCTTCTGTCGATTACGTTCAATCCCGCCTACGCGGTGCTCCTTCCCAAGAAAGTGCTCTCAACCTTCGGGCGGACCGACGAGGGCCGCTCGATTTTGGGACGGGCGCTGCCGGTGATCGGACGTGCCGCGGTGAAGGGCCGCTGGGCGGTCGTGGCCTTCACCCTTGCCCTGTTCGCCGTGGCGGCCTATGGCATCACACGCATTGAAGTGAACGACAACCCGACCAAGTGGTTCAAGCCCTCCCACCCGATCCGGGTCGCCGACCAGGCGCTCGGGCCGCATCTGGCCGGGACATACATGGCCTACCTCGAGTTCGATGCGTCCGAGACGCCGACGGCATCCGTGAAGAACCCGGAAACACTCAAGTTCATGGAAGGGCTCCAGAAGCATCTGGCCACGCTTCCGCAGATCGGTTCAACCACGGGAGTCAGCGACATCGTCAAGAAGGTCCGGTTCGAGTTGAAGAACGGCGATTCGACCGCGCACATCATCCCGGATACGCCGGAGGAAATCGGGCAGGAGTTGTTCCTCTACGAGAGCTCGGGCGGCGATCCGGATGACCTGTTCAAATTCATCACCCCGGACGGGGACAAGGCGGTCCTCTGGGTGCAGCTGCGCGAGGGCGACAACAAGGCGGTGGCCGGGGTGGTCGACGCGGCGGCGGACTACATCTCCTCGCACACGCCTCCGGCGGGACTGCGCTTCGATTGGGGCGGCCTGACCTACATCAACGTCATCTGGCAGGATAAGATGGTGGTCGGCATGCTGAATGCGCTTCTGGGATCGTTTGTCGTGGTGCTGTTCATGATGATCTTCCTTCTGCGGTCGGTAACGATGGGATTGATCTCGATGATGCCGCTCACGGTGACCATCGGGTTGGTCTATGGGACGGTGGGGCTGGTCGGCAAGCCCTACGACATGCCGATTGCGGTTCTCTCATCGCTCACCCTCGGGCTGTCGATTGACTTCGCCATTCACTTCCTCAAACGCGGGCAGGAAATCTACAAGCGCCGCAAGAGCCTGGCGGAGACGCTGACCGAACTTTTTGAGGAACCCTCGCGTGCCATCACCCGCAACATCGTGGTGATCGCGCTCGGGTTCGTACCGCTGTTGTTCTCGGATCTCGTCCCGTACATCACGGTCGGCGCGTTCTTTTTGGCCATCATGGGACTGTCCGGGCTGGCAACACTATTCCTGCTGCCGGCGCTGGTTCGGATACGTGGAGAAAAAGCATTCTGGCCCTGGGGCGCGAAGGCGTCGGTCTGGTCCAAGACCGCGACCGCCCCTCTAAACGAAAAGGAGATGGTGGCATGAAGAAACTGACGTTCTGGATGGTGGCCGCGGGCCTCGCCCTGTGGGGCGGCATGACGGCGCAAGCCGACGAAGCGGCAACGCAACTCATGAATGAATCGCACCAGAGCTACTACTACGCCGGCGACGGCGGGCAGGCGCGGGTCACCATGGTCATGACCGACAAGAAGGGCCGCACCCGCGAGCGCGAATTCTGGATGCTGCGGCGCGATGTGCAGGACATGGGCGACCAGCGGTACTACACCTACTTCATCAAACCCGCCGATGTGCAACGCACCGCCTTTCTGGTGCACAAGAAGGCGGAGGGCAACGATGACCGCTGGCTTTATGTCCCCGCGCTCGATCTGGTCAAGCGCATCGCGGCGGATGACCGCCGGACATCGTTTGTCGGCTCGGATTTCACCTACGAGGATGTTTCGGGACGCCTGCCCAGTTTGGATAATCACGAGATTATCGGGCCGGACACGGCCATGGGGCGCAGCGCCACGAAGGTGAAGAGCACGCCGAAGGATCCGAAGACGGCCGATTACGCCTATCGTTTCTCGTGGATCGACGTGGAGACCAAGCTGCCACTGAAAGAGGAGTATTTCGACGGCAAGGACACCGCCATGCGCCGTTTTGCGATCGGCAACATCGAGACGGTTGAGGAAATTCCGACCGCGACCGTGCGGATCATGACCGATCTGGCGAAGAACCAGAGCACCACTATATCGTTCGGCGAAATCACCTACAAAAACGACCTGAAAGCGGAAGACTACAACGAGCGCCTGCTGAAGAACCCGCCGGCGGCTTACACGAGGTAAGCAATGCGCAAACTCTCAATCATCTTTGTGCTCTGGCTGGCCGCGGCATCATCGGTCTATGCCCAACCACTGGTCAATGGGTTCGTCGAGGGAATCCAGGCGGTGCGTGTCGAGAAGAATGCCGCGCTCGGCGACGGTGAACTCGGCGACCGGAGTTACCCGCGCAGCGAGTTGCGCGCCCAGATGCGCGCCGAGGGATTCTCCGACCGCGGGTCGTTCTTCCTGCGTGTGGACTTTGTCAGCGATGCCACAGCGGCATCACGCAGCGATGTGGATCTACGCGAAGCCTACATCAAAGCCAAGCTGGCGGAGTGGCTCGACCTCAAACTGGGCCGTCAGGTGGCGACCTGGGGCACCGGCGATCTGATCTTCGCCAACGATCTTTTCGCAAAGGACTGGGAGGCGTTCTTTACCGGCCTGGACGACACATACCTCAAACCGCCGCAGGACCTGCTGCGAGCCTCGGTCTACCTGGGCCGTGTGACCGTCGAAGTGGCGGCGTCGCCCTATTTCACACCAGACAATCTCCCCGACGGTTCGCGTCTGTCGGTCTACAACCCGTTTCCGCCATTCATGGGAGCGGTCGGCAGCGATCACGCGCCAATGATCCATCGCCCGTCCAAGACCCTCCGCAACGGGGAAGTGTTCGGGCGCGTTACCGGCACGCGCGGGAGCGCCGAATGGGCGCTTTATGGTTACAAGGGATTCTGGCCGACTCCGCAGGGCGCGACCATGGAGGGAGTGCTCTATTATCCGCGTCTCTGGTCGACCGGCGCGAGTTTGCGCGCGCCGATCGGCGCGTTTCTCGCGCACGCCGAAGCAGCCGCCTACATTTCGCAGGAAGACACGGACGGAACCGACCCCGGAATTGCGAATTCCCAGGTTCGCGGTTTTGCCGGGCTGGAGAAGAGTCTGGGCAGCGAGTGGACCGCCACGGTGCAATACTACGGCGAGTTCATGCTCGATTATGACCTCTACACGGCGGGATTGCCGCCCGGCGCGCCGTCGTTCGATGAATTTCGTTCGACAATCACCGCGAGACTCAACAAGTTCATGCGCGATCAGACAGTACAGCTGGTGCTCTTCGGCTATTGGGGAGTGAGCGACAAGGACTGGCATGCGCGTCCTTCGCTCACCTACAAACTGAGCGACGCGATCGGGCTGACCGCCGGCGCCAGTCTCATCGGCGGCGACCAGCCGTACACGATGTTCGGGCAGTTTCGCGACAACTCGAATGTCTTTACGCGCGTGCGGTACAGTTTCTGATCGAAGCCACAGAGATGGCCCGGGTCCCGCGGCCCGGGCCGCTCGAGAGAGAAAGCGAGGAGTTTGACATGAGTTTGGAAAGCGTCATCAGAGCCATCGCCGGCACTTTCGTTATGATCAGCGTCGCCCTGGGATGGTTTGTCAGCCCCTACTGGTTTTTGTTCACCGCGTTTGTCGGCGCGAATTTATTTCAATCGGCATTCACCGGGTGGTGCCTGATGGAAGAGATTCTGAGGAAGACAGTGTTCGCCAAGCGGCGCACGGCGTAACGCGGATTCATGATGTGAGGCGCCATCCGGTGAGTACGCCGGAGAGGAACCCCATGTCGTCACGCAGGGGCGGGTCTGAGACCCGCCCCTATTGCGTGAATGCTCTTGCGCCGAATCAACGGGCGCCAGCGTTTCCCCTGCACAGGGCACGGAACCTCAACCCCTCAAGGACGCAGCCATCAGGCCGGGGAGGGTGCCCCGGCCTGAATGCGTTTGTAGAGAAGACCGCCGGCATAGAGGGTGATCCCCAAGACGACCAGGCAGCCGATGCGCACCAGCGGCGCGGCGCCCGACAGATCGAAAAGCAGCACCTTCATTCCCGAGGCGGCGTAGATGACCAGCGCAGAGCGTCCGAGTGTCCGGTCGGACACGACAATCGCAATCACCAGCGAGGTCACCGCCAGAATCCCCCAGACGAGCGAGACAACGAGCCGGCTGTCAAACAGGTGGATCGCGGCGGTCATGGTGTTGGCGTGCCCCAAAGCCAAAAGGAGCCCTGCTTGGCCTCCCCACAGGGCGGGTTCCCGGGTTCGAAGGGCGTAACCCACATAGGGGAGAGCGGCATAGAGCACCAGCATGAGTCGCCACAGAGGAACGGTTTTGAGTTCTTCGCCGATCAGAACACGCAGTTCGTTGTGCGCCACGCACACGAGGATCAGGATGGCGAACGGCCAGAGGGTGCGGGCCAGGGACGGCATCTTCCACATCACGACCCCGGCAATCACGACCGCCGCAAGAGTCGCCCACCCCCGCCACTCATCCGGCAGGAGATCGAGGTAGCCGGCATGGAGCAAGACCACGGCGGCGTAGACCGTGACCACATTCCGTCCCGCCGCGAGTTCCTCCCCAATACGACCCCGGGCAATCGAGTAAGCCGTCCAGACCAGCCCCACGCTTGCAAACGCGATCCAGGGCGCCCAATCCGGGATGTGCCGGTAGAGAACGCTGTACTCCAGGAAATAGAAAATCAGGAGAACCGGCAGGTGTGCGATGGCGCCATTGGTTCCCAACGGCGCGCGGTGGCGGATGGAAAACACAATGGTCGCCGTGGTGAAAATCAAGAACTGCACAAACAGGAAGATGGCCTCCTGCTCCCACCAGGGGAGATTCCGCGACCGCCAGACAAAGTCGAACACGATGAACGCGAGGTAGGCGGCGAGGAGGTAGATGCGCCGGCGTTTCGTGCGGATGGCATACCAACTGAAGAGGATACCCCAGGCGACAAAGTGGATGTACAAATCCGGGCCCCAGGGGCGCAGTCCCGGCAGCAGGACCGGGATGGTGTACGATCCGGCCACGGGGAAGATCGTGTACAGTTCATTGTCGATGATCTCGCGCAATCCCAGGGCCAGCAGGCAGATGACGGTGACCGCGACGGCGGTTGGCCAGGGACCGGCGAGGTGATGGTAGTGGTGGGCGCCGTAAGCGGTGATGAACAGGATCACAATCCCGCCGGCCGGCAACAGCGCGAGATAGCGGCGTTCGTGATGACGGAACGCCACACCCAGCCCGATCAGCGCGACACCGCCCAAAAGCGCGAGGGCGACCTGCCGTATCGGGGTCAGCCAGCCGTAATCAATTGCCAGCCGAACAAGATAGGCGGCGGCCAGAACGAGCGCCGCCACCCCGCTCCAGCCCAGAATGGTTGTTGCTTCCGGACGGCGCACACGCGGCGGCGTGGCGGCGACGGGAGCGGGCGACGGTCGCGATGGTGTCGGCAGCGGTGTGGGCGGGGGTGGCAACGGAGCCGCCTGGGTCGGGGGCTCCACGGGCTTCGAAATGCCCAACCGCTCCTCAATGGCGCTCAAGCGCTCTTCAAGTCGACGAATCCGATCCTCGGAGTCGGCCACGCTAAGCCCCCTTTCAATCACCCGGAATCGCAAAGAGCGAATCCGGCAGGTCCGGGTTGATGCTCACGGAGTCGAAGAAGATTTCGGCCTGGAAATGGAATTTGATGAAGATGAGCGCCTTGCCCCGTCCGGTGATCTGAAACCGGCCGGGCATCGGGCAGCCATCGATGTCGGTGTAGTCGATCTCCACGTTCAGCGACTGAATCTTGGAGGGCATCTCCGCCGGTTCATAACGCTCCGCGATTGCGCGGTAGTCATCCTGCGCCAGCCAGGCGAATCCACGGACGCAGTCCTCGGTCTCGGTCAGCGGATCAATCGTGATTCGCCAGGCCGCGATTCCGGCCATCGTGTCTGCGGCGACCTCGGGGAACCGGTAACTCGCTGTTTTCTCTTCGAGGAAGGGTTCGAGCACCCGTGCGGAGTGACTCTGCTCGGACTCCTCTTGACCCTCGCGCATCTTCCTGGCGCGTTTGCGGCGCTCCTTCTCTCGTTTCTCCTGCTCGTCGCGCAGTTTGTCTTCGTCGACGGGCTCCCCGTCCTCCCACATCGCCAGGAGAATCTCTCGTTCCTCCTTGTCGCGTGAGTAGACACGTGAGCGGTAGACCGTTTCGCCCTCGATCTTGCCGTCTCCGTCCAGTCTGCGCTCATGGGCCGTGGTGACGAATGTCGCACCGGTCATGGTCGAATCGCAGCGGGCGAGAGCCGGTCGAATGACGCTGAGGATGGAGTCGATAGTTGGCGGTGTTTGGGCGTTGGCGGCTCCCGTGAAGTTCAACCAAATCGCGGCCAGGATGGCGATCAGGCGGGCATGGGCTTGGCGCATGGCGCCAATATAGAGTGCCGCGTTTGAGGCGCTAACCCCGATTTCCCGCCGCACACCCGGAAACTTCGGCGCCGCTGGTCCAGGCCCGGGAGACCCTGATGGCGACCACTTCGGCAGTGGCGCAGATTTTCCCATTGGAAGAGAGGGTGCACTCAAGAGCCGTCTTCTTGGTGGTGGCCTCGGTGATCCGTGCGCGCAGTTCGATGGGGTGATCGATCGGGGTGGGGCGCAGGTAGCGGATGTTCAGCCCGCCGGTCACGTACCAGAGCGGCGGCGCGGTGCCGACCGCACGGCCCTCGCGACGGTAAGCATCCGAGATGGCGCTGCAAACACAGTGGCAATCGATCAGGGTGGCGAGGATGCCGCCATTGACGATATGCGGCGGGCCGGCGCAGTGGTGCGGCTCGGGGTGATAGACGCACACCGACTGTTCACCGATCCAATGACTCTTGATCCGCAGGCCGCGCGGGTTGTCCGCCCCGCAGCCGAAGCAGAGGTTGCCGGAGATGGCATCCTGGATGGCGGGTCCATCAAGATACACGACACATTATATCCGGTTTCTCGGGTGATTGCAACCGTGAAGCGGGAGTATCCCTCCGGGGTGGACACCCGTCACATCCGGAGAAGGCCGACTCAGTTGCTCCGCAGCGCTTCGACCGGATCAACGCGCGAGGCGCGGGCTGCCGGGTAGAGGCCCGCCAGGAGGCTGACGACGAGGCCGAAGGCAAACGCCGTCAGGATGAGCCACCAGGGCAGCGAGAAAGGATCAAACGGCATGGGCGGCAGGTCCTTTTGTTGCAGGATCATGTACGCCACCAGATAGGCGACGCGCGTGATCAGCCAACCCACGGCAATGCCGAAGACCGCGCCAATGCTGCCGATCATGCCGGATTCCGCCAGGAAGAGCAGACGGATATCCCGATCGTCGGCGCCGAGGGATTTCAGGACGCCGATTTCGCGGGTGCGCTCGATGATCGACATGACCATGGTGTTGACAATGCCGAGCGACGCGGTGATGAGGGCGATCAGCCCGACCGCGCTCAGACCCAGTTTGAAAAAGAAGAAGAACCGCCGCATTTCCTTGAACTCATCGGCGTAACTGAATGTGCGAAAGCCGAGCGCGCGGATCGAATCGCGGATCGGCTCGTAGGTGACATTCGGATCCAGATCGACGGTGACCTGCGGATACTCCTTGCCGCCATCGCCACCCGCGGCGGTAAAGAGCGTCCCGTTGGCAATCGCGGCCATGATGTCGGTGGGATCGTCGGAGAAGCCGCTTGAGCGAAAGCGCGCCGCGGTTCCCGCGGGCAGAACGACCGGCTCGATCTTCGAACGGCCGTGACGCCGTCCTTCCAGCACGCCGCCCACGCGCAGGGTATCCGAGACGAGTTCACGGTGGTTCAGGTAGCCATCGATGAAGCGCGACAAGGCCGCGCCGCCCTCCGCGCGTCCGACATCCGCCCAGAACTTGGGATAACTCAGCGAGTCACGCCAGACCCCGCTCAGACGATCCCGCAATCGCTTCGGGAGTTCGCGCACAGCATTCACGATGCCGCTGTCCAGGCAGGTGACCTTCACCGACACGATCAGGCATTCCCCGAGCACGGAGTCGGGATCGGTGACGCCGATCGACTCCAGCAGATCGTCGGAGATGACAATCTCATCGGAGGTGTCCGCCGTGAAGACGGTGCCGGCGAGAATCTTCGAGTAAAGCGGTGTCTGCACGGCGGCCACCGGGAGCGACTGGGCGCGGGTGGAGACGGTCGAGTCGCCCGCGCGCACCGTGACATTGAAGTCGTCGAACGGATAAACCAGCCGCACACCGGGAATCGCGGCAAAGGTCCGGATCGTCTGCTGATCCAGAAGCACCCTTGTCCCGGCGGAGTCGGTGTTGTCCTCCGCGCGGGGCGGGTAGACCTGGAGCGTGTTGAGCAATCCGAACTTCTCGAATTCCGCCGAGATGTTCTCCTGCATTCCCGCCCCGAACGACAGCATGGCCACGAAGGTCGCGATGGCGATCACCACCCCGGTGATGGTGAGAATCGAGCGCAGTTTCATGCGCCTGAGATTCCCGGTCGAGTTGGTCACGAGATCGTGGAAGGTCATCGCGTGTCCCCGTCCTCGATCCCGTGGGCGGAGTTCCCCGCCAGACGGCCGTAGTCCAGACGCACGATCCGCCGCGCCACGCGTCCCGCGAGTGTCATGTCGTGGGTGGCCAAAATGATGGTGACACCCTCAGCATTGAGCGTGGACAGAATGCCGCCGATCTGGACCGCGTTGTCCTGATCCAGGTTTCCGGTCGGCTCATCGGCGAAGAGAATGTCCGGGTGTTTGACCAGGGCGCGGGCGATGGCCACACGCTGCTGCTCGCCGCCGGAGAGGTCGCCGGGGCGGTGATCCATGCGATCGGCCAGGCCGAGCCTTTCGAGGATGTCGATGGCCCGCGCGCGCCGTTCACGGCGCGGCGTGTCGTTAAAAAGCAACGCCATCTCGACATTGCGAAGCGCGCTGTGATGGGAAATCAGGTTGAAGGACTGAAAGACCATGCCCACGCGGCGTGCGCGGTAACCCGCGAGTTCCCGACGATTCAGGGCCGACAGGTTCGTGCCCTCAAAGACGATCGTGCCGGACGTTGGCGTGTCGAGCCCGCCCAGGAGATTGAGCAGGGTGGATTTCCCGGAGCCGGAGGCGCCGACCAAAGCCAGCGACTCGCCACGCCCGATCCCGAGATCGATCCCATCGACCGCGCGAACCGTTTGCGGGCCGCGACGATAATGACGGCAGAGGGCCGTGGTCTGAAGAATCCAGTCGCTCAACAAATCCCCGGGGAGGGTACTGCCCTCCGCCGGAGAATATGCGCATCGCCGCGTTTGTGCGGAAGATCACAATCAATGCCAATGCGGACTTGGCGCAAAGTGACGGGCTTGGAATCCGGAGCGGAAATGTTGACTTTGTTTGTTGCATTTCGGGCCCGGCAGCGTAAATCAGTTCTATGGCCGAGGAGATGGATGGAATGTTGAAATTGATGTGCATACTGGCCCACCCGGACGATGAATCGCTGGGTATGGGCGGCACGCTCGCGCGGTACGCCGGTGAGGGCGTACAGACCTATGTGGTGACCGCCACACGCGGCGAACGGGGGCGCTACGGCGATGACGGGGAGCGGCCGCCGCTCGATGTCGTGGGGCAACGACGCGAGCAGGAACTCCGCGCGGCGGCGCGGGTTCTCGGTGTGCGTGAAGTCAGCTTTCTGGACTACATCGATGGCGATCTGGATCAGGCCGACCCGGAGGAGGCAGTTGCGAAGATTGTCCGCGAGATCCGCCGTGTTCGTCCGCAGGTCATCGTCTCCTTCGGTCCGGAGGGCGCCTATGGTCATCCCGATCACATTGCGATTTCGCAGTTCGCGGCGTCGGCGGCCATCTGCGCCGCGGATCCGGATTTCGATGACGGCGCCGATGCACAGCAGGCCCATCGTGTATCGAAAATGTATTACATGATCTGGACTCCCGCCAAATGGGCGGCCTACCAGGAGGCGTTCCGCGATTTGAAGACAACCATCGACGGTGTCGAACGGCGCGCCACGCCCTGGCCTGCGTGGGTGGTGACCACGGTGGTGGACACACACGCACACTGGCAGACCGCATGGAAGGCCATTCAGTGTCATAAGACCCAACTGACCATTTACGACAAACTGGCGCATCTCTCCGATGAGCACCACGCAGGACTCTGGGGATCACAGGAGTTCTACCGGGTCTTCAGCAGCGTCAATGGCGGGCGGCGCCGGGAGACGGACTTGTTTGAGGGGTTGCGGATTGACTGAGCCTGAGGAACGCCATGACCGACACCATGTCTGAAGATCGTGTCCCGCCGATTAATCTTTCGCCATCGCAATTCCGCGAGATGGGGCATCGGCTGATCGACCAGATCGCCGATCTGCTCGGTTCGCTCCCCGCGCGGCCGGTCACCCCGGGGCGACTTCCCACGGAGATCCAAAAGACGCTGAACGCGACGGCTCCCCTGCCCGAGAAGGGTACCGACCCGCAGGCGCTCCTTGACCGCGCATTTGCGCTCCTTTCGGAGAATTCGCTCTACAATGGGCATCCGCGATTCTGGGGATACATCACCGCCTCGGCGGCGCCATTGGGGATACTCGGGGACTGCCTCGCGGCGGCGATCAATCCGAATGTCGGCGCCTGGAAGCTCTCGCCCATGGCGACCGAGATGGAGGCGCAGGCGATCCGCTGGATCGCCGAGCTCATCGGCTATCCGGCCGACTGCGGCGGGGTGATGGTCAGCGGCGGGAACATGGCGAACTTTGTTGGATTCCTCGCCGCGCGTGCCGCCAAGGCCGGGCAGGCGATCCGCACCGCCGGGGGATCCTCCGACATCGGGCGGGGTTTGCGCGTTTACTCATCCAAAGAGGGCCACACCTGGATTCAGAAAGCCGCGGACCTGTTCGGGCTGGGGACCGATGCCATTCGCTGGATTGCTCCCGACAGCGAGCAACGAATCGATCTGGACGAACTCGAGCGCGAAATCGCCAAGGACAAGCAATCGGGATTGCGGCCATTTCTGGTGGTCGGTCATGCCGGCACGGTGAGCACCGGCGCCATCGACCCCCTGCCGCAGTTGGCCGCGCTTTGCCGTGCGCACGACGTCTGGTTTCACGTGGATGGCGCCTACGGCGGTCTGGCCGCCTCGGTGCCTGGCGTATCCCCGGACATCCGGGGGCTGGCGGAGGCAGATTCGGTCGCGGTCGATCCGCACAAGTGGTTGTACCAGCCCCTCGAAGCCGGGTGCGCGCTGGTGCGCCGTCCCGAGGCGTTGCGCAATGCCTTCTCGTATCACCCGCCGTACTACCGGTTCGACGACGAAGCGATCAACTACGTCGACTACGGCCTGCAGAACTCGCGCGGGTTCCGTGCGCTCAAAGTCTGGCTTACCCTGCAACAAGCCGGCCGCGAGGGGTACATGCGGATGATCGGCGACGATATCGCCCTGTCGCGGGAGATGCATGACTGCCTCGCGCGTGACCCGGAAATCGAAGTCTTCACACAGAAGCTGAGCATCACGACCTTCCGGTATGTGCCGAAAGACCGGCGCGCCACGATCGGCGAGCCGGACACGGAGGTGTTTCTCAATAAGTTGAACGAAGACCTGCTCGGGCATCTCCAGGATGGCGGCGAGGCGTTCGTTTCCAACGCGGTCCTCGACGGGCGTTATGTGATGCGCGCCTGTATCGTGAACTTCCGGACCACCCGCGCCGATGTGCGGGCGCTGCCGGAAATCGTGACACGGTTGGGCCGGGAGTCGGACCGCAGACTCCGGTCCGGAATCCACGCCCCAGAGAGCACGGGATAGGCAACTGGATCGAAGCGGGCCCGCGTGCAATATTGCGTACTGTGTCAATCGGACAAGCGAGAATCCGGATGAGGTGAAAAGATGGCAGCATTCAAGTTGAACGAGGCAATCGCCATTCTCCGGCGCACCCCCGCGATCCTGCGGGCGGCGCTCGAGGGCCTGGACGAGGATTGGATCAAGGCCAATCGCGGCGAGAGCACGTTTTCGCCCTACGATGTCGTCGGGCATCTGATCCACGGCGAACGGGCCGATTGGATCGCCCGTGCGCGCATGATCATCGAGCAGGGTGAAAGCCGCGCCTTCGATCCGTTCGACCGGTTCGCGATGTATGAAGAGAGCAGGGGGAAATCGCTGGCCGAACTTCTGGACACCTTCGCATCATTGCGCGAAAGGAACCTGAGGACCCTGGAGGGGATGAACATCTCAGGCGAACTTCTGCAGCGCCGCGGACGTCACCCCGACTTCGGGCCGGTGACCCTCGAGCAACTGCTGGCGACATGGGCGGTTCACGATCTCAATCACATCTGGCAGGTTTTTGGAACAATGGCCTGGCGCTACCGCGAGGATGTCGGTCCGTGGCGGCAGTACTTGGGGATCCTTCGCGAGAAGCAGTAAGCCCGGTCCCATCAGGCGAGGAAGCGAATCTCCGGCGTGCCGATGACCCCGGACTGGGACTGGGCGCGCGGCACATCTGATGATGCAACAAACGCCCTTGCTCTTTCCAGGTTGGTCACCTCGAAGAGCAGAGTGATCTCGCTCGGGTCATCGATGCCTCGGAAGATCCGGTCGATGTGGAGTCCGGCTTCGCGCTGGGCGGTCGCGTGGGAATCGAAGACACGCTTCCATTCGTCGAAGTCCGCGACTTTGTGATGGACGAGCAGATGGGGCATGATCTGACTCCGATTCAACGATTCCGGTCAATCATCCGAACCGTCGTATCCCACGAATGTTGTCCCGCGAAAGTCCTCCCGCACCGGGTGGAACACATCAATCACGTAGCAGTCGGAGATGGCGCGGGCGGAGTGCGGGATATTCGATGGGAGCACGAACACCTTGCCGCGTGTCAGCCGGTGCGGTGTGCCGGCCACGGTCAGTTCCAGTTCGCCGTCAACCACATTAACGACCTGCTCGTGCACATGGCTGTGTTCGGGCAATGGCGAGCCGGCCTTCAAGTGAACATGGGCGACCGTCATCGAGTCGGCGGTTATGATCTTGGCGGTAACCCCGGGGGCGAGTTGGAGATCGTTGAGTTGGTTCAGTTCTAGAAGTGGCATAAACTCATCCTGCCTTAATGCTGCCAGCGCAGTTTTGAAATCATGAGACGAACGAATGCTTAATCACCGGAACTCAGAACCTCACCGCTTGAACAAAGTCTACCGAGGCTGCCACGACCATCTCGTCGCCCGACAGAGCAAATCCGGCCCCACCGAGAAAGCGTGAATTCCGAGCGAGCCGGACCGCCGTACCACCCATCAGGCCGACACGAAGATTGCTGCGAAGCGGATTATGCCGGCTTCCTGGGATCAGTGGCGTCTTCTTGAAGTCAACGCCAAGCGCAGCGTTTCCGACAACTTCGAGCGGCCCTGTCAATGTTCCAGACAGGGTGCCTCCCAGCCCTAGGAAGATCACGGAGGAATTGTCATCGGAAGAGTAGGATGCGAGGATCGCACCATCTGAGCGATTGGGTGTTTCTCGCGGCAATCGCATCGGTCTCAGGTAGACGGCCACGTCGCATCCAACGATCTTATCACTGCCATATGACCTCCCGGCCACGCTCACACCCAAATCCAGTGCACCACCGGCGGAGAGACCGACTCGGCCCCCCGTAACCGTGGTTCCATCTTCATGAAAGTAGCGGGCGCCCGCTGACACTCCGATTTCGCCCCGGTCCGTATAAAAGCCCTGGCTCGCAGCGACCCCGGGCATTCCCCAGATTGCGACGGACACAAAGAGGCGGGAGAATTCTCTGCGGAGGGTGCTTAGCACGATATGGACCCCTGCCACACTGTTGAAACGGTCAATGCGTTGTTTTCCCCTCGTGCGATTTGGTAAACTCGCTGTCCACCGGTTCCCACAACTCGATCTTGTTGCCCTCCGGATCCATGATGTGCGCGAACTTGCCGTACTCGAACACCTGCATCTCGCCCACGATCTACACGCCTTCCTTCTTCAGCTCCTCCAGCAGCCGCTCCAGATTCTCGACACGATAATTAATCATGAACTCCTTCTGCGACGGCTCGAAGTACTTGGTCTTCGCGGAGAAGGGGGACCATTGCAGGTAGGTTTTCTCTTCGGGCTTGTCGGTGTTTCGCGATTCGAACAGCGTGCCGTATTGGTCGGTTTTCAGCCCGAGGTGCTCTGCATACCACTCCTTCATCCGGTCGGGGTCTTCGCACTTGAAGAACACGCCGCCGATGCCGGTCACGCGCTTAAGTTGGGTCATGCTCAAATCTCCATGGGATGAGAGGCTGTCGATGGCGGGCGGTTGCGGGTCCTCGGCCGCCACGGATGAGGCGATCAATATCAAAGTGGCGACGACGGTCGGTGCACGCATGGCGGTACTCCCTTCGGGACCGGGGCGAAACGCGACGATGCAAGGCAAATGATACGGCCCCGGGCAGGCGGGAGTCAAATGCGCCGGAAGAGGCGGGCAGGAACCCCCCTGCCCTGGATGCGGGGATCAAACGAAACGGAGGTCCGGCTTGCGCGCCGGACCTCCGCACAGGCAGAGGGTAGCGGTGGCAGGTTGTCTAGTGTCCCAGACCGCGCAACCCCGATCCCGCACCCCAAAGCGACATCATCAGACCCACTTCGGGCGCCCAGTCGGTCGCTTTGGAGGTGATGCCGAAGGCGTTGTTGATCTTCGCATAGGCGCCGGGTGTGAAGTGCCACTGCAGTTCAGTGATCAGCTCGATTTCGTCCTGGGTCCCCTCAACCCCGGTGTAGACACGCCAGGAAGAAGACAGCCGCCGCAGGTACTCCACGGCGATCTCGCCCAGGTCGAAGGTGCGCTCGGAACGGTTGTACTCGGCCGCGGCGCGGATGGTCATCGTTCCCCACTTGAATCCGCGCACCATGCCGGTCCCGAACTTCAACTCCCAATCCGATGTACCGATCAGTTTCTTGTCCTTCTGGAGGGGATACACTGTCTCAAAAAAACTGAAGAAAGCCGGGCGGCTGACGGTCTCGCGCGACCACATCCAGTTGATCTGGGTTTGGACATCGCCGAGGCCGGACTCAGAGACGTCGTCGGGCACGGCGGTGGGGTCGTTGGCGGCCCGTTCGAGTTCGGCGTCGATCATCGCCGCCTCAAACTCGATATTGAGCGCGTCGGTCAGACCATACCCGGCGAAGATGAGAAACTCGCTGGCCCGAAAC
>JBFMFQ010000354.1:0-1521 GCA_040752075.1 Candidatus Zixiibacteriota bacterium | reverse complement strand
CACAGGTTCTTCAAAAGGCCCTCTTTCATCTCCGCCCTACGCGCAAGGTGGGCCGAGCCCACCCTACAAATGCACTTTCATTTCCAGACTACCCCTCCCGCTGATGTCATCCCCCGCCAGCGGGGGACCCAGTGCCTTCCCTGTCGCCCGACCTTGACTTCCTCCCCATCAGAAAGGTCATTTCGGGCCGTGGCCGCCGATTCCCCCGATCGCTTCCTCACGGTTGCCGAGCCGGGCGGCGCTTCGGTGTTGATTCAGGGATCGAAGTTTCTCGCCTGGCTTTCGCCCTCGGAAACTGCCGATGATGCCCAACATGTGCTCGAAAAGAGAAACAGCCGATATCCCGACGCCACCCACCATTGCTGGGCCTGGCGTGTGGGAAGGCCGGGGGAGTTGCTCGAACGGTTCTCGGATGCCGGCGAACCCTCCGGCACCGCCGGGCGTCCCATGATCGATGCCCTGCGTCATGCGGGAATCGAAAACGCCGCCTGCGTGGTCAGCCGTTACTTCGGCGGAACCAAGCTCGGAACAGGCGGCCTCGCGCGCGCTTATGCATTCGCGGTCGAATCAGCACTGGGATCGGTGCCGTTGATCGAAAGAACCATCAAGCAGCGCATCGAGGTCGACTTCGACCACGACCGCACCGGACCGCTGTTTCGCGTACTCGACGAATTCGGCCTGCACCTGGTGCCGTCGCTCTATGATGCGCGCGGGCATGGCGCCGTGCTGGTGCCGGCATCGAAGGTTGCCCCGCTGGTCGCGCGGATCGGCGAACTGGCGCGCACCGGGATCGATCTCTCACCGGGTGAACTTCTTCTCGATTGATACGGTGATGCCATGGACGGACTGATCGCGATCGATACCTGGCTTTTTCTCAAGCTCAATGCGGGGGCGGCCAACCCATTCTTCGACGCCGTCATGCCCGTCATCACCAACATCAAGTATTACCGGATACCGATTCTGGTCATGCTCGGACTGCTGGCGATCTTCGGCGGCGGCAAGGGACGCAGCGCGGTGCTTCTCGCCCTCATCACGCTCACCATGACCGATCAGTTGTCGTCGCATGTCATCAAGCCCTGGGTGGCACGGATGCGCCCATGCCATGTGGTCGAGGGTGCGCGCTTCATCACCGGATGCGGCGGCACGTTTGCATTTCCCTCCGGTCACGCCACCAACACGATGGCCGCCGCGATCTTTTTCGGCTCATTTTACCGCAGATGGTGGTGGCCGGCGGTCGCGCTTTCAGTTCTGGTTTCCTATTCGCGGGTCTATCTCGGCATCCACTACCCGGGCGACATCCTCGGCGGGTGGGTCCTGGGCGGCGGCATTGCCTGGCTGGTCGTTTGGGTTTATGAACGCGAGTTGCGAGCCGTCTTCCAGAAAATCCGTCTCTTCCGGAGACGGGATCAACCCTTGGATGCGCGGCGATCAGGATGAAGACTGCCGGTGTCAAATTCCTCCTTCTCGTGGCGGCCTCACTCGCCGCGGGCTGCAACGGCAGGAAACCGGAAAGCCCGCTTC
>JBFMFQ010000353.1:0-1575 GCA_040752075.1 Candidatus Zixiibacteriota bacterium | reverse complement strand
GGCGGGGAGCCAACCGCGCTCTCACGCGCCATGTTCTCGAAGCGCGCGAAATCCTTCAGGAATGTCAGGCGTGCGGTGCCGGTCGGGCCGTTGCGCTGCTTGCCGACAATGATCTCGGCGACATTGGTGAGGGGATTGCCGGATTGATCCTGCGTGATGTCGTAGCGTTCCGGGCGATAGACGAACATCACCACGTCGGCGTCCTGCTCGATCGCGCCCGACTCGCGCAGGTCGGCCAACTGCGGACGCCGGTCGCCGCCGCGCTGCTCGACCTGCCGCGACAACTGCGAGAGGGCGAGCACTGGCACGGCCAGCTCCTTGGCAAGCGACTTCAGCGAGCGGGAGATCATGGCGATTTCCTGCTGACGGTTCTCCGCCGAACGCGGGCCGTGCATCATCTGCAGGTAATCGACCACGATCAAAGCCAGGTCGTGCTGCGCCTTCAAACGGCGCGCCTTCGCCCTCAGTTCGAGTATGCCGATGGCCGCCGAATCGTCGATGAACACCGGGGCGTCCGAGAGCGGCCCCACCGCGATCGAGAGGGCGGAGTACTCGTTGGCGCGCAAACGCCCGGTGCGCATGGCGTGCGCATTGATCCGCGCGCGCGAACACAAAATGCGCTGCGCCAATTGCTCCTTGGACATTTCCAGCGAGAAGATCGCGCACGCGCGCCGGGCATCGACCGCGATGTGCTCGACCATGTTCAATGCCAGCGCGGTCTTGCCCATCGAGGGACGGCCGGCGAGGATGACCAGATCGGAGTTGTGCAGGCCGGCGGTCAGCGCATCGAGCTCATCAAACCCGGTCCCCAAACCGGTGATCCCGCCGCCCTTGCGGTGGTACTCCTCGATGTCCTCAAACGTGCTCGGGAGAATCTCGGCCAGCGAGACAAAGTCCTGCTTCGCACGGCTCTCCGAAATGGAAAAGATCGCCGCCTCGGCGTCGTCCAGAAGGTCGCCCACATCCCCGGGGGCGGTGTGGCATTCCTCGGAAATCTTGTTGGCGGTCTGGATCAAACGCCGCAACACCGCCTTGTCCTGCACCAGTTGCGCATGCGCCCGCGCATTGGCCGCCGACAGCACCGAGTCGGAAATGTCAATCAGGCCGGTGACACCGCCGCACTTTTCCAGAAGCCCCCGGTTCTCCAGTTCCGCCTTCACCGTGGACAGATCGACCGGCTCGTTGCGCTCAAAGAGCGTCTGCATCGCCTCGTAGACCAGACGGTGCGCCGGGCGGTAGAAGTCATCCGGCGACAAGACCTCGATGACGTTGCCGACCGCCTCGCTGTCAAGCATCATCGCCCCGAGCACGGCCATCTCGACATCGACGGCCTGCGGGGGAACACGCGAGTCGACCGCGCGCTTGGTTTGTGATTGGGTCTCAGGCGGCATACACAGTCACAGTGAAACAACGCTGTCTCAAAATACCCTTCCACCCAAAGGATTCAAGCGAACCCTGCGAATGCAATCACTTCCTGGAAAAAAAGTTGGCAATCAGTGTTCACAAACTGTGAACAACGGTGTTCGTTCGGTGTGGATTCGCGTGGATTGGCGTGTACGGGAGATTTCCACGGTA
>JBFMFQ010000352.1:0-1600 GCA_040752075.1 Candidatus Zixiibacteriota bacterium | reverse complement strand
CCGGTTTCCATGCTGACCACCGAACCGCGGTTGCGCGAGACCACCTCGCCGCGCCAGTGTCCGTAGCCGATGGAGCGCGAGGACATGATCCCCAGGCCGCGGGTGTCGGTGAGAAACTCGGTGCGGTAGCCGATCAGGCCGCGTGTCGGGACCTCGAATTCGAGACGGATGACATTGGTGCCGGCGTTTTCGATCGTGCGCAATTCGCCCTTGCGGCGCGCCAGCTTCTCGATGACCACGCCCTGGTATTCCGACGGGATGTCGATGATGACCTGTTCGATGGGTTCGCGGATGTCGCCGTTGTCGCCGATGTGGGTGATGACTTCGGGACGGGACACGCAGAATTCGAGCCCCTCGCGGCGCATCTCCTCGATTAAGATCGCCAGATGCAGTTCGCCGCGTCCGCTGACTTTGACCCCATCCGCGCGTCCGATGTCCTCGACACGCAGGGCGACATTGACCCGCTGCTCGCGTTCGAGACGGTCCTTCAACTGGCGCAGCATGATGGCGGTGCCCTCCTCGCCGGAGAAGGGGCCGGTGTTCACGAGGAAGAACATCGAGACAGTCGGTTCTTCGATTTCGAGCGGCTGAAGGCCGTGGGAGGGGTCCTCCACGGCGGAGAATGTGTCGCCGATGCCGATTTCCTCGGGGCCGGAGAGCCAGACGATGTCGCCGGCGCTGATCTCATCGACTTCGATGCGGTCGAGCCCGCGTGTCACCCAGAGATGCACGCCGCGTTCGCGGGAGGATTTGACGCACTCCCATTCGGTCTCGTTTTCGTCGTGGTCCTTCCAGCGCATGACCAGGCGAGTGAACTCATCGCCTTTCTTGAGTGTGCCGCGCAGAACCCGTCCGCAGCCGATCTGGCCGGTGTAATCGCTCCAGGCCAGTGTGCTGACCTGCATCAGGAAGGGCCCCTCCTGATCGACATGGGGCGGCGGGACATGCTGGATCACCGCTTCGAAGAGGGCATCCATACCCTCGCGTGAGGGGGACTCCACTGAGTCATTGAACCACCCGGCGAGGCCGGAGCCATACACCACCGGGAAGTGCGCCTGCTCGTCGGTGGCGCCGAGGTCGATGAAGAGGTCGAAGGTCTTGTTGAGGGCGTACTCCGGGCGGGCATTGGGGCGGTCGACTTTGTTAATGACGACAATCGGCTTGAGGCCGAGCCGCAGGGCACGCATCAGGACATAGCGGGTCTGGGGCATCGGGCCTTCGTTGGCGTCGACCAACAGCAGGACCGAATCGACCATCGAGAGGACGCGCTCGACCTCGCCGGAAAAGTCGGCGTGGCCGGGGGTATCGATAATGTTGATCAGGTAGTCGTGCCAGTTCACGGTGCAATGCTTCGCACGGATCGTGATGCCGCGTTCTCGTTCGAGGTCGTTGTTGTCCATGAGGCGCGTCGCCACCTGCTGATTGTCGCGGAAGGTGTGCGTGGCGCGGAAGATGGAGTCGATCAGCGTGGTTTTGCCGTGATCGATGTGGGCGACGATGGCGAGATTGCGGATGCGTTCGACAGGAACCATGTGGTGTCACGACCTCTCTAAGAACGGTTGCAGAACATAAAAGAAACCCGGCACGGCAAAGGCGGGCC
>JBFMFQ010000351.1:0-1623 GCA_040752075.1 Candidatus Zixiibacteriota bacterium | reverse complement strand
CCCGTTCTTTCGCCGCACCCCCGCTGACTTGCGCTCGTACTTACTTCGTCAGGATGTGATTTATGTCGGTGGCGGTAACACGCGCAGCATGCTCGCGGTGTGGCGGGAGTGGGGGCTCCCGGACATCTTGTGCGAGGCCTGGGAATCCGGCGTTGTCCTTGCGGGCCGTAGCGCAGGAGCGATTTGCTGGTTCCAGCAGGGAGTAACGGATTCGGTTGCTGACCAGCTTTTACCGTTGGATTGCCTCGGCTTCCTCACCGGTAGTTGCTGTCCCCACTACGATGGGGAGAAGGATCGCCGCCCTTCATATCACCGGCTGCTTCTTAACGGACACATCGCCCCTGGCATCGCCATCGACGATGGCGTCGGCGTCCATTTCCGTGGGACTGCTCCGTGTCGGGTAGTCACTTCGCGGGAGAACGCCACGGCGTATCAAGTGAGGGTGGAAGATGGAGCTGTGCGGGAAGAGCCGTTGCCGATCGAGGTCGAACGATGCTAAACAGCCTCTCGCGCCTTTCCACGAAACCGCGCTCCACTTCACCGCTTGCACGTCAGATACACGCTGGTAAGATCGGACAGATTTCAGTCAGGGAGGAGCCACGCCATGACACCCGCTGACCTGCCCCGTATCTCCCACTCCGGCGTCGTTGACGCCGATGGTCACATCCTTGAGTCGCCCGATCTCTGGGAACGCTACCTGGAACCCAAGTATCGGGACCGCGCGGTGCGCATTCGCAAGGACGAGCGCGGCCTGGAGTATCTGGAGATTAACGGCCAGCCGTCAAAGATGGTGCGCAATGGCGCCCCTGCGACGTTGGGCGTGATGGATCAGCTTGCCGGTATCGAGTACAAACGCGAACCGACTGGCTTGGGTTATGTCGATAACGCCTCGTTCGGTTCCGTGGACCCTAGAGAACGCTTGCGGCGTCTCGACATCGAAAACATCAAGCGTGTATTTCTCTACCCCACGCTCGGACTGTTGTGGGAGACGGAATGCGAGGATCTTGAATTGTCCGTCGCCTATGCGCGCGCCTATAATCGCTGGATTGTCGATTTCTGCTCCGAGTCCAACGGTCGCCTTCTTCCCATCGCCCACATTCCTCTCGCGCTCCCCGAACTGGCCGAGCAGGAGTTGCGGCGCGCGGCGCGTGATGGTGTCAAAGGGTTCTTCGTCCCGCCGTTTATCTGGAGCCGTAAGGTGCACGGACACCCCGATCACCATCGCGTCTTTGCCGCCGCCGAGGAATTAGGGTTGCCGTTCGGTTTACACCCGGCCTTCGAGCCGCACTGGGCCGCACCTACGCGCTTCGGACGCATGACCGGTCGCGACACCGCCTTCTATCAAAATGTGGTCCTGGGTGACGCTATTCGCGCCGGTTTCACCTCGCTTTTCCAATACGGGGTCTTCGATCTCTTCCCGGAATTGCGCGTCGTCGTGCTGGAAATCGGTGCCGGTTGGATCGGCTACTGGATTGAGCGGATGGATGCCGTTTATGAATCCCCGCTCGGCAAAAGTGTCCCTCTGAAACATCGTCCCAGCGAGTATTTCCGCCGGCAGTGTTGGGTGTCCGGCGACCCGGATGAGCGATCCCTGGCGGGGGTGATTCCCTTTGTCGGCGAGGA
>JBFMFQ010000350.1:0-1652 GCA_040752075.1 Candidatus Zixiibacteriota bacterium | reverse complement strand
GGTGCGGCTAAGAGCCGCACCTACGCGTGGATACGCAATCTGAATGCGAGCGAAGTCGGACACGCATTGTTGCGTGGTGAGGAATTTGGAACACGCCCCATGATCCGGTCACTGTGTGGACTGCCGGCTCTGGGCGGTCCAGGCGGGTCAGTAGAGGCGCTCGACTTGGGCGCCGGTGTAGTAGTGGGTCAGGATGTCACGGTATTGCCAGCCCGCGCGCGCCCGTCCGATCATCCCGCACTGACACATCCCGACGCCGTGGCCGTAGCCGCTGCCACGGGCCACCGCGCGCACGATGGAGCCGTCCTCCCCATGCTCCAGTTCCAGCTCGAATCGCGAGGAAGGCAGGATGGTACCTGGCCGTGAGGGGCGACCAAGGGCCCAGCGGATCTGGTCGGAGTCCACGGTGAAACGACCGGAGCCGGTGGTCACGATCATCCGCCGGTGGCGCCCGCCCGGGGTCTCCTCTTCGAAGCGAATATCGAGAACCCGGCTGAAATCGCCGACCGGCGGCATGTCGAGACGGTCGCGGTAGGCCCGCAACGCGGCCAGCAGGGTGGCTTGGTCGAAGACTTCCTCCCACGAGGTATACTTGGACCAGTTGCAGGCGGTGTCGTCGTTGACCGACTTCAGGTACGCACGCGCTTTCTTGGGCCAGATGTCTTCGATGGCGTCGGTAAATCCGCCGCAGGTCGAGTGGTAATAGGCCTCGATCATGTGCCCCCCGGCGGTTAGCACTTCGCCGGTGGTGGCGAATACGGCGCGATCCACCCAGTCGCGGCGCTGCGAGGCGCCGACGTAAATCTGGTCGGAGACATCGGCACGAAGATCGTAGGAGGCATTCGGGTACTGACCGAGATGCGCCAAGGCGTAAGTCCGCGAGGCCACCGCCTGCGCCTTGACCGCCTCGAACTCATCGGGTTGACGTTCGCCGAGTTCCGGGGTGAGCACGCCGGTCAGGTAGTGATCGAGATTCAGGCGGTTGATCACCATCGCCGAGCCATCGGGTTTGGCGCCCAAAACGATGGTGCCGAAATAGGGCGTGTTGTTGATCCAGATCCGTGACGTACTGTCGGCCGGGTGGACACTCACGCCCTCGGCGGACTCGGCCAACGTCGCGCCATCGGCGGACCTCACCCGGAATCGCTTGTCATCGAGCGTCACGGTCACCGGGTCGGCGGTCGAGTAGGTCTCGAGATCCCGTCCGTGCTTCGTTGTCCGGATGACACAGCGGGCGTCGGAGCGAATCTCGAAGCGCGCGCCTTCGATCGGCAGGAGCACGCGGACAAGCGGCGGCCGGATGATCTCGGCATCGGTCAGGACGGTGGCATGGAAGCCGCGCGGAATGCATCCCATGGCCGGAAGTGTGAAGAGCGCCAGGGCGGCCCACCGGAGCGGGGATAGTCGGAAGTGGCGGCCGGAGTCCATCATGATTGTGTCGGCATCGCCAGGACACCCAGCACCGCCGGGCGTGCGCCGGTCGCTCCGCCAAGGTTGCCGGGACGGGCCAAGAGTGTTTCGTGGGCAAGAAGCGCAAACCCCGCGGGTTCGACATACTGGGGCGGGAATCCCATGTAACCGGAATCGTCTACCGACCATCCTGCGAGCGATCCGCGGAGGGCGCCGACCAGTGTGGGGTTACTGGCGCCGCC
>JBFMFQ010000035.1:0-21307 GCA_040752075.1 Candidatus Zixiibacteriota bacterium | reverse complement strand
GGGCGTTCCCGCTCGAGTTGGTCACCGCCAGATTGCCAAACGATCCCGTCTGGGACGGGGTATAGACAGCGCCGTTCTCGCGCCAAACCCGGATCGCCCCACCCTCCTGGATCGCTGCGATTTCCAAGTGACCGTCGGCATCGATGTCCCCGACCGTCGGCAGGCTTGTTCCATACAAATGCGACCCGGCGTTGAACGGTTTGGGCCAGTCGGGGTACTCCTCGCCGATCCAGGTGTAAACGTGCATCGCGTCCGGCGTGGCGATGATGATCTCATACTTGCCGTCGTCATCAAGGTCGGCGAATGCCGCCGGGGTGCGATAATTCACGAGCGTGTCGCGCGGCCAGCCCGGGTAGGGAGTGCCATTCGCGCGCAGGACCCGCAACCCCTTGTTGCTCGGGCAGACAATCTCCTGGATGCCGTCCGCGTCGATATCGACCGCGGTCACCGCGAAATGCGCGTTGGCCCCGAGGGTGACCGGCCATCCGGCATGGAACACGCTGGCGACCGTGACACGTGCCGAATCGAGTTCGATGCCCGCGTCGGTTGTCAAACGCAGCCGCAGCCAGTAATCGCCCACCGGCAGGGACTCAAGCGACCAGACACCCAGTGTGTCCTCCCATGCCGGGCTGGAATATGTCCCGATTGGTCGCGCCGTCGTTGTCGGGATCGGTCCCACCGCATCCAGCGTGTAGGATTGAAACCCCGCTCCCGCCGCCGTTCCAATCACGGTCGCCGCCAGTTGCACAAAATCCCCTGCCGTCGGCGACACAATCGATGCGGTCGCATCCTGAATCACGAATACGGGCAAGTCAAACACGGCATCAGCGCCGGCATTGATCCGGAGCGTGTACGGCCCGGAAAGCGGAGCGGTGTTCCAGGTTCCCAGCACGCCGCCGGTTACCGGTGCGACACCGGATGCGAACTCGGCGAAATCGGCTGCATCGGGACCGTGACCGGGGGCCGCCAGCAGCGAGTAGCCCGCGAATGCCCCCCCGGTTGCATAACCGGAGATGTCGACATTTCCACCCACCCACGTGAAATGAGCCGGTGAGGTGATCGTGGCAAACACCCCCGGCAACTCGGCAATCGCCCGTTCAAGATTGATCCGTCCCCAACCGGTGAACCGGTCAAACCCGGGGAGATTGGCGCCATCACCGTACGGGTCGACCACATCATCCGCCGTGCCCGTGAGAATCTCCCGCACACGATCCGCCGACAACCCGGGCGCCAGCGAAAGCAGCACAGCGGCAGCCCCGCTGACATGCGGCGCGGCCATCGACGTGCCGCTGGCGATGTAGTACGTCTCGCCGATGATATGAACTTCCGGCTCGCCGCCGGGAGCGTACATGTCCGTTCCAAACGCCCGCAGCGACAGGACATCCCGTCCCGGTGCGATGATTTCAACAAAGTCGTTGTACGTGGAGAAAGTCCCCAGCCGGTCGGTCGCGGTCGAGGCGCCAACCCCGATGGTCTCCGGGTAGCCGCTCGGGTAGAAGACCTGATCCAGCCCGGAGTTTCCCATCGACGCCACAAGCACAACGCCGCGCTCGGCCGCATAACTCAGAGCATCCCTGATCGCGCTGGAGGGATACGCGCCGCCCCAGCTCATGTTGATGACCATGGCCCCGCGCATGACCGCGTAATAGATGGCCTGTGCGGAGACCGAGAAGTAGGCGTTGGGGAAGATCTTCCCGGAGAAGATGCGCGCCGAGTCGCACACACCGGCAATGCCGATTCCGTTGTTCACCACCGCGGCGACAGTCCCCCCGACATGCGTCCCGTGGCCGATCGAATCACGAACATCGTTGTCCGGCACGATGACATTCGGTGTGCCGGCGGTGTTGCCGGAAAAGTCCCAGCCGTACACGTCATCGATGAATCCGTTGTGATCGTCGTCGATGCCGTTATCCGGGATTTCGCCGTCATTGACGAACAACGCCCCCTGCAAGTCCTCGTGATCGGTGTCCAGCCCGGTGTCGATGATGCAAACCGGCACCCGCCCCTTCGGTCCCGGATGATTGTATGCGGTCAGGAAGCGGACATCCGCCCCGGGCAGCCCATTGAGATTGGCGATGGTGTCATTCCCGGAGCCGGACACGCCGACCACGGCCCAATACGCTTGCCCGGTGTTTTCGAGATGCCATTGACGCGTGTAGAGGGGGTCGTTCGGAACCGCATGCAACTGCACAAGGCGATCCCGCTCGGCGTATTCAACCCACGGGAGACGCAACAATTGGTCGACCAGTTCGTCGGGATTGACACCCGCCGCGGGAGTCAGGACGAAAGTCCGCGCCCCGGGGTGATCGTCACGCGCCAGCGCGAGGGACGAGCTTGGCGACGCCTTCCACAACGGCTTGGCCATGAGCGAACCAAGAGACGCCGACCACTCCTGAACCTGCGTGGCGGGATCCGCTTGTGTTGCCTTGCGTCCGGTGACGGGGGGCAGAAAGCCGGGGCGAACCTTGACGATCACGCAACTCTCGCCAAGTCCTGTCGGTTGAGTGTACTCATAGATTTGCGCGCTGGAAACCGACGCCATGGCCAGCACCACAAAGAGGGTGACAAGGCGACAAAGCGTCCACCGCACGACCTGTTGCGGCACACTCTCGATGCCGGTTGGAGTTGCGCGAGCCGATTCTATCATGCTGATCCGGGCGCCAGGGCGGGGTGATGGCGCTCCCAGTGCATTGAACAACAAATTCGTAATCCCAGTTCCCGTACACAGTCGGTCGGCATCAGGGCTGACAGGGGTCGCAAGGCCCGGCGCCCCCGAAAAACACATGGTCGATCAACTGCGCCAGATCGACCGCGTCGGAGAGATGATCGCAATTGAAATCGCCCCGGCTGTCCGGACAATCGGGATCCTGGACGTCTATCGCGCCGAAGAATACGATGTCGATCAATTGCGCCAAGTCGACGGCCGTCACCAGATCGTCCTCATCGAAGTCGGCCTGATGCGGGCATTCACATCCCGGCAGCACCGTGATGGCGACGACACCGGTGTCGGCCAATACTCCGTCGTCGGCGATAAACTCAAGGTTGTAGACACCTTCCTGAGAGAGGTCGGGCGTGAAGGTGAAGACACCAATGCCATTCCCGCTGTCGACAAAGACAGCGTTCATCAATCCGGCGGTGGACAGTGTGATGGAGGTGAAATTCGAGTCGAACCCGCTGACGCTGAATTGGAGCAGATCCCCCTCCGTCACCGCCTGAGCCCCGGGCACCGAGATTATGGGGGCGAAGTCGAGGGTCAGCGCCTGCAAGGCGATCCGTCCATTGATCCGGCCATGCCCGTGGTAGATGTCAAACCCGGGGGTGTCCTCGGTGGGCCTGCCGACTTGATCCTCGGCCGATGCCCGCATCAGCGCCCGCACTTCCGTCGGTGTGAAACCCGGGCGCAGCGCCTTGATCAAAGCGGCCAACCCGGCGGCATGCGGCGTGGCCATCGACGTGCCGCACTTGTATCCATAGCTCCCGTCTTCAATCGGGACCGTGGACCAGACCCAGTCCCCGGCGGCGCAAATGTCGATATAGGCGCCGTAATTCGAGCCGGGTGAGCCGCAAAGCGGGAAGGCCCGATTGTCGTCCGAATCGGTGGCGCCCACAGCAATGACATTGGGGAATCCCGCGGGATAGTGCGTGTCCCCCGAATTGTCATTGCCCATCGCGGCGAAGATCGTAACCCCTGCTCCGGTCGCATAGTCTACGGCCTCCGCCTCAACCGAGGACGATTCGTACGAACCCAGCGACATGCTGATGACATCCGCGCCGTTGTTGGCCGCGTACACGATGGCCTCGGCGACGTCGGCGGCTGATCCCGATCCGAGCGAGCTCAAGGACTTCAGCGCCATGAGCTGGCAGTTCCAGTCCATGCCCGCAATCCCAACGCCGTTGTCGGCATCGGCTCCGGCTATTCCCGCGCAATGCGAGCCGTGCGAGTGGTCGTCATCGGGATCGTTTGAGTTGTACGCGAAGTTGAATCCCCGCCAATCGGAGATGTACCCGTTGCCGTCCAGATCCTCACCGTCGATTGTCTCATCCACGTTGTACCAGATGCGGCCGGCCAGATCGGGGTGATCGAAGTCGATTCCGGTGTCGATGATCGCCAGCACAACATCCGGATCGCCCGTGGTGTGCGCCCACGCCGCTTCCATTTCCATATCCGCGCCGGCGGTGCCGGGGTCGGCCGGGGGCTGTGTGCCGGTGTTTCGCAATGGGTACTGCCGGGTTGGAAAGTAGGGGTCATTGGGCGTCAGGGCGGCATCGTCAATTCTCACCGTCACATCGAACTCCGCCCACTTGATTTCGTTGAGCCCCCGCAATGCCGCCAGCAGTTCGTCCGGGTCTGCGCTGGCTGGCACACCGATTCGGATGACATCCGACATCTCGCGCACGCTGTACAACGCGGCCATGGAGTGATCGTCGCGCAGGACGGGGAATGCCTGACGCAAAGAGGTGACACCATGAACACCGAGAATATCATCGACCTTGGCATGACCGGTCGCTCCCAGTGTGATCTTTCGCGGTGCGGGGCTGACGGGCGCCAACCGCGCCACGATGACGGAGCGATCGAAATCATCCGCTGCGGCCGGGGAGAGGGAGGTAAGAACGGCGACTCCTGCCACTGTGACGTGCGCCGCCAATCGGGCCAATCGGCGGGGCCGGCTGGCTGTGCGATAAACGCCGCTCCACAGGTGTTTCATCCTCTCCTCCATTCCGTCACGGAACTCTCCCAGTTTATCACAAGCATGGATCGCAGGGACCCACTCCGGCGAAGAATACGTGATCGATCATGATCGCCAGATCGACGGCATCGGTCGCATCATCGCAATTGAAGTCGCCCCGGGTCTTGGGGCAGTTCGAATCTTGCGCGTCTGGCGCGCCGAAAAAGACGATATCGATGAGGATGGCCAGATCAACCGCGTCGATTGCGGGATTGGCGTCGAAGCTTGCCTGCGATGGACAATCGCATGGGGGTTCTGCGATGGTGATTGACCCGGCGTCAAAGTAATCGGGGTAACCGTCATCGAATGGCGTCACCAAACGCAAGCGCGTGGTGCTGCCCAGCCAGGCCGAGTCGGCTATCTCGACCTGCCCCGGCAGCGCCGCGAAGTTGGGACGAACCCAGAGATACGCAATGATGCCGTCTCCTCCCGGGACTGGCAGTGTTCCGCCGCCGGCATCGGCGCGCAGGCGATATCCCGCCTGACCGGCGAAACGGTTGTCGAAGACAAGCGTGACGCTCTCAAAGCTGGATGTCCGCGGCCCCCGCGTCAGCGAGTCGATGAAAAACGTCGCCGGGCCGATGAGATTGAAGGGCAGGTAGATATCGCCGATGGGGTGAGAATTCTTCAATACAACCGGCAATGGGGTGGAGATACCAGGGTTGGCCTCGATATCACCGTAGATCACGGAGTCCACCGGAGTGAACAAGGGCCCCATCGCAGCAAGCAAATTTGGACGTGGTCCGATGTGTTGAATCGATGACGGCATCTGAGGCGACCCGGTGCTCACGAGGAGATTGCGGATGGAATCAGGGTCCACCGGTCCGCCGAGCATCTGGCGAAACACGCCCGACAGCGAGGCCGCCGAGCCGGTCACGATGGGCGACGCGGAAGACGTCCCGCCGAAGCTGCCGGTGTACCAGGAGTTCTTGCTCCCGCCGTTGTAAAGATCGCCATAACCGGTCGTGTACACGGCCGTGCCGTAGCCTTGGAGATTGACCCGTTCGCCGTAGTTGGAGAAATCGAGCCGCGCACGGTCCAGCGTTCCAAATGTCGGCGGGTACCCCGCGCCGCACATGATCGCGTGAGAATTGCGAAACGTCGTGTCGAATACCGAGCCGTAAATGGCCTCGTCATCGTAATTCTCCGCGCCATTGCCGGCGGCTTCGCAGACTATTACGCCTGCGGCATACGCATTCACGATCGCATCGAAGTTGTCCTGCCAGAACTCCATGGCGATGTAGCCGCGCTGGTCCTCGCGGACCTGATAGCCGAAGTGCGGTCCGGGCGCATGGAGTTCAATCAAGATCAGGTCGCCGGGGTCGCACACTGACGTGGACTGTATCAACGCCGACGCGGTCGACATGGACTGCACCGATGCCACCCCGACTTCGGCCTCGTACGCGATCCCTGTCATCCCAACCCCGTTTCGGTCGGAAACCATCTCCCCCAGAACCGCGGTTCCATGATCGTTGTCGCTGGAGTTGCCGCCGATCACAATCGCCGTCGCACCGGCCGATAGATCCTCATGCGTCAGCTGCCAGCCGAATTCGATGTCAACGATCCGCACACCCGTTCCAGTCCCGCCGGGAAGCGTCCACGCCGCACGGGCATCCACACCACCAGGCGCGGCGTCAATGTAATCCTGACTCGCCTCGTAGTTGGGAGTCGTGAGAAGCGAGGTCTCAATCGAAGCGACCTCCGGCAGCGGCTCGTAGAACGCGATCTCCACCGACTCCAGAGTGTTCAGTTCGCCGATCAGGCGATTCGCAACGATGGGATCAGAGACCGGCGTCCGCGAGTAGAGAGACATGTCCGGAAGGTTCATCCGCACACGGTCCTCCGCCAACATGCGCTTCGCGCGCAGTTGCGAGGCGTCGCCCTCAATCAACGGGATCATGGCGGAGAGACCATGCGCCAGCACAATGTCATCGACGCGTTTTGCGTCGCTGCCGGCAAACCGAACCCCACCTTCGTCAACCGCGGCCCCGCGACGGAATTTGATGACGATGTGGCCGGGTCCGGCGCCATTGCCAACCAGCACAACGTCGGACTTGGAAACCGGTCTCAGTGGTTTGTAATCCGCGACAAATTCCGAAGCATCGCGGGCATAAGGCGTCGTGATCCAGAGAAGCAGAATCACCATGGCCGAGAGGCCGGTTGTCTTCTTCATGAGAGTGTCCCACCTGCTGCGGAGATTGTGGCCGCCATCAGCCCGGCACCAAGAGGAGGATTCAAAAGGCGACACCAGATCGGTACATGCGGGGCAACAAAGCCCCCGGTTTTGCAAATCAAATATACCCAATTCTCAAAGACTGTCAACATCAGAAGTTCAACGGAATCAACGCCTTACTGTGAGTGCTTTGCCGGTGACGCGCGCCACCGGAAGGAGGCGACACCGGCGCATTGGACTGGGAGGACGCGAGGATGTAGTATCCACATGCCGCAAGCCCGCGGCGAGGGAGGTCCATGAAAATTCTAATTCTCGGCGCCGGCCTGATGGCGCGCGGCGCCGCCTTCGATTATCTCCAGAACCAGTCGGTTGAGAGTGTCACCGTTGCCGATTCCTCGCATGATGCCCTGGCTTCGTTTCGCGCCCGCTTCCCGGATTCACGCGTGCAGATGGCGCAGTTTCATGCGCATGACAAAAACCGAGTCCTGGAACTGATGCGGGGCGCCGATGGCGTGTTCTGTGCCGTTCACTATGGTTTCAATCTGTCCTTCACCGAGGCGGCCATCGCGACTCGGACCCACATGGTCGACCTCGGGGGGAACAACGACGTTGTGGCCGCCCAACGAGCGCTCAATGACGAAGCGTCAAGAGCCGGTGTCTCAATCATTCCCGACTGCGGCCTGGCGCCCGGCATGGTCTCCATCCTTGTTGCATGGGGTCTGAAGCGGTTCGATTGGGCGGACACGGTCCGTATCCGTGTCGGCGGATTGCCCCTGAATCCCAAAGAGCCGTTCGAATACGAACGCCTCTTTTCCGTCGAGGGGCTGATCAACGAGTACGTTGAACCTCCGGTGGCGCTGAGCGATGGCCGGATTGTCATCGGCGAACCGCTGGGCGAACTGGAGACCGTCGAGTTCGACCAACCGGTCGGCACCCTTGAGGCCTTCAACACATCCGGAGGCACATCCACCCTGCCGGAAACTTTCGGCAAGCGGGTTCGCAATCTCAATTACAAGACCCTGCGCTACCCCGGCCACACCCGCGCGATGCGCTGGCTGAACTCCCTCGGACTGTTCTCCTCCGAGCCGATCGACGTCGATGGCGTCCGTGTCATCCCGCGCCGCCTCACGGCCCAGCGAATCGCGGCCGCGGTGCCGCTTTGCGAGCGCGACCGCACCGTGGTCCGCGTCGAATTCGCCGGCGCCGGGAAGATGCACAGGCTCGAGATCATCGACGAGTATGACGCACCAAGCGATCTCACCTCGATGATGCGTATGACCGCCTTCCCCGCCGCCATCATCTCGCAGATGCAGTGCGATGGACGGATTGCGAAGAAAGGTGTGGTCCCGCAGGAAGTCGCGGTGGACAGCGAGACTTTCATCCGCGAGTTCCAGGCGCGGGGGGTGAAAATCAAGGGAGTGTGAACGGACGAGATTGACCGGGAGTGGACGGACTTGGAATTGGAGCGATTCCTGTAATCCTGGTCGAGCAACCTGGGGTTGCGTCAATTGGTGTCGTGATTGACCGGGATGAATCCTCGCAGGCTGTCAGCATAGACGAATACCCGCAGGGAGTCCCTTTGCGGTTCGGTCATCGATGGCATGGGCGAATGCAATCGCAGTTCGCTGTACCCGTTTGAGTCCGGGGGCACAATCGAGAGCGCGCGGCCGATCAGCCGATTGTATGTCCTGTGCTTCCCGGGGACATCGAGACGCGGCGCCATCACCCACGCCGAATCCCCATCCCAGCCGATAATCCCCCATTCCTTCCAGCCATCCTCGAGCAACTGCCCTGAGATGATGATGTCGTTGTGTCCGTCACCATTACAATCCTGAAACGTCAATTCGGGCGCGATGACCGAGACGGGAAGCAGAGAGTCCCATACCGGGACATGCCCTCCCGCCTTTGCCCGCTCAAGCAGAAGCATGTAACCGCCGCCGTACCCGAGGGAAATCCAGCAGACAACGGGCCCGCTCCCGACGCGCTGTGGCAGCCGTCTGTGCGTGACATAACTCGAAATGGTCTCAGCTGACTGATGCCGCAGCGGTTTAAAGATACGCTCCGGCATCTTCTCGATCAGAAGCCGCGCATAGACCTCCGGCCAGCGCAGCGGCGCCTTCACGAGAAGATCAAGCACGATCGCCTCATTCGTGCGCGGTGGCTTGCGTCCGCCGATCAGGAGGGGAAGGGAGAATACCGTCACGACGAGGGTAACGGCACGAACGGCGCGGCTCCCGCGGCGATGGCCCGGGGTCACTATCGTCCGCCTCCATCGGACGGCGATGGCAACCCGGGACTCCCGTCTTCACTCATCGGGAGAGAATCCGTCACCGGTCCCCCATTGTCCGGACGATGAAAGACCCACTCGGCGTTGCGCGCATTCATGTACGCGGCGCGGAGCAATCCGCCGTCACGGCGAACCGTCTCGGTGCGCCGGCATTCCTCCCAACGCATGTGACGAATCACGGTCAGGGTCCGATCCTCGAATGTCCGGCCCTCGCCGAATTCCCCCGAAGTGGGCGCCAAAAAGTCCGCGACCGGCCAGAACTCCGGTTGCCAGCCCGGTGGGAAGTGGATCACGACCGTGTCGAAGACAATCTGGGGGATGTCCATGTACGCCGGGTCGGCCCGTCCTGAGAGAGTGTCCACCGACGTCCAGCCGGTCATCCTGGGACGCACAACCATACGCTGCGGGCCGGCCAGCGCCCATCCACGAATGCGCCCGCTCAATCGTGCGGTGACCTCATCGGGGGAAACGACGGTGACATCCTCCAGAATGCCGTGAATGGCCGGCGGCATCACGCCCAAGATGACAGCGACCACCCCGTCGGCGGATGCCCCCCCGTGCAACGGGAACATCTGCGCGTAGTGGCCGCTGACCCGCAGGCGCGCCTCGAACTCCAAATCGCCGTCGTCACTCAGGCGGCCCACGCAGTGGACCGACTGACGGTTCTCCGCCGCCGACCGGCAGGGCGTGCGCACCAGCCGTCCGCCGAACTCCCCAACCGCCAGCGCCCAGCGCGCCTCGCACGAACGCGGCAAGGTTCCCAACCGGTACCGATTGTCGGACGGGTCGGCCCAGAGCGTATCCCCATCGATGATCGTCATGGCAATGACATGGTCGAACCAGTCTTTGGGGAATTCGGGATCCAGGGCACGGGGATTCCGCGCACGCACCAGCGCGGGATACGCCTCCAGTCCGAGTTCGCGAAGCATGGAGACATAGAGAAAGACCATGTCCTTGCAGTCTCCGTAGCGGTTGTCGAAGACCGCTTTCGACGCGTGCGGCTGCCAGCCGCCCAGGCCGACTTCGATGGCGACATACCGCCAGGCGTCCGAAATCCAATCCTTCAGTGCCGCCGCACGGGCCCGGTCACTCACCATCTCGGCGATGTGATCGCGCACCTGCCGCCTCTGAGCGTCCTTCAATCCCAACCGTCCAGACGTCAGCTCCCAGTACCAGCGCCCCAGGGCATCCCAGGATTCGGTCTTTCCCTTGCGCCGCCCCACCTTGAACTCGGCCGGGGCCATGTGCAGCACCGGAATCGGGGCGTGGTTCAGGATCTCCAGTGTGTCCTCGGGCTGCCAGTTCAAAAGTTCCCAGGTGATAATCTCTCGCCGCGCGCTCTCCTCCGTCGTACGCACCAACTGCGGAATCACCTGCCGGTAGCGGATCTCTTCTTTCGGCGGAACAGCGACCTGGTAGATCGAGCGGCGTCGCGGCAGGCGGTCGCCGAGGACCCAGTCGGGCCAGAAAAACGGGTTGTCAATCTCCACCTCCCAGCGCGCCTCGACAATGTACGGCGGCTTGGGAGCCTCCAACTCGACCGCACGAATGGCGTCGCCCGAGTACAGCCGGAATTCGGAGAATGGCGACACGGTCCGGACCTGCTTTTCATCCACCGAGTACAGCACCTCGCCCAGTGTGTCGCTGACCGTGCCCCGAAAGTTCTTCAACCGCTGGAAGAAGGTATCCCAGATGCGGATGTGCCCCGCCGTGACACCGGAGGGGCGATTCACACGAATGATGCGGTGCGCCTCCACGCGCAGACCGTGCGTCGGCGTCCAGTCGACCGACCACTCGTCAAGATCGTAGTAGGCGGGGAACGATTCCCAATTCGGGGCGTCAACAGCGCCGGCGGTCCCGCTAAGTGCAACGACCAGGACGGTCATCACCAGCCATGCCAGCCGCTGTCTGTTGTTCCAATTGCCTTGATTCTGTGGTTGCATCGGGACCTGTTGCCAGTGGCGCGCCAATCGCCCGTTCACAGGATATACGCCCGCCAGCCGCTATCGCAAAGGGATTCGCGAATGGCCGACCACACGATGAAAGGGAGCCGGAGAGTTGAATTGTCCGGAAGAGAACCCGGGACCCGGGGTAAGGCGAAACGGGAGTTACCTTTCCTGGTAGAGCACCAGGAGACCGCGCTGGGAAAGCTGCACGCTGTTGAGCAGTTCGCGCAAATCCTCGAACCGGGCGACCGGGAAGTCCCGCTTGGTCATCCGCCAGATTCTGGTGGCGACGACCGTCTCGCCATCCATGACCACCGACGAGCGGAACTCGTAACCGTCGCCGACCATGTCGCGCGGGGCCGGCAGCTCATTAATCTCGTAACCCGCGGGCGGTGTCCAGATGATGCGGCACTCCTCGCTCCAGGGGGTCTCGAACGAAATCGGGTAATGCCGCGACGAGGTCATGAGCGGGTTTTCGTCCAAACGGCGCATGATTGAGGGGCGCAGGAACAGGCGGCCCTCATCGGTGTCCGCTGCCTCCGGCCAGTGAATCTGCGCGGTAAACTGGATCGGCGCAAACTCCTCGCCGGTGCGCTTGACGGACAGATCCGATGGGATGGCCTTGGGCAGCCAGTGCTTTTGGATGTATCCGTCGGGATCGTGATCGGCCAGCGCGCGGATGAGTTCATAGGCTGCCTCGCCTGTCAACTCCGCTTCCAATACACCCGTTGCCGATCCATCGGGGTTGAGTTGCACACGGGCCAGCCCCTTGGCCGAGGATTCGACCGGGGCGGACGGGATTTCGATCACGACCTCTTCTTGTGTCGGGTGCCCGATCAACACACCCAGATCGACCTGGTCGTTCGGCGGCAGGTAGCCGAGCCACGCGCCCGGTGTGTTCGCGTCGCAGAAGATCCGTTCCTCACCCAGTTCGAGCATTACCAACGCGTGGTCGAACTGATCCAAACGATGGTCGCGGCGGTCGAAGCGCAGGTGATCACGGCGCGAAATCAAAACCGGGTAGGCATCCAGCCCGTGATGCCGCAACAGGGCAATGAACAGCAGGTTTTTCTCAAGCGCACTGCCGCGCCGCTCGGCATATACCACACGCGCGCTGCGCAGCCCCGAACCGGCAACCGCGGGGGACTCGCCGATTAAGGCGACCGAGTCGCGCACGAACTGGTGAATGCGGCGGGCCAGGACACGGCGGTCGGTCTCGCTCCAGCGCGGCCACGCCTCATCCGGTCGCAGAAGCGGCTTGTAAACATGCTTGACCTGTTTGGCCAGGTCGGGCCAGCTGTCGACAAACTCGAACACTTTCTGATCATTGCGGAACCGGACAATCTGGAAATCCAACTGCACACGGTGGTCGAGAAGTGAGGACACCAGCGGTTCAACGATGAGCGGGGCGAGATGACGGCTCCGCCACGTAAACTGACGGATCTGGGTCATCTTGTGCAGGACCGAGGTGTAGTAGGACGTGTCCGGCCCGGCAACCAGGTCGCTGTTGTTGAGCACCGCCTCGTATTCGAATCCCTCCGGCAAACGCACCGCCAACTCCGAGTATTCCGTCGGAATCTCACGCTGGAATGCCCAGGGGCGCAGGTAATAGAAGTTGTCCGACACCAGCTTGTACCGGTACTCGACCACACACCCGGGGGAGACCTCGGGGAAGGCGAACACGCGTTTGACCAGATCGCCGGTCTTGCTCTCGAAAACCTGGTCGCTTTTGAGACCGACGCGCCGTCCATCGGGCGTCAGGGTGTGCGCTTCAAACCGTTCGATTTTTTCGGAGGGATGATGCCGGATTTCGACATTGGCGAATTGGTACCCGGCGGGGCCGAAAATCTGAATCCTCTGGTGCCGGTCAAACGTAAACTTAAATCCAGGCCCGACCGTGATGATGCCACGGTCGAAGACCACCGACGCGGCGGCGGAGGGGTCGTCATCGAGCCGGGTGCGGATTTCGCCGCGCGACAAAATGCCCCACTCGGGCGCGCCCGCGTCCTGAGCCAAGGCGGCGAGGGACGAAAGCGCCACCGTGGACCATACCGCAATGGCGACCGCGACGCGCCATATCCGCGTCTTTCCCCGAATGTCCGGGTCGCGCATCAAAAACCTCTGTCCAAACTCTTCGTTCGCAGGCGGGGGTGAGAACCCGCCGTGGGCTCACGGTGAGGGGCCCACATTTGGCGCAAAGCCGAGTCTAAAATAAGCCAACCGCTAATTGGCGCAAGGCCAAAGTGGGGTTGATCTTACGAACCCTCTCGTAACACTGACAAGATCCATCCCCGCTCGTCCGGCCCCCTAAACTTGACCATTGCCCTCCAAGTTACTCTCCCACAGGGATATACGATTGAGGGGGCAATTCTGTGAGGACTTGGGACAGAGTTTGCACTCCTCGGGCTCCCCATTCCGGCCAGGCGGGCATCCGAGATATCTGATTGTCCGGTTCAGGTCACGGTCGCTTATTGAAACCCCGCCTCGCAAGACCCTGCGGGAGACGTCATCATGGCCATAAGCGAAATCACCGAGCTCGAATTCGTCGCCGAAGTAAAATCCTGGGTTGATGAGATCTGTCAACGAAAGGGCGAGGACTTCCCATTCAAACGTGCCGCGGTTGAAAAGCGACCAGCCGGGAAGTTGAAGCGAAACGACTTCATCCTCCGGGATCACCGCGACCGAATTGTTCTCACCGGGGAGTTTAAGCTTCCCGACCGGCCCGACGGACGAAATCCCTACGCGGAGAGCCTCGTTCTTGATGCCCACAACAAAGCGAACAGCGAGGGTGTCGAGTACTTCTTCACGTCGAATTTCAATCGAACAGTGGTCTGGCAGACATTCAGGCCAAACACGCCGATCGCCGACCGCTACCTCGAGTTCTTCGATTGGCTTTCCATCCGTACGGCTGAGGATCTCGCAAGACCGGAGATTCAGGATCGTCTGAAAGCTAGCTTGGACGCTTTCCTGGAATACTGCGCCGAACTCGTCAGAGGTGCACGCCAACTGCCGCGGCATCCTCTGGACAAGCGATTCATTCACGCGCTCGAAAGCGCCCTCGAGGGCCCCTCGGCACTGACCCGCACCGCCATCGTCCGGAAGGCTGGAGAGGACAGAAAGTTTCGTGATCGCGTTGGCCGCTGGGCGGCTGCCAACCTCGGCGGGGTGTTTGATCCGCGCGAACCGGAACCATCGCTGGACATCGCGGCTCGGTTCTCCAGTTACATACTCGCGATTAAGATCGTGTTCTACGACGCACTTCGCCGCAAGCACCCGTCGCTGAGCCCGCTCCGTATCCCGAAGAACGGCCTCCCCGCGGCGAAACTCCGCGAAAAGCTCGACCGGGCGTTCCGGAACGCTGAGAAAGTCAGCGGTGATTACGAGACGGTGTTCGAAGGCGACGAGTTCGGCGACTCACTGCCATTTCTCGCCGACGAAGTTGCTCCCGCTTGGCGGGACCTGGTTGAACAGGTCGATCATTATGACTTCACTGGGATCGACTACGACATCATTGGTCAGATTTTCGAACGCTTGATCAGCCCCCAGGAACGCCACAAATTCGGTCAGCACTACACCAAGAGCGAAATCGTCGACGTCATCAACGCATTCGCCATCCGCGATCCTGGCGCGGTTGTGCTCGATCCGGCATGCGGAGGGGGGACCTTTCTGGTCAGGGCGTATGCCCGGAAGAGATGGCTGGCAGAGGCGACCGGCGCGAAGCAGTCGCATGAGGATCGTCTTTCGCAGATCTACGGTGCCGACATCTCGTCGTATGCGGCGCATCTGGCCGTGGTGAGTCTCGCATCACGGGACTTGGGCAGGGTTGAAAACTATCCCCGCGTTGCCCAGACGGACTTCTTCAAAGTAACGAGCCGAAAGAAGCTCTTTCCGGTACGAGTCGAGCGCACGGGCAAGACCTCGGAGATCATCAAGTCAGCCTTGGAGCGCGTCGATGCCGTGGTTGGCAACCCCCCCTATGTCCGTCAGGAAGAGTTGTCCCAGGACCAAAAGCAGGACTATGCCAACGCTTCCAAGGACAAGTGGATGGACCTGCGCCTGTCCGGGCGCTCCGATCTCCACCTCTACTTCTGGCCGCACGCCGCATCATTCCTCCTTGATGAGGGCGGGCATTTCGGCTTCCTGACATCCTCTTCCTGGTTGGATGTCGAATACGGCTTCGAACTCCAGAAGTGGATTCTGTCCAACTTCTGCATTGAAGCGATCATCGAGTCCTCGGTCGAGCCCTGGTTTACCGATGCTCGCGTCGGGACCGCGGTGACCATTCTCCGGAGGGAGAAAGACCTCAAGTCACGCCAGGCCAATCTTGTCCGATTTGTGCAAGTTCGACGGCCCCTTGCGGACATCCTGATCGATGCGCAACACGGCGACGACCGCATCGGAGCCGCTGAGGAAATCCGCCGTCGAATCCTTGAAACCCGCAAGAGCACGGAGACCAAAGACTGGCGCATCCGTGTTGTCAGACAGAGCGACCTGATCGAAGCCGACGACAAGTCGAACCCCGCCAATCACACGGGCGGCAAATGGGGAATCCACCTGCGCGCCCCCGACATCTTCTTCGAATTGATGGATCGTTTCGGGGACAAGTTCGTTCCACTGAGAGAGCTTGCCGAAATCCGATTCGGGCTTAAAACAGGGTGCGACGCCTTCTTTTTCCCTCGCGACATCACCGATGAGGTGGTCGAACGGATGAGTGATTCCGAGTTCAAGAAGACCTACGGCATCACAAGACGGGAAACAAAGAAGGTCCGCGTGTGCAAAGCGGGCGATGGGAGTGTGCACCTGATCGAGGCGGAGTATCTCGAGCCGGAAGTCCACTCGCTTATGGAGATCGATTCGATTACGATCAAGCCGGAGAACCTGAAGCGGCGTGTTCTCCTGGTCTCGGAACCGAAGTCGGCGTTGCGTGGCAAGCATGTGGCGAAGTATCTGCGGTACGGGGAGACTCACCCTATGGGGAGAGGGGAGGACCAGAAACCCGTACCGAAAAAGGTGTCAGTAGCCTCCCGGACGAGCGAGTCACGTTTTTGGTATGACATAAAGACTACCTTTCGCGGGGACATGTTCTGGCCAATGGCCCAGCAATACCGGCACATCGTGGCTCTGAATGCGGACGGCCTGATTTGCAATCACAACCTCTTCGACGTGAAGGCAAAAGAAGCGGTCTCGAGGGATGGGCTGGCGGGTATTCTGAACTCCACACTCGTTGCCCTGAGCAAGTTTCAATACGGCCGCGGGGTTGGGCGAGAAGGGAATCTCAAGACGGAAGTTGTGGACGTCAACATGCTGGCAGTTCCGGACGTAACCCGCTTCTCAAAGCGGGGCCTCGCTGCCGTGGCGCGCGCTTTCGGCACTTTGCGCACGAGAAAAACCCTCACACTGACTGAGGAGTTCTCGTTCGAAGACCGCCGACGGTTGGACCTTGCCGTACTTGCTGGCCTGGGGGCGAATCCGGACGAGGCAGAGGCCCTGTTGGAAAGCATGTATGAGGAAATGAGCGGCTTCCTTGCAAGGACTAGAAGTCTGGAGTTGATCGCCCAGAAGAACCGCCTCGCCTCCGGTCGTAATGGCGAGGATACGATACGACAGGTATCTCGGACCGAGTGGCAAGTCGATGGCGACGACTCATCGGACACCCTTGACTCCGAAACCGACTAACCCCATCCTTCCCCGATGTGCGCGATGAAGACCTACGAAATCCCCGAACGCGCGAAGGTCATCTACCGCCATGACCTGATCGAGCAGAACACCATTGTCGCCGGGGACAGGAAGTGGGCTTTCAACAACGAGTCGGAAGCGAAGCTGCTGTACGAGGCCGCCACGTTTTTCGGGGAAGGCGTGTATCGTCTGCCGGACAATGAAGAGGATGCGCGTCTTGCCCTCGAGGACTGGATCGCTCACAAGCAGGAGCTGGAAAAGTACTTCTGGCGCCGGGCGCGCCGCCGGTCGGACGACGAGAAGTTCCAGGCGGGGATGGTCGAGGAGTTCTGGGAGCTCTATAGACTGTACCGGCGGGGGAGATATGACGCCATCGGCGACCGTCGCGCCCCATTGCACAAAATTCCTGTCGCGCGGTTATCCGATGACGTGGAGGATGATCAGGTCATCGAATTCGGGCGAATTCCTCGCGAAAAGTACGAGCCGCCGGCCGAAGTCCTTCAGGCGATGAAAGTCCAGGAAGCCGTGTCCTGACATTCCCATCTCTGGACCGAGGATGTTCGCTCTCATATGAGCGAAAACCCCCGCGCCGGTCACCCGGCACGGGGGCTTTTTGTATTCTCTGGTCAGACGTTCGGCTTAGAAATCGTCGTAGCCACCGCCCATTCCGCCCATACCGCCCGGCATGCCGCCGCCCTGACCGCCGCCGGACTGCTTGCGTTCCGGCTTGTCGGTGATCATGGCTTCGGTGGTCAGAAGCAACGAGGCAATCGAGCCCGCGTTTTCGAGCGCGATGCGCGCGACCTTGGTCGGGTCAATCACACCTGCCTTCATCAGGTCTTCGTAGGTGTCGGTCTGGGCGTTGTAGCCGAAGTTGCCGTTTTCGGCCTTCACACGATTCACAACGATTGAACCCTCGACACCGGCGTTCTCGGCGATCAGGCGCAGTGGCTCTTCGAGCGCGCGCCGAACGATGCTGACGCCGATCGATTCGTCGTCGCCCTTGCCGTTGAACTTGTCGAGCACCTTGAGGCAGCGGATGAACGCCACGCCGCCGCCGGGGACGATGCCTTCCTCGGCCGCCGCACGCGTCGCATGGAGCGCATCCTCGACACGCGCCTTCTTTTCCTTCATGGCGACTTCGGTGGCCGCGCCGACATTGATCACCGCGACACCGCCGGCCAGCTTGGCCAGGCGCTCCTGCAGTTTCTCACGGTCGTAGTCGGAGCTGGTCTCTTCGATCTGCTTTTTGATCTGGTTAATGCGGCCCTTGATCTTGTCGGACTGGCCGGTCCCCTCGACAATCGTGGTGTTGTCCTTGTCGATGTTCACACGCTTGGCCTTGCCCAGGTGCGAAAGGACCGTGTTTTCCAGCTTGAATCCGAGTTCCTCGGAAATAACCTGCCCGCCGGTCAAAATCGCGATGTCCTCCAGCATGGACTTGCGGCGATCGCCGAACCCGGGCGCCTTCACCGCCGCGACACGCAGCGTGCCGCGCAGCTTGTTGACCACCAGCGTGGCCAAGGCCTCGCCTTCGACATCCTCGGCAATGACCAGAAGCGGACGGCCCAACTGGGCGACCTTCTCCAGCACGGGGAGGAGGTCCTTCATGGTGGAGATCTTCTTGTCGTGGATCAGGATCACCGGCTCTTCGAGGACCGCTTCCATGGCCTCGGGATCGGTCACGAAGTAGGGAGAGATGTACCCGCGATCAAACTGCATCCCCTCGACCAGCTCCAGCGTGGTCTCGGCGGTTTTCGACTCCTCGACCGTGATGACGCCATCCTTGCCAACTTTGTCCATGGCGTCGGCAATCAGCTCGCCGATGGTGGAATCGTTGTTGGCGGAGATGGTCGCGACCTGGGCGTATTCCTTCTTCGACGGCACATCGACCTTCAACTTCTTCAGTTCCTCGGTGATCGCCTCGACCGCCCGCTGGATGCCGCGCTGCAGGCTCATCGGGTTGGCGCCGGCGGTCACGTTCTTCAAGCCCTCGCGGAAGATCGCCTGAGCCAGCACCGTCGCGGTGGTGGTGCCGTCGCCGGCGACATCGGAGGTCTTCGAGGCGACTTCCTTCACCATCTGCGCGCCCATGTTTTCGAAGTGGTCTTCGAGTTCGATCTCCTTGGCGACCGACACGCCGTCCTTGGTGATCGTCGGGGCGCCGAACTTCTTGTCGATGACGACATTGCGTCCCTTGGGGCCAAGCGTGATCTTCACCGCATTGGCCAACTGATCGACACCGCGGCGAAGCTTCTCACGCGCCGGCATCGAGAATTCAATCATCTTAGCCATATCTCACATTCTCCTTTGTTGCGTCATCAGAGGCGGATCACTCCACCCGGTTTGTAGGGGCACGGCTTGTCGAAGATCCCGATTACGGGGCCGTGCCCTCATTGCGGCGACCCGGCTTTCAGGGCTGTACCGCAACTCACGAATCGAGCGGTTCTAGTTCACCACCGCGAGAATGTCCGACTCGCGCATGATGAGGTACTCGTTGTCGTTGATGGTGACTTCGGTGCCGGAGTACTTCCCGTAGAGGACCTTGTCGCCCTTCTTGACTTCCATCGCGACCACATCGCCCTTGTCGGTGCGGCGCCCGCCGCCGACTTCCACGATCTCGCCTTCCTGCGGCTTTTCTTTGGCGGTGTCGGGGATGATGATCCCGCCCTTCTTGATTTCCTTTTCCGTATCGAGCGGCTTGATCACCACACGATCCGCCAACGGCTTCACGTTCATCTTGCTTCCTCCCTGCCCCGCGCTTGCGACGGGGCTGATCCCGGATCCGATCCGGGAACTGCGTTTATGTTCGTCCACTCAAACTTGATTGGTGGAGTATGGTTTCCCTCCAACACTGTTAGCACTCATCGGCGTCGAGTGCTAACAGCTTTGGTGCCCATTATACGATGAAGAGGGGCGGAGAGGCAAATTTTTTTGAGGCTTTATGCGAGAGGCGACGCTTGGAACCTACTCAACGCTAACCAATTGAATCATAGCACCTTATACGGCCAAGCCGACAAGGACTGGCAGGATGAAATAACCCGCAACCCCTTCAACGTCAGAATCGGATCCACCGCCTTGATCGTTTTCGATTCGCGCGCCACGATGTCCGCCAGCCCGCCGGTGGCCACGACATGGGCGTCGCCTCCAAGTTCACGCGTGATTCGTGTCACGATCTCATCGACTGCCCCGACTGCGCCGTAGTAGAAGCCCGAACGGAGCGCTTCTTCGGTGGTCGATCCAATGGCGGATTCGGGCGGACCGAAGCCGACTTTGAAGAGTTGCGCGGCCTTCTGCGCCAGACGGTCGGCCGCCGATTCCAGGCCGGCGGCCAGCGCCCCGCCGATGTAGGCGCCAGCGGCGGAAACGACATCGAAATTGGTCGCGGTGCCGAAGTCGACAACCACTCCCGCACGCCGGTGTTCAGTCCAGAACGCGACGGCGTTGGCGATGCGATCGGTGCCGACCTGCTCGGGCAACGGCACCTCAAGGCGAATCGGCAGTTTCAGGTGGCATGTGACGACCAGTGGGTCAACCCCGCACGCGGCCCGCAGCGCCTGCTCGATGACCGGGGTCAAAAGCGGCACCACCGAGCACAGGACCGCGCCATCGATGGACCCCGGCTCGACCGCATTCTCCCGCAGCACCTGACGGATCAAAAGCGACGCTTCGTCCACCGTGCGGGTGTGGGTCGATGCCAGCCGAAACGAGAAAGCCAACCGGTCGCCGTCAAAGCCGCCGATGTGGGTCGTGGTGTTGCCTGTGTCGATCGCCAGGAGCATGAAGGGAATATAGCGATCCAGCAATCAGTTCATTCCAACGTAAAATCTCCTCACCCCCCGCCCTCTCCCGGCGATAATGCCGCCGGGAGAGGGAGTCTGTCTCCCTCTCCTGAACCGGCGGCTCTATGCCGGTTCAGGAGAGGGTCGGGGTGAGGTGCCTTTCATCTCAGTGTCGCCTCGCCCGAACGCACGACGATTTCCTGCGACCGGGTTTTCACCACAAGCGCCCCGGTGTCATCGATCGCCACCGCCGTCCCGGTGACCTTCCTTTCACCCTGGCGAACCGTGACTTTCTTGCCCAGGAGAATCGAGCACTTCCGGTACTCCCCAAGGATCGGCGACATCCCTTCGCGGCGGTACTCACGGTACACCCCTTCGAAAGTCGCGAGGAATCGACGATAGTACGCGAGCCGATCCACCGGACGCCCGGCCGCAATCGCGAGTGAACTCGCGGTCTTGCGGAGCGCGGCGGGAAAGTCCTTGGCCGTGTGATTGACATTGATGCCGGTGCCACACACCGCGTAGTGCACACGGTCCACTTCGGCGGAGAGCTCGATCAGGATGCCGCACACCTTCCTGCCCGCGATCAGCCCGTCATTGGGCCACTTAAGTTGGGTTTCGAGTCCCAATTCCGCCTCGGTGGCGCGCGCGAATGCCAATGCGGCCAGAAGGGAGAGCCCGGTGGCCCGTTCCGGCGGCACCGGCGGACGGAGGAT
>JBFMFQ010000349.1:0-1690 GCA_040752075.1 Candidatus Zixiibacteriota bacterium | reverse complement strand
CAATTAGCGACCCGACCCACAAGGGGTCGGGCTACAGAGGGATGGCGGGTTTCGGGTCCACTGTCCTGCCCGTTGGTGGCATAAAGGGACTCGCAAGTCTCGATCAGTGACCCGACCCACAAGGGGTCGGGCTACAGAGGCATGGCGGGCTTCAGTTCCACTATCGTTCCTGTTGTTGCCATGAAGGGGCTCACAAGATTCAACTATCGACCCGACCCATTGTGGGTTGGGCAACATTGCCATTCCACTTGACACACACCACACCCTTCCGCCGCGCCATCACCGACCCTGTCTACTTTGCCCGCGAATTCCTCGGCGTTGATCCACACCCCGGCCAGGCCCTCTGGCTATCCCGCTCCACCAAACCCGAAAATCTCCTGCACACCGGCAACCGCTGGGGGAAATCCCTGGCGCAGGCCATCAAGTTCGCCCACCGTCTCTTCTTCCAAATTCGCAACCCACAGCACGACCGTGCCGGACGCTATGTCGCGGTCAATGTCTCGATTACGCTCGACCAGGCGCGCATCATCTTCAACGAGACCGTGCGCCTCCTGCGCCGTCACCCCCACGCCGACCGTTTCATCGACGATCTGATTCACACGCCGTTTCCGATGCTGCGCCTCAGCAATGGGTCGGTCCTGTGGGCGCGTTCGTCGCAAAGGCGCGGTGAGTATCTGCTCGGGCATGACTTCGATTATGTGACCTTCGATGAAGCCGCCTTTGAGTCCAATCCGCAGGAGGTGGTGGAGGAGGTGCTGGCGATGCGCGTGGTCGACCGCGCGGGCATGATCGACTACACCTCAACCCCGCGCGGCAAGAACTGGTTTTACCGCAAGGCGGTCGAGCTGGCGGCGCGCCCGCACCTCGCGTATGTCCAGCGCGGCGACACCCGCGACAACCCGCATCTGCCGCCGGATTACCTCGAGCGCACCATGCAGCGCCTCTCGCCCCAGCGCCGTGCACAAAACATCGAAGGGCGGTTTGTCGATTGCGGCAACGAAGTGCTAAACGAGTCCGACATCCAGCGGGCGCTGTCGCAATCCTCCGGGCTGTCCGGACCAGTGTCGCATCACCGCTATGTCCATGGCTGGGATCTCGCGCGAAAGCGCTCCTGGACGGTCGGGATCACGCTCGATGTCAGTGCGCGGCCGATGCAGATGGTCGCCTGCGAACGATTCCAGCACCGGTCCTGGCCCGGTGTGTATGCCGCTATTCGCCGCCGCCACGCCGCCTACGGGGGGCGTGTCCTGATTGACGCCACCGGCCTCGGCGATGTGGTGCTGGCCGAACTCGCGGACATCGGCGCGGAGGGATTCAATTTCGGCGAGAGGGGAGGACGCGCCAAAAACGAACTGATCGCCCATCTCGAACAGGTCTTCGCTTCCGGCGCCATCGGGCTGACCGACATTGAGCAAACCAACGACGCGGGCGACTACTGGAGTCTCGCCGGCGAGCTGCGCGAGTTCACCTGGGAGGACAACACCCACTGCGATGCGGTCTTCGCGCTCGCCCTGGCGCTCTGGCTGACCCGCTCCACCGAGCCGCGCATCACCCAGCCCCCATTCCGCCTTCAAAGGTGGTAATGAATTAGAGTCTTGGTCGTTTCAAAAAGTTGGATCGCACCACAACCACGTTGCCCTGAAACGAGGAAGTGGTAGTCATTGCGAGGAGCCCTGCCGGAGGCAGGGCG
>JBFMFQ010000348.1:0-1720 GCA_040752075.1 Candidatus Zixiibacteriota bacterium | reverse complement strand
TACGGCGCTGCGCCGCCATGGGTCACAAAGGCATCCTGTTCACCGGCGAGCCACAATCCTTCGGCATGCCGTTCCTCGGCGACCCTCAGTGGAATCCGCTGTGGGAAGTGGCGGTGGACCTGGACCTGCCGGTCAGCTTCCACATCGGCTCGGGCAATATGGAGATGGGTTTGCTGCAAAGCAAGATCGCGGCCTACGGGAAAATGACCGCGTTTACCGAGCTGTCGGTCGATATCTTCCTGCGCAACGGCGTCCAGATGGTCGATCTGATCATGTCGGGCGTGCTGGCGCGTTATCCGAAAATTAAGTTCATCTCGGTGGAGAGCGGCATTGGCTGGATTCCATTCGTGCTCGAAGCCCTCGATTACCAGTTCATGGGCAATGATGTGAAAGAAGAACATCCGGAGTTCGACCTGTTGCCGTCGGAATACTTTACGCGCAACATTTATGCCTGCTACTGGTTCGAGCAGACCGCGCCGCGGCGGCTGATCGACAAGGTGGGCGTCGATAACATCCTCTTCGAGACCGATTTCCCTCACCCGACCTCGCTGTACGGCGAAGAAGTGCACGCGCGCATCAAAGGCGGCCTCTCCGACTGTGAGGAGTCGGTGCGGCGGAAGATCTTGTGGGACAACGCCCAGAAACTCTACAAGGTTGAGAGTCCTTCCGCGAAAGACGAAGCACGGCGCGCGGCGTAAGCTCGTTTGCCGTACGCGCCCGCAAGAATGGCGGAGAAGCCGATGACGCGATGATACTCGTCTGACGTTTCTCCGCCCTCTTTTTGGGAATCCTCATTGTAAAGAGATAGCTGATGCTCTTTCCCACGACTCTGGTCGGCAGTTATCCCCAGCCGGACTGGCTGATTGATCGCGCGGGCCTGGCGAAAAGGTTTCCGCCGCGTGTTCGTGCCCGCGAACTGTGGCGCGTCGCCGACCCGTTTCTCAAGGAAGCGCAGGACGACGCTACCCAGCTCGCGATTCGTGCCCAGCTTGATGCCGGGTTGGATATCATCACCGATGGCGAGATCCGCCGCGAGAGTTACTCGAATCATTTCGCGACGACCCTTGAAGGGATCGACAGCGACAACCCGGGCACAGCTCTGGATCGCTCCGGCCATCCGAATCCGGTGCCGCGCATCGTCGGCCCGATTCGCCGCCGCCGCGCGGTTGCGGTCGACGACCTGCGATTTCTCAAGCGGCATACCGACCGTCCAGTCAAGATGACCGTTCCCGGTCCTTTCACCATGACGCAACAGGCGCAGAACGATTTCTACAAGCATGAGGCTGACGCCGCGCTGGCGTATGCCGAGGCCGTGAACGCGGAGGTCCGCGACCTTTTCGCCGCCGGAGCCGACATCGTGCAGATCGACGAACCCTACATGCAGGCGCGCCCGGCCAAGGCGGAGGAATACGGTCTCACCGCGCTCAATCGTGCCCTCGAAGGCATCACCGGGACGACAGCCGTACACATTTGTTTCGGCTACGCCGCCATCATCCATGAGCGCCCGAGCGGGTACTCGTTCCTGACGCAATTGAGCGCCTGCTCGTGTCACCAGGTTTCTCTGGAGACGGCCCAGTCGAAGCTCGACTGCTCCGTCCTGACCGGGCTCGCGGGCAAAAAGATTATCCTCGGCGTGCTCGACCTGTTAGACCTGGCAGTCGAGACACCGGAGACTGTGGCGCAGCGCATCCGCAGAGCACTGCCGTTCGTCGCGGCGGAA
>JBFMFQ010000347.1:0-1728 GCA_040752075.1 Candidatus Zixiibacteriota bacterium | reverse complement strand
CGGGTCTGAGACCCGCCCCTACAGGCGATTGGTGTTCGCGCTCAGGTGCTACAGCGGGATATTGCCGTGTTTCTTTGGCGGGTTTGAATCTTTCTTGGTTTCCAGGAATCCCAGCGCGCGGATCAGGCGGGCGCGTGTTTCGCGCGGCTCGATGACATCATCGAGGTAACCGTACTCGGCGGCGATGTACGGATTCGCGAATTTCTCGCGGTACTCGTCGGCGAGCCGTTCGGTCTCGGCGGCGGGGTCCTTCGCTTCGCTAATCTGCTGGCGGAAGATGATTTCGGCGGCGCCCTTGGGGCCCATGACCGCGATTTCGGCGGTCGGCCAGGCGATGTTGTAGTCGCCGCGCACGTGTTTCGAATTCATGACATCATAGGCGCCGCCATACGCCTTGCGGGTGATGACCGTGACCTTGGGCACGGTCGCTTCGCAGAAGGCAAAGAGGAGTTTGGCGCCGTGCTTGATAATGCCGCCGTGTTCCTGCGCCACCCCGGGTAGAAAACCGGGAACATCCTCGAAAACGACCAGCGGGATGTTGAAGCAGTCGCAGAACCGGACAAAGCGCGCGCCCTTGGACGAGGAGGCAATATCCAGCACACCGGCGAGGACGGCCGGCTGGTTGGCCACGATGCCCACGGACCGTCCGCCGAGCCGTGCGAAGCCGACCACGAGATTGGCGGCGTGATCGGGCTGGACTTCGAGGAATTCGCGATCGTCGACGACGCCGGTGATCACGTCTTTGATGTCATACGGCTTGTTCGGGTCGAGCGGCACGATGGTATCGAGTTCGGCATCGGCGCGGTCGGCGGGATCATCACAAGTACGGCGCGGAGGGTCATCGAGATTGTTCTGCGGGATGTAGCCGAACAGGCGGCGTGTCAGAATCAGCGTTTCGGCTTCGTTGTCTCCCGCCATGTGGGCGATGCCGGTTTTCTCCGAGTGCACGCTCGCGCCGCCCAGGCCCTCGAAGTCGATTTCCTCGTGGGTCACGGTCTTGACGACGTTGGGGCCGGTGACAAACATGTAGGAAGTACCGCGAGTCATCAGGACAAAATCGGTGATTGCCGGCGAGTACACCGCCCCGCCGGCGCAGGGGCCCATGATGACCGAGATTTGCGGGATCACGCCCGAGCAGAGGGTGTTGCGCAGGAAGATGTCGGCATAGCCGCCGAGTGACACGACGCCCTCCTGAATACGGGCGCCGCCGGAATCGTTGATGCCGATGACCGGCGCGCCGGTCTTGAGGGCGAGATCCATGATTTTGCAGATCTTGCGCGCGTGGCCCTCGGCCAGGGAGCCGCCGAAAACGGTAAAGTCCTGGCTGAAGACAAAGACCGCCCGTCCCTCGATGCGTCCGGAGCCGGTGATGACACCATCCCCGAGGGGATGCTGGGCATCGAGGCCGAAGGCGGTCGAGTGATGCGCGACGAAGCGGTCGATTTCCTCAAACGAGCCTTCGTCCAAGAGGATGTCGATGCGTTCGCGGGCGAGCAGTTTGCCTTTGGCCTTTTGGGCGGCGGCGCGTTTTTCGCCGCCGGGCTGCGCGGCCTTGCGGCGCATTTCATGCAGCTTGGCGAGGGGGTTTGGACGTTCCATGGGGTGATATTTACGGGTTTGGAGGGGATACGCAAGCGTGATTCGTCAAAGAATGACAGACGCAGGGATCCAATGCGTTGCCTTTGATTGTGCGGCGGCGAACGGAATTCAAGACGCTGGGTCCCCGCT
>JBFMFQ010000346.1:0-1734 GCA_040752075.1 Candidatus Zixiibacteriota bacterium | reverse complement strand
CCCAGAGGACTTCGAGGTGCATCCGGAATCCGTTCCGCCAACCATTCCAACTGTTCGTCCGTGAGTTTCAGTGCCATGCATATATATACGCACCAGGTGATAAGTGGTTCTGGGATAGGTTCTACCCACCCTACGCGCCATGCCGGCGCCCAGTGTGTCCAGTTTCCGTCGGAGACTTTCGTGCCTGACGCAGGTACGAATGTGAGCTTCGGTTTGAGCGTGGCCGTACAGGGTGATAGGCTCGTCGCAGGCGCAGACCTCTTAGGTGACGACCATCCTGATCCTTTTGAGGACGGCGCGCTGTTTCTCTACAAGCGTATTGACGGAGTCTGGGAAGAGGATGGGTACATCCTGCCCTCCTCCCCGAGCGGCGCCGTGAACTTCGCTCGAGATATTGCCCTCGACGGCCCGACGATCGTTGCCGGTGACCCGCACTATCAGCGGCTACAGGCATACGTGTTTCGGCACGACGGCGAACGCTGGGTACAGGAAGCGCTCCTCAACACGCTCCAGGACGACAGCGCCTTCGGCGCACAGGTCGCCGTGTCAGGCGATACGGTACTCGTCGCTTCGCCCCAATACGATCTCGATGACATGGCCAACGCAGGCGCGGTACATGTGTACATCCGGACCGACGGAGGACACTGGATTCAACAGGCGCTATTGACCGCCGGATCACGCGCGCGGCAGCACGTGCAGTTTGGTCAGGCCGTTGCGATCGATGGCGACATGGCCGTAGTGGGAACCCCTTGGTTCGACAATCCGGAAATCGGTCTACCGATTGTCGGGGAGACGTACGTCTTTACGAGGGCTGACGGCGTCTGGTCGCTTGAGGCTCGACTCTATCCAGGAGTGCTGAACGCCGGAAGCTACTGCGGCCCCGGCCTCGCGATAGACGGCGACCGGATTGCCCTGGGATGCACGGGAGAAGAGGCTCTCGACCTTGGGGCCGTCGGGGCGGTCCACATATTCGAACGAGTGGGAAGGGAGTGGACTGAGACTGCTACCCTGACCAATGAGCCACCTTCCATTGGCTCGGTGTTTGGCTATCAGTTGGCGCTCGACGGGGACATCCTAGTGGTCGGTACGTTGCTCGAAAGCTGGGACTCGGGCGCCGCGGTTTTCCGCAGAATTGACGGAGCATGGACGTTTCACAGGTGGATTACCAAAGATGGTGGCTTTGGTCAGTCGGGGCCGCCTGTGGCGGTAAGCGGCGCATCGGTAGTCATGGGCGACTCACATGCTGACCCAGAGGTGGTCGGTGCGGCATACGTCTGGGATCTGGAGGACCTGCCCGATGAAGACGGCGATGGAATTGAGGATGATCTCGACAACTGCCCTTGCGTAGCAAACAGCGATCAGATCGACTTCGATCGCGACGGCGCAGGAGACTTGTGCGACGACGACGGCGACGGAGACGGAATCAGCAACGCCACCGATGCGTGTATCGCGGGGCCAATCGGCGCTCCAGTCAACAGCCATGGACGCCCGATTGGCGATATGGATGAAGATTGCCGCTTGGACCTGGTCGACTACAGCAGCTTCGCCGCATGCGCTAATGGTCCGAGCGATCCTCCGCCGTGGCATGGCTGCGGCGTGCAGGTCTTTGACACCGACGGCGACATTGACATCGATTTGTTGGACTTCGCGAACTTCCAGGAGTTCTTCACCGGCGAGTAGGACGTCGACATGCTGCCCGTAGGTCGGTATCGCAACGGGAGAGAGTGCTCATGC
>JBFMFQ010000345.1:0-1739 GCA_040752075.1 Candidatus Zixiibacteriota bacterium | reverse complement strand
CGCACGCATTCAAGTAAGCCCGGCTCGATGACAAGACCGGAGACTCATCGCCCTTTCACTCAAAGACTGGGAAGGAATCGCACCCCCCATGAGCATTCGCAAACCGAATCTCGAATCCATCGGCGAGATCCTCGCGACATTCAACATCAAGAAGACCGCCGGCACCGACGATCTGACCGACGCCGATGTCGGCAAGGCGGTGACACTCACCGCCGACGATGAAGTCGGTCCAGCCGGCGATGGCGACATCCTGCTCGGCAAGCTGATCAACTTGTCCCTCGAAGACGGCCGTGACGGGGGACGATTCGCGACCGTGCAAATTGGCGGGGTCTGCCGCCTGGCGATGGCCGCGCCCAACCCGGTGATCGGCAACCGCGTCGTCTGCGGCGCCAATGGCACCGTCAAACAGGCGCCCGCGCTCGCCGGCAATGATCCCGCCGGCGGCAACATCGCCCGCGGCACCGTGCTCTCCGTCAATGGCGCCACCGACTGCGTCATCCTGCTCAACTGATCGACATCAACCATCCACCACGAGGTCAACCTTCATGGATATGGACAAACTCCTCGCTGGAGTTCCCGCCGAATTCCTGGCCAAGGCCGCCGCCGAACCGCCGGTCTCCGGTCATCTCGATCTCAAACGCGCCGCCGGCATCGAGGTCACACGCGACACCTACCTCGAAGCCGAGTCGCGCGGTCTCACACTGTCGGAACTTCTCGAGACCGGCGACTACGACCCGTCGCCCACGGGTTCGCCGCTCGATGCCTTCGAACGCCAGCTCGCGGCCCATGGTGTCCGTGTCGGCGGCCAAAGTCCGGTCACCGTCGAGCTCTTCTACCGCAGCGCGCCCGCCCTGCTGCCCGAGTTCATTCTCCGCGAAATCCGCCGTGGCCAGGCGATGCGCCCCGAACTCGCCGCGCTCATCGGCGCCTCCTCGCGCGTCACCGGAAACCGGTACACACCGTTCGATGTGAACTCGACCCAGGACGACCCCCGCTGGTCCCTGCGTCCCGTCGGGGATGGCGCCAACGTCCCGGCCATTCTGGTCACCGAACGCGTTCACTCGATCGATGTCCCGGACTACGGCCTCGCGCTCAAGGCGTCGTATAAGGCCCTGCGGCATCGCACCACCACCCAGTTCAAGGTCCTTCTCTGGTACATCGGCTACCGCATGCAGGTCGACAAACTCGCCATGCTGGTCGATGTGCTCATCAATGGCGACGGCAACGACAACCCGGCCACGACCTACCAACCCGCCGTCTCCGGATCGCTCACCTACGACGACATTGTCGGGTTCTGGGCGGAAATGCATCCGTTCGAGATGAACACAATGATGTGCGCCAAGACTCTGCTCCTTGACATTCTCACCATGACCGAATTCAAGGACCCGATGGCCGGCTTCCGCTTCCACGCCACCGGTGAATTCGTGAGCCCGCTCGGCGCCAACCTCGTTCGCTGCGATGATGTCGCCGGTGACCTGATCCTGGGCATCGACCGCCGCTTCGCCGCCGAAGAAGTGATCACCCAGCCGTTGACCGTCGAGTACGACAAGATCATCGAGCAGCGCTTCGAAGAAGCGGTCATCACCGAATCCGTGGCCTTCGCGCGTCTCCTCCCCGATGCGGTGATCGTTCTCGACACCGTGTTCCCCTGATCCCTCCCGCACCGCCACCACGCGCGCGGGTCCTGATCCGCGCGCGTGCCCCCCATCCAGGGAGCCGCACTTCTCATGCGACACACG
>JBFMFQ010000344.1:0-1744 GCA_040752075.1 Candidatus Zixiibacteriota bacterium | reverse complement strand
AATGTCATGGTCACCGGCGACGCCGCCCGTCTCCTGGACTCGGTCACCGGCGCCGGAATCGCCAACGCCCTCTGGTCCGGCCGTCTCGCGGCCGAAGCCGCCGTGGAATACCTGCGCGACGAAAGGCGAGCCCTTGAGCATCTCGACCAATACCCCAAGCGCTGGATGGCCGCGCGCGGACGCGACATGCGCTACTTCCTCTGGACCCGCAACATCATGCTCGGCATGTCCGACCGCGACTTCGATGACGTCGTCGAATTCCTCGGCTCCCTCTACAACGGCCGGACCATCACCGCCATCGACCCCATCGACGTGATCAAAAAGGGCCTGCGGCACCGGCCGTCGCTGTTGCGTCTCGCACGGCACTTGATCTGGTGATTGGATTCTGCCCGCATTGACCGTTCCTGGGAGGGCGAGGCTCCTGCCGCAGATCCCGTGAAACGGGGCCGAGCCCCGCCGCAGGATCGGAAACTGCGCAATGATCTTGTTCCACGGGCAACGCTCCCATGCCCTGTAGCCCGACCCCTTGTGGGTCGGGTCAGTGTTGATGTCAACCGCCACCCGGGCCACAAGGGCCCGGGCTACAGAGCGAAGGAGCGTGACGCGGGTATCTCTGAGTTGCGCGAAGTCCATTCCTGCTGCGGGGCTCGGCGGGAGCCTCGCCCTCCCGGTGTCAAGTATCGCGTCAAAGGGGAATGCTGCCTCGCAAAGGGTTACCCGCCCGAACGCCAGCAGGCCGCCCTTGACACTGCGCATTGCGAATTGCATTCTTAGATGGAATTGCAGGGAAACCCAAACCCATAGAATTGCCGTCGGGGCCGCGGACAACGAGTCCTTGTCGCGATCCGCGAACAGGTTGCGCGTGTTCGTCGTGGTTTATGAATTCTGGGAGAGCTGTGGGGTTGTCCATCTAATCCAAACGGAGGGCTGAGTCATGGCCAAGGCATTCTCGCTTGTTTCATGGAACGTCGAGCACTTCAAGGACGATCCGGGCCGCATTACGCGCGTCGTCGATTTCCTGACTTCGCCTGCGGGCGGCAACCGGCCGGATGTCTTCGGCCTGTATGAAGTTGAAGGCAAACAGGTCTACGATGCCTTGGTCGGCAAGATGCCGGGGTACTCATTTCACATCACCGAGGGCCCGCAGACCCAGGAGATTCTCGTGGGTGTCCGAAGCAACCTCACGGCCTTCTTCACTCAGAGGGTGGAATTCAAGTCGGGCAACAAGTCCCTGCGCCCGGGAGCACTCCTTAGTCTGCATCTCGACAACAAAGATTACGCCATCCTGTTTCTGCACACCAAAAGCGGCGCAAGTCCCCTCGGGCTTGGGCTCCGCGACGACATGTTCGAACGATCACTGAAATTCCGCCGGACAATTGAGAAAGCCGCACAAACCGCGCAGTGGTCGTCCCGCTACCTGTTCTTGGGCGATCTGAACACGATGGGAATGCCCTACCCCTTCAACCGCTCGATTGATGCCGAGACGGAATTGAGGAAACTGGATGGGAGGGCATCGCGAGTTCACATGCGTCGCCTCACCAAGTCGTCTCCGGCGACATGGAGCAACGGCTCCGCGTCTTCGATTCCACCCTCGGACCTCGACCACGTGGTGGCCAGCGACAGCCTCCAGTTCCGTCAGTTCAACGGCGCCGACGTCCACGTTCGCGGCTGGGCCAGCCAGTCAACCGCCGCTGCCCAGGACAACTGGATCAAGAGATACTCCGATCATTCACTCCTGTACATG
>JBFMFQ010000343.1:0-1753 GCA_040752075.1 Candidatus Zixiibacteriota bacterium | reverse complement strand
CTCCGTCCCGCCCCTGGCGGGACTGCGCTCCTCGCAATGACTTGAACTTGCCAGTCATTGCGAGCGAAGCGAAGCAATCCCGACCCAAGCCGGTGAACTCCCGGTCAACGGGCTTTTTCAACAGGCCCCGGGGGGCGGCTCGCTTGGGCGGGTACCTGTTCAATCCCCCCATGTGGCAGGATCGCGAATTCGCGAGAGCGCGCAATAGAAATCTGCGGCTGTCAGGCTGCCTTTGGAATGTCCCCCCCCGAATCCTTCGCAATGTGCAGGGTCCTCTGTGGAAACGGGATCTCGATTCCCCGGCGGTCGAGTTCCTGTTTCAAGCGGCGGTTGTATTCCCGGCCCACCGTCCACTGCTGAATCGGGAGTGTCTTGAGACGCGCCTTGATGGTGACGGCCGAATCGCCGAATCGATCGACCCCGAAGACTTCGATCGGCTCCATGATCAGACGCGCGAAGTTCGGATCCTTCCTCAGCTCCGCGTCGACCTCTTTCATGACCCGCACGACCTCATCGGTGTCCTGGTCGTAGGCGATTCCAAGATCGATGACATACGCGGACCATCCCTTGCTGCGGTTGGCGAGTGTTGTGATTGCTCCATTGGGGAACACGTGGACGGTTCCCTCGATGTCCCGCAGTGTCACGATGCGGAACGTGATGGACTCGACCAGCCCGCCGGTCCCGTTGATCACGGCCACATCGCCCACCCGGATCTGGTTTTCCAGAATGATGAAGAACCCGGAAATGATGTCGCGAACCAGGTTTTGCGCCCCGAAGCCGATGGCCAGACCGGCGATGCCCGCGCCGGCGATGAGCGGCCCGATCTCAAACCCGACCTGATCGAGCGACATGACAAAGACCAGGCCCCAGATCCCGACCACCGCCACCGTGTGCAACAGGGTTGTCAGGGTCTTGGCGCGCTTGGCCGTGGCCACGGCCGAGATTTCGTCCTCGTCTTTGGCCATGCGAATCATGATGGTCTCGACCTTGCTGAACGCCTTGCGCACGACCCGGAGGGCAATCCACCCGAGCAGCACGACAGCGAGGACGTGCAGGATGGCCATTCCGAACTCGGCGCCGTGCTCGATCAGCAACGGTTCCAGTTTTTCCCAGGACAACCGACTCATAATCAATCCTCCTTGGTTATTGTCGCCGTGAATTCCCCATGCGCCGCCGTCACGGATGCTGCCGACGGACCGGATGCACGGGTAGCCGCAATTAAAAGCGAACGACGATGTCTTCAACGGTGAATCGCTCACGAACGTAGAGCGTGTCCGTGAGATAGACGCGCGGCTCGGCAAAGCCGAAAGGCGACAGCGCGCCCGGCGTCCAGCGCCGGTCCGCATTCAGGTCGAACCAGGCGCTGAGAATCCAGCCGCCGGAGGGCATCTCCCACTCGAAGGTGGAGTCTACCGGGGCGGTGCGAAGGAGCGTGACCTTGCTGGCCGTGGCGCGCGCCTCCAGGTGGCAGGTGTGCGATGACCAGTCGGCGCCGGGGGCGGTGATGCGGCAGAGAGCCGAGCCCATCAGCGAGAAGCTCAGCGGGTGGAATCGCCAATGAAAGGGCTGCCGGGGTGGGGGAGTCCCCCGGCGGTCATGCAGTCGGGTCGAGTCGATCACCGCCAAAACCAGGGTCGTCTCGGGCCAGTTCCCCTCCGGGTGAAACCACAGCCGCCGCGCATCCGCCCATTCGGTGCGGCCCGGAATCGGCTGACCCAGTGAGTCAACAACCTGAAGAATTGGGACCGTGTCC
>JBFMFQ010000342.1:0-1755 GCA_040752075.1 Candidatus Zixiibacteriota bacterium | reverse complement strand
TCGACACCAAGCACCGCTACACCGGCAAGGAGCACGACGGTGACGACATCCTCAACCAGGACTACTTCGGCGCCCGCTACCTCCACGGCAACACCCTCCGCTTCACCGCCGTGGACCCGCAGGCGGCCCGGTATCCCGGATGGAGTCCGTACTGCTACGCCTTGGGGAATCCGATTCGCCTCAAGGACACCGAAGGCGAGGCGGTCGAGGACTTCGTTTACGGGCTCGCCGCAGCGGTGCTTAACAACTTCACGATCGGGGGTTCCCCCCGTCCTGATCCACAGAACTATCCGAGCTCAGGGCGCACCGACCTCCAGATCGGGATGGCGGTCGGGGATGTGGCGTCTGCTATCGGTGGGGCCGCCCAAACGCTCGCCGGGGCATCAGCGGCTGGACTTTCGGTCGCCGCGGCACCTGCTGGCGCCATTTCACTCGCTGCGCTTCCGGCCGCCGCGGGGGTGGCGGCCCACGGGGTGGGTGTCGTGGCAACTGCCGGCGGCAATATTGGGAAAGACATTGCGAGTCTTCGGGCCTCGGATGGCGGCAAGAGTTGGTCAACGGCGAGAAGAGAATACTGGAAGCGTGAGGCTAGGGAAAACCCACAAAAGTATTCTCCGGAAGACGTCAAGCGAATGGAGAAGGGTGACCCCCCTCAGCGTATGAACCCTGAGACTGGGAAAACGGAGTCGAAAGTGCTCCATCACAAGAAACCACGTCGCGAGGGTGGGACACACGATGCGGGTAATCTGCAGGACGTCTGGCCGGACGAGCATGAGGCTATTGACCCCTACCGGCATACTGGTCGGCATGGGGAGAAGCCATGATTCGAATTGACCTCGAGTTTAGACGATCCAACGGGGCGCCAATCACCTACAAAGGTAAGACCTTGGTGATGCAGGATGCTTATGAGGTTCCCATCGGCGTCAGCAAACTGAGATTCGCAATTGTTTCTGTCAACTCGGAGTGGCGCCAAGGCATACGCCTGGAAACGGATGGACACTTCTGGTTTGGCGACCTCAAGGTAGGTCCCGTTGTGGTATTATGGCAGGATACCGCTCCCCGGACCGACGAATTCGCTTGTAGCAGCAGGACCGGAAAGATTAAGGTGAGGAATGTTTGGGACACTGGAACAGGAACTGTCGAGTCATGGTATGGGAATGCGGCGATGATCGTCAGTGAGAAAGCGAACGGTAGGCGCTACGACTGCAATGACGGCCACTTCGACGAGGACTTTACCGATATTATATTCGAAATCGAAACGATAGGCTGAATCGGGGGCGAGGATCGGGTTATTATGAAAGACAGGGGTGGGGTTGTCCATTTCTGGAAGGCACCTGACATAGCCCTTCCGCTGGTGGTGGTCGGGCGATCGCTGCCTCCTCCACCCCCGCGATGGACGGCTTCTCCGCGAGTACGTCAACGGTGTCGGCCAGCGCGACTTCATCCACGCCGGGGAAAAGAAGATCGCTGTCTACGAACACAACGGCATTTACAACGGCAAACTCCACTACTTCCTCACCGACCACCTCGGCTCGACCCGGGTCATTGTCGATTCCACCGGTGCGATCAAGTCCTGGTTTGATTATCATCCCTACGGCACCCTGCGCGCCTCGCAGGTCACCACGGTTGACACCAAGCACCGCTACACCGGCAAGGAGCACGACGGTGACGACATCCTCAACCAGGACTACTTCGGCGCCCGCTACCTCCACGGCAACACCCTCCGCTTCACCGCCGTGGACCCGCAGGCGGCGA
>JBFMFQ010000341.1:0-1787 GCA_040752075.1 Candidatus Zixiibacteriota bacterium | reverse complement strand
ATCGTCTTCGGGGCGGCCCTTGGGCGGCTCCTTGGGACGGGACTCCGGTTTCGGCTTGGCGACACCCTTTTTGGGGTTAATGATGAGGGACATGTGGCGTCCCTCCATCCGCACCGTGGGTTCGGGCTGACCAACATCCTCCAACTGCTCTTTGATGCGGTCCAAGATGACCTTGCCGAACTCGGTGTGGGTCATTTCGCGTCCGCGGAACTCGACATAGGCGCGGACTTTGTGGCCGTCGAGGAGGAATTCGCGCAGACGGTTGGTCTTGAAGTTGATGTCGTGCTCGTCGATTTTCGGACGGAAGCGCATCTCTTTTAGCTGCGAAGCGGCCTGGCGCTTCTTGGCCTTCTTTTGGTTCTTTGATTCCTCGTACTGATAGCGTCCGAAATCGAGAATGCGGCAGACCGGCGGACGCGCGGTCGGGGAAATCTCGACTAAGTCCAGACCCAGGTCTTGCGCCATTTTGAGGGCGTCACGGGTGACCAGCACGCCGAGCTGTTCCCCATCGGCGCCGATGACGCGCACTTGCGGGAAGCGAATGCGGTGGTTGATTCGAACGGAGGGTTCGTAACGAACCGGGCGTTTCGGTTTCAGAACTATGGGACCTTACCTCCTCGGTCCCGCCGGTGGCGCGGACCGCGTTATGGGTTATGACTCGCGGCCGGTGGCGGGGTGATCCTCGCTCTGCAACCGGGCGATGACATCGTCGATGGAGTGGCTGCCGAGATCCCGGCCGCCATGGGCGCGCAGCGACACCGTTTGCGATTCGGCCTCGCGGTCGCCCACAATCATCATATATGGTACACGGTTCATCTCGGCCTCGCGGATTTTGAGTCCGACTTTTTCGGGACGATCATCCACCTGGGCCCGCAGGCCGGCGTCACCCAGGCGTCCCGCCACCATGCGCGCGTACTCGGCCGCCCGTTCCGTGACAGACAATACCAGCGCGTGCTCCGGCGCCAGCCACAGCGGAAAGAGGCCGTTGTGATGCTCGACCAGAATGCCGAAGAAGCGCTCCAGCGATCCGAGCAGGGCACGATGAACCATCACAGGACGTTGCTTTTTCCCATCTGAAGCAATATACGTCAGATCGAACCGTTCCGGCAGGTTGAAATCGAACTGAATCGTGCCGCACTGCCAGGCACGCCCGAGGGCGTCCTTCACGTGAAGGTCGATTTTGGGGCCGTAAAACGCCCCGCCGCCCTCGTCGACATGGAAGGGCATGTGGCGTTCTTCGAGGGCGCGACGCAGCGATGCTTCGGCCATGGTCCAGTCCTCTTCGGCCCCGATGGCCTTTTCCGGACGGGTGGCCAGGTAGACGGCCATGTCCTCGAATCCGAAGGCGCGGTAGATGGACAGGCAAAAGTCGAGCACACGCGCGATCTCGGATTCCACCTGGTCGCGACGGCAGAAGATGTGTGCGTCATCCTGCGTGAACCCGCGCACCCGCAGGAGGCCATGCAGCACCCCGCCGCGCTCGAACCGGTAGACCGTGCCGAGCTCCGCCCAGCGTACGGGCAGATCCCGATAAGACCGAAGGTCCGACTGGTAGATCAGGATGTGGAACGGGCAGTTCATCGGCTTCAATTGGTGCGGGTTGTTCTCCACGTCAAAGGGCGGGAACATGTTCTCCGCGTAAAAGCCGGTGTGCCCCGATTGCTCCCAGAGCTTCAAGCGCGCGATATGCGGCGAATAGACCAGTTCGTAGCCGGACTCCTGGTGCCGCCGGTACCAGAACTCCTCGATGCGGCGGCGGATGGACGCGCCACGGGGATGCCAGAGCA
>JBFMFQ010000340.1:0-1805 GCA_040752075.1 Candidatus Zixiibacteriota bacterium | reverse complement strand
CGCAGTCGCTCATTCTCCTGCCGCTGGTCGGCCAGCGCCGACTTCTGTGCCACGAGCGCGCCCACGTCCACCTTCTCGCTGGGCAACTCCGCGTCCGGCTCCGGCGTCTGCCGCAGCTCGCCCTCGAAGTCGCGATGACGACGGGACAACTCGGTACGGCTGTCGTAGAGGGCCTTGCGTTTCGTCTCCAGCGCCGGGAGATCGATGTCCAGGTGCACCAGTTCGCGCAGTGTGTCAAAGCGCGCCTTGGCGTTCATGCGGCTGAATGCCAGCGGGTCGAAGTTCAGCACACCCCGGAGATTGTCCAGCACTGTCTGCGGACTCGGGACGTTCAAGCCCTCTTTGGTTTTGAGTTCCAGCGTCTGTCCGGCCGGGCTGAACCGACGCTTGGCGATGTAGGCGCCAAGGTCGACTTCCGCCGACGCCTTGGTCTGGCCGTGGCGGATCGGGTCGGCGCAGACCGCGTCCTTGCCGCCAAGGGCGTAGAGGATCGAATCGATCGCGCTGGACTTGCCCTCACCGTTATTGCCGCCGATGATCACCAGCGGGGAATTCGGATCGGGCGTGATGTCCACCGCCCTGAGCCGCTTGACGTTCGACGCGGCCAGCCGGATGACCCGGAACCCATCGCCGTCCGTCCCCGGCGTTTTATCCGTTGACACTTCTGCCTCCTGATTGTTGATTGTGTCTGTCACTCGCAATTCCTTTCGGCCCCCGGCGTTTGCGCGCCGGTGGTTGTCTATTTCTCCAATTGATGGATGCAACCCATGAGGATGCGAACATTGCCGCGCAACTTGCTGTCTGGTTGATCTGATAGCAGGCGCGCGAGATCGAAGAGTGCGACGGCCAAGTGCGCCCTCGGTGTGTTTGCGATGTCGATGGTATAGGACGACCCGTCGCCGACCTCAATGCTTAGGCGCGCACGACCGCGAACGGCCCCCGTAGTGATTTCTTGGAAGCCCATCATCCCACCCTCGTGAGTCCTGGAAACGCCCGGACCGCCCACAGCACTACCGCGTACAGCAGCGGCGCGCTCAGGACAGACAGGGCAATCCACCAGGCGTTGTCGTGAATGAATCTTAGTAGCGGCGAGCGGTTGATCCGCTCGCAGCGGTGGCACTGGCAGATGGTCGTGTCATGCGCGAGACGGGTGTAGGTCTGGGTGAGGGTTGTCATCTGCTCCCCGCTGGCATTGGACCGACAAACCCGCGAGCGCCGTCGCCAAACTTTTCGATGAGTGCGACGGCCTTGGGGCGCTCCCCGATCGCCTGGAGGTCGAAGTCGCGGATCGCGTCATTGGGGGTATCACCAAAGCCGCAAATCCCCTCTTGGATGTTTGGCCCATAGAGGACGGACCACTGATTGCCATCCAAAGAGATATCCATGTGAACGAGGCGGCTCAGCGCTAGACTGTGATCTATGAATTGATCAATGATTCCGAGAGCGCATTCCGGCGTCGTATACACAGATTCCATTACTTGCCGTCCTCTCTCCGGCACGCCTTACAGCGATCCGCGCGCCGGGTCTTCTTGGAACGTTCGCATCCCTCGTGGTAGTCGCACTGCCGACAGGCAGCGGTCCGACCGTCAAGCAGATGCCATTTGCCATTACCGGTCCGGAACCAGGTCACGCCATCACCTCCGATGTCTCCGGCTCCAGCGCCTTGTCGCCATCGACTGTGCGGCGGCAGTAGCCGTGGAACTCGTCGATAAGCCCGGATTCCTTCAGCCGCGCCCAAATCACATCGACCTTGGTCGCCGTCCGGAGAAACCCGGCATCGGCGATCGCGCGCTTGATGTTATCGA